>CAVBFV010000009.1:0-26351 GCA_963594575.1 Lachnospiraceae bacterium | reverse complement strand
TCAAGGAAGGCGACAAGATCAAGGTGAAGTTGATGGAGATTGATCCTAAGACTGGCAAGTACAAGCTCTCTCACCGTGTGTTGATGGAGAAGCCAGAGGGTTATGTAGAGCGTGAGCGTCGTCCACGTCCAGAGCGTGGTGAGCGTCGCGGTCGTCGTGATGACCGTCATGAGGGTCGTGGTGAGCGTCCAGCTCGTCAGCCACGTCGTTACGAGCATCGTAATGATGAGCAGGCTCCTAAGGAGTTCAATGACTCTTTGGATCACAACAATGATGTAGAATAATCCTAGTATTATATACATTAATAAATATAGATGGGTGTATTTCGTCAAAAAAGCGGAATGCACCCGTTTTTTTTGTCAGCATCCTATGAAAATGTTTCCTTAATGAAACATGCAGTTTCCCTTAAGGGAACAAATATTTTCCCTTAAGGAAACAAAAACGCTGCTTTTGCAAGGTGTGGATGCTTCTTCTGTGGTTTGAGAATATAACTTCTGTGGTGCTAGTATATAGCTTCTTGAATGTTGCCACTAGGCTCAGCAGACGTGCTGAGCCTAGTCAGCACGTCTGCTGACTGCAGTCAGCAACTCTGCTGAGCCTAGTGGCATCGCCTTCTAATCGTACAACTACAACCTGCTTAGTTGTACGAGTGTACACCTCTTAGCCGTACGACTACATACCTTTTAGTTGTACGACCATATATCTTTTAGTTGTACGGCTATATGCCCTTTTGTTGTACGACGATGCTTTTATATCTTTTTTTGCCTGGTCATGGCAATATGTTGCCTTGAAAGAGGGCAATTTTATGCCATAACTAGGCAAAGCAGATTGCATAGTCAGCGTAATTCGGGATAGATGCTCGTTTCGTAATTCTCAGAAGCACAGATGCTCTTTTCTACTTCACATTACACTTGATGTGATAGAATATGTTGATAAACAGAACGTTAAGACGTGTGTAGTGTAAGAGGGGGTATTGCACTGTCGTAAATAGCAGTATATCATATTGTTGCAAGAGTCTTGTGTAGTGTGAAGTAGAAACGGAAAAGTAAAACCTGGCAGGATGGAAACGAAAGAAACAAAAGTGGTTACAGTAGACGAATCGTTAAACTTTCCTATAATATGTAGATAAAGAAGTGTAATTTTAAATAAAATCCTTATATTTGCGTTTAACGCAATAAAAAAGAAAACGATGAAGGATATAAATCGCATAAAAGTAGTCTTGGTTGAGAAGAAGAAAACTAATAAATGGCTGGCTGAACAATTGGGCAAAGACCCAGCAACAGTTTCCAAGTGGTGTACAAATTCTTCTCAACCTGATTTGGTGACCTTAAGAAAGGTTGCCGAATTGCTCGGTGTGGACATCAAGGACTTGCTGAATTCCAGCAATCCTTCAGTAAACGAAAAAGTGATAATTATCAAAAACAACTAACATGACAGAACAGAATATCTATGATATAATCAAAATGCGCATGGCTGTATATAAGGCTGGTGTGAAAGCAGGATTTTGGGAAGGCGTAGACCAAAGTGGTGCGTCTGAAATGATGAATTATATTTTCCCAAAATCTGGTAATATCGCCTATTATAATCTAGTGATGGAACTAATGCGCAAAGCTCATGGTATGTTCTTGGGTGGCGTCTTTTATCTCTTTAAGCTGCCGGCACAGGTAGAAAGGATGATCATGGACTATCTGAAAAAAGAAAAAATGGATGTTGCAAGTCTTGGTGACGATGCGGATGCTTATCTGCAGAGTATGGATACAATTGCGACAGACCATTGCTTTACAACTGTTCCTATTGGAGTTTATCGGCAAGATGAAATCGACAATCTCTTGCGTCTGTGTGCCTCTCATTATAGATATTCGTTTCAGGAGAATGTCAAATCATTCCCATATATGCAATGACAAGGAATACGAAATATACGATTGCATTGGCTAAGGGGTGTGGACTGATAGAGGAAACACTTACGTTGTTGTCCGTATGTGATGAGCATACGACAAGGGAATCTCTCGCCCAATGTGTACATGAGCAAAACTTGCTTAGTAGATGTTCTGACATGCGTAGCATGGACATCGTCAAATTGGTATTCTATCCTCGCTTCATGAAGCATGAACCTCATGTAATGTTGTGGTTGGGTGCCATCCGAAAAAAAGGTTTGCTGTTATCTCAGTTTAAACAGTTATTGATGCTTTACTGTGCAAGAGAGAATGCCGTTATGTATGATTTTATAGTGAATGAATTGAATGTTTTGCGTGTGAATCAGACACAAAAGTTGGAACGTGATCGAATCACTATGTTTATTAAGGGCATTGTAGATGAAGGAAAGGCGAAGTGGGGAGAAAGCATACAAAAACGACAGGCTTCTTATATAAAGGCTGTGTTGGTGGATTTTGGTTTTGTGGCTCGCAATGGAGAACTCTTACCTTATGAAATCTCTAATTTTGTATTGCTCTACATAATGCATGAACTTCATTTCGCTGGTCTTTCAGATATGGCAATTTGGAATCATGAGGATTGGCAGTTGTTTGGGTTGGACAAATACACTTTGCGGGATCGCATCATGGATATGAATATCAAGGGTGGCTATATTGCCCAGTGCTCGGGCGAATTGCTCACCATTTCGTGGAACTATCAAACGATGGAGGAATTTATTGATGCTACATTATGAGAATAAGATAGAAAGGGCTTTGGATTACCTGAAGTCGCCAAGCAAGTTGTCGCCTACTGGCTACAGCCCTATTGTATATATGGTATATCAGCCCGAGGATGCCTTCGTGGTTAGAGGATTGATTGACTCGTTTCTGAAACCAAAGGCGGAATACATGGGATTTCATGCCCATGAGTTTTCTATGGGGCTAGTCATTGATAGGTTTATCAATACGAATGACTATCTGGATATTTGGATCGACCCCGATGTGGAAGAGCCAGAACTCTATAATAGCATCAAACAGGCTATTGTGAACGACAGGTATATAGAGAAAGCCCTGTTGGAGAAGCAAGACCAGCTGTTGGCTGAAGAAGAAAATCCGCTCTTGGTTATCCGGGATGTGGAGATGCTTCATCCCTTCTATATGATTGGTGCTGTGGAGAACAATATCTACAACCAGATTCAGATTCCAATGTTGGTGCTTTATCCGGGAGAAACGCAAGGCACTGCCCGTTCTTTCCTCGGTATTTATAACCAGGATGGAAATTACCGTTCCATTAACTTCTAAAGATAATCAGTTATGCATAAGATACAAGAATTATTCGACCCTTCCAAACAGCTCAACCGTAAGATAGAGAGTGTTGTCACCTTTGGTGCCAATACCACGGAAGATTTGGACCATGAAATTCGGGAGTATGTCGTTACGGACAAACTGCACAAAAACTATGAGGACGTGCTTCTCGATTTGCAGTCGGCTTTTGACAATTCAAGCAAGGAGATCGGTATCTGGGTCTCAGGCTTCTATGGTTCAGGTAAGAGTTCCTTTGCCAAATATCTGGGCTTGTCGTTTGATAAGAGCCTGATGATTGATGGCGTTACTTTTGGTGATAAGTTGTTGAGTCGCATTCATGATACAACTATCACAGCCTTGCACCATGCCATCATCAATCGTCATAATCCGTTGGTTGTGATGATTGACCTCAGTACTCAGTCGGTTGCCGGCAATATCTCAACGGTCAGTGATATTGTGTATTATGAGACTTTGAAACAGTTGAACATCACCAAGTGTACCGACCAGAAGGTGATGTGCTTCGTCGATATGCTTCACAGCGAGGGGAAATATGAGGAATTCTGCCGCATCGTGAAGGAGGAGAAGCACAAGGACTGGGAAGTGGAACAGTGCAACGACTTGGCTGCGAATATGATTGCGGCAAGTCTTGCGCCAAGGCTCTTGCCTGCCTATTTCCCTGATAGCGCCAGCTTCAAGAACATCAAGATGAACAGCGCCTTGAACGAGAAGGAACGTTTCAAGCGTCTTTATCAGCTGATCAAGGAAAAAACGGGAAAGGATAAGGTAATCTTTGTCTTGGATGAGGTAGGACAGTATGTGGCTTCCAATGTAGAGCTGATTCTCAATGTGCAGGGCATGATGCAGATTTTCAAGGATGAGTTCCGTGGAAATGTGTGGGTGATTGCTACTGCACAGCAGACTCTTACGGAGGACAATCGTCAGGCGCAACTCAATTCCAATGAGTTATTCCGTTTGAACGACCGTTTCCCTATCAAGGTGGATATTGAGGCTAACGACATCAAGGAAATTATCACCAAGCGTCTGCTGGGCAAGTCGCAGGAGGGCAAGGAATTCCTGGTTAAGCTCTTCAATCAAAACGAAGGCATCTTGAAGAATAATACCCATTTGGCTGTGCAGCAGCGTAGCATCTATAACCAGGTTCTTACAGAGCAGTCGTTTGCCGATCTCTATCCGTTCCTCCCGGTGCATATCGATATCCTGCTTTCGCTCTTGCAGAAGCTGGCAAGCCGCACGGGTGGTGTAGGTCTCCGTTCGGTTATCCGATTGATACGAGACATCTTGGTGGACAATCACTTGGCTGATGCTACCATCGGACAGCTGGCGGGTCCGGAATACTTCTATGATGTGTTGTCGTCCGATATGCAGAAGAACTCAGCCAAGGAAATCGTCCTGGCTGCAGATAAGGCAGTACGTATGTACACAGGCAATGAACTGGCTGTGCGCATCTGTAAGACCATCGCCGTGATGCAGTTGCTTGACGACTTCAATCTGTCTTTCGACAATATCTGTGCGTTGTTGAACAACAAGGTGAGCGAAACACTCGACCGCAACCGTGTGCGTGAGATTATTGACGAGATTTCTGGTTCCAACGAGCTTACCTTGCAGGAGGTGGAAGGCAAATACCAGTTTATGACCAATGCCATCTTGGGCATCCGTGAGGAACGTGGTAAGATTGTGCCTCGTGAAGTAGAGAAAGCCGAGGTGATGCAGGATATGCTGAAAGACTTGCTGACTCCTGCTCCTGCCGTGAATGTGTATGCGAGCAAGACAATCACCGCAGGTGTGGAACTGACAGAACGCAACCGTCCTTACACCATCTATAACACAACTAGTTTGAAGATGAACGTTCGTTTTGTCAATGGTGCGCATTTTGAGGAGACTCGCCAGCAGTTGCTTACAGAGAGTACCCGACAGGAAAATATGCGTACTCTCTATTGGCTCTGTACGCTTAATAAAGACAAGGAGGCTCTGCTGCAGGAGATTGTGAAATGCCAGAACATCCGCAACCGCCATCAGAACGAGACCAACAAGGAGATACAGGCTTATCTCCGTGCGCAGGGTGATATGGCGGAGGAAAAGAAACAGCAGTTGCGCCGTGCGCTCCGAGAGGCGCAGGCCAACAGCGAAATCATCTTCCGTGGCTCTCCACAGCAGGTGAATGCCGATACCTATAAGACGGTTGCCTTGAAGGGCATTGCCGAAAAGGTGTTTGAGAAATATCCGTTGGCTTCTGCCAATATGAAGAGCGATTGCGTGAACAAGCTTGCTTCGTTTGGTGATGTTACCACCATTCCCGATTCGCTCAATCCGTTCAAGATCATCAAGAAGAACGACGGAACGATAGATGCCGCTCATCCGGCTTTGATGGAGATAAAGGATTTCGTGGCGTCTCGTTCAGAGGCTACGGGACAGGAACTGATGACCCATTTCGAAAGCATTCCGTATGGCTGGGCAAAGGATACCATCCGCTATCTGGTTGCCCTGATGCTGAAGGCTGGAAGCATACAGCTTCGTGTGTCGGGCAAGGACATCACCGTGTTTGGTGAGTCGGCAGTGGCTGCCATGGGCAATAACAATGCTTTTGGAAAGATAAGTATTTCTCTCAATACAGATGGAACTTTAACGGTTCCTGAACTGCTGAATGCGGCAAAGATACTGATGGGCGTATTGGGGGCTCCACGCACAGCTCCTGTCAAGGATCAGATTGCGCAGGTTGCCAACAAGCGTATCAAGTATCTGATGCCTAAGTGGACTAAGTTGGTGCCTCATTTCGAACATCTGCATTTGGCAGGATTGCATCCTCTCAACCAAGCGATAGGCTATGCCAATCGCATCCTTGAAAGTGAGGGTGGAGAGGCTGCTTACCTGTTGGGCAAGGACAAGGAATGTGAGAAGGCTTTTCGATATGCGATGGAACTTGTCAAGTGTAACGAACAAGCTGGCTTCTTGGATCGTTTCCTTCACATGGAGAAACTGATGGACGAGGCTGATAATTTGGCACCAAATGGTATCCTTGATGGATTCCGCAAGCAGGTGAATGAGGTGCGACAGGTGTATAATGGCTATGTGGCTAATCCTGATTTGCCTAACATCGTGTCGGACATCACCGAGCTCAGCTCACAGCTTGATGCTTATCTGCAGCAGGCTTGTCTTGAATTCCAGACACAGAGCAACGAACAGCTTAATAAAAAGCGTGTGGCTATATTGGCGAATCCCGAAATGGAGAAGTTGAAGGAAGAGCAACGTGCGCAGATAGAAACGCTGTTGGGTGAATTGACCATTGAGAGTCGTGGCAGTTCTATCGACAATTTGCGTGATATGCTGAATAAGTTTTCTGGATTCTATATGCCGATGGGCGCAGTGGAAGTTATTGAGGGGCGTGTCAAGACGATGGCTGCTGCCAACGCTCCTGCTGTTACGGCGGTCACGTCATCAACTGCAGGTGAAAACACAGAAGGGAATGATGACAATCCTGGTAAGGGAACGCCTACGCATCTCCATTCTCCTTCGTATAGCTCAACTCAACTCTGTATCAAGCATAAGATTACTTCTCGTGCGGAATTGCAGGAGGTCATCGACCGACTCACACAGTTGTTGGACAAGGTGGGCGATAATTCGCCAGTAGAGTTTATTTTCTAATTTTTAGCTATTCTGAAAGAATAAAACGATATGATTTCTCAAAACGGAAAGAAGATAATAGAGCGTTTTGTTTCGGCAGCCAAGAACCTACTGATGCAGAACGTAACGGAAATGTTGCAGCAGTGGTATGGCATCTGGGCGGATGGACATACCATTGGTGTGGAGCAGTTGCCAAGTCAGGATACTGACATTGTGCATACTGCCCGTATGCTGCGCGACCGTTTGCAGCATCTGATGGCTGCTCTGCCTGATACGGATACTGATGCCGATAAGGAGCGACAGGCTGTAGGTCAGCTGGTGGCTGAACAGGCTTTTACCCAGCTCAACCGTTTTTGCGCTCTTCGCATGTGTGAGGAGCGTGACTTGATTATGGAGAGTATTCGTGGGGGCTATGAGTCGGCAGGATTCATGGCTTATGATAGTATTGCCCAAAGTATGGGTGCAAGCCGTTATGAGCGTTACCGCTGTTATCTGTTGAGCGTGTTCGATGAACTGAGCATCGAACTGCCGGCAGTTTTCGACCGTTTTTCACCGTTCGGTCTTCTTTTCCCTGATGAGAGTACATTGATGAAACTCCTGGAACTCATCAACGACAGTCAGCTTTCTGCCTGGTTTGACGAGCAGAATGCTGTGACCGTGAATTTCTGGAAAGAGGACGAAACCCTGGGATGGATGTTCCAGGATTACAATTCCTTAGAGGAGCGCAGAAAGATGCGCGAAGCGAGCAGCAAGCCTCGCAACAGCCGAGAGATGGCGGTGCGCAACCAGTTCTTTACGCCTGAGTATGTGGTGCGATTCCTTACCGACAATTCCTTGGGTCGTATCTGGTATGAGATGACCCGTGGTGAGAGCCGCATCGGTGAGGAGCAATGCCGATATATGATCCGTCGCTCTGGTGAGCCGCTGGAGGAGCGCAAGCTGAAGGAGCCTACCGAGATTCTTTCGCTTGATCCTACCTGTGGTTCCATGCACTTTGGCCTTTATCTCTACGAGGTATATGAGTATATCTATATGGATGCCTGGGATCATCAGCCTTCGTTGCTTCAGAAATATCGTGAGGTACATACCCGTGAGAGTTTCCGTCGTGAGGTGCCTAAGCTGATATTGGAGAATAATATCTATGGTTGCGAGATTGACCCTCGTGCCTTGCAGATTGCCGCTCTCAGCCTTTGGCTCCGTGCGCAGAAGAGTTATAGCCAGATGGAGCTTGATGCAGCTGAGCGTCCTTTGATAACCCGGAGCAACTTGGTGCTGGCAGAGGCGATGCCTGGCAATAAGCGCCTGCTCAAAGGTTTGATGGATGAGTTTGACAAGCCGATGCAGCGTCTGCTTACCACCATTTGGAATAAGATGAAATATGTGGGCGAGGCTGGGCTGCTCTTTAAGATGGAAAAGGAAATCAGCGATGATATCGAATACCTGCGCAAGAACTGGAGCAAGGTGAATCAGAACCGTAATGCCAATATCTTTGATTCTGAGGAGCGTCGTGCTGAAATAGCGGCTGCCAATGAGGCTCGTACAGAGTTGCGCCACCATAAGGATGAGTTTTTTGAGGAAATCGCAGAGCGTCTGCAAACTGCGTTGCAAGAGCTTTCTTCCCGATTGAGTGAGGAAGAAGGTTACGAAAATGCGCTCTTTTCTGAAGATGCCACCCGTGGCTTTGCCTTTATCGAATTGTGCCAAAAACGATTCGATTGCATCGTCATGAACCCACCTTTCGGTGAGGGAAGTGAGCATACCAGTCAGTATATGAATGATAACTATCCTGTGTGGAGCAAGAACTTGGTGTGTGCTTTCTTCGATCGTATGCAGGAAATGCTGGATGATGATGGCAAATTGGGAGCAATCTTCGACCGTACGGTAATGATCAAGTCGAGCTATGAGGCTTTCCGGCGTCGTAACCTTTGTGGCTTTATCACGGCATGTGCTGATACAGGTTGGGGTGTATTGGATGCGAGTGTAGAGACTTCTACGTTGGTGCTGAATAGACTAAGCTCGGATGTGGAGGGTGTGTTTATGGATGTACAGGACGTGAATCCAGAGGAAAAGGATGAAAATCTCTCTGTGTTGATAAGAACTTGTAATAGAGGAGAAGAGGCGAAGTGGACGTATTTTGCTAGGTCGGTGGAGTTTGATAATCTGCCGAATACGGTGATTGGATATGATTTTGATGTAAATATTTTAAAACTATTCAAAAATAAAAATATCAAGGAGAAAAATCTGCCCGCAAAAGAAGGACATCATATTCCAGCAGGAATCTATTTGAGAAAATTTTATGAGATAGTTATTCCGTACAACTTTTGTCATTACTATAATGGAGGAAGTTTTACAATGTTTTATTCTGTCTATAATGATTTTACATTTTGGAATATACCTATTTTAGAAGCAGATGAAGATTTTAGCTATCGTAATCCTATATTGCATAAAATAGGAGGTGTCGGATATGGAAAACGAGGTGAATTCTTGGATACACATATTCTTAAAAAGGGATATTTGTTTTCACGAGAAGGACAAGCAATTCCACTTAGCTCAAACATTCTAAGTAAAACAATGTTGAGCTTTACAAATTCTATATTATCCCAATATTCAATAAACTTATACACTGGCCAGCACAAGATAAGCGGCAACGTCAACCTCCTTCCTATGCCCGACTACGCCACTCGTCAATCCGACATCGAGCGTATCGTCAATGCCATCATTGACATCAAACGAAAGTGGTTCAGCTTGGACGAAACCAACCTGGAGTATCATGGCTTGATAGCCCAGATGCATATCGATACCACTATTGATGCTGCCTTGGACAAGATGCAGGAGCAGCTGACTGCTGATTACGCCCGATATGAAGAACTTGTGAAAGAGAATGATGACCTGTGGATGGACTTGGCTGATATAGACAGAAATAGCGAATTCCGACAGACCTTAAACAACTATAAGTCACGTCGTCCTTATGAAGAACTGCTCTCTATAGACGGAGCCAGCTGCCAGAACGTGATTGACAAAAAAGTGATGGCACAGGAAATCGTGATGGAATTGGTGGGCATGACTTTCGGCAGATGGAACACGGCATACGCCAAGGGCGAACAGGCTATTCCTGAGTTTGGCGATGTGTTTGATGCTCTGCCATTTATGCCAGTGGTCAGTCAGGGCGAGGCTACTTGCCCTGCTCAACTCGACGTACCTACGGATGGCATCTTGACCAACAATAGCGACTCCTCTCTCTGTCTGGCAAGTCACGTAAGAGAGGTGATGCACTACCTCTGGGCAGACCGTGCCGACGATATGGAGTATGAACTCTGCCAGCTGATAGGCTGCAAGAGTCTGCAAGCCTACCTTGCATCGCCTACCGGGTTCTTTGACTATCACTTCAAACGCTATACCAAGAGCCGCCGCAAGGCACCTATCTACTGGCTCCTTGCCTCGGAAGACGGCACCGTGGACTACTGGGTGTATTATCCAAAGCTCAGCAAGAACACCTTGCCGCAGCTTATCATCCGTCTGCGTGAACAGCAGGAACAGTTGCGCACTCGTCTGAATGCCGCCCTTGCAGCCCACGACAAAACACAAGAGTCGCAGACCCGTGCCGAGCAGGAGCAGGTGGAAGGCATGATGGACGAACTGAACCGCATCCTTGCCGCAGGCTATGTGCCTAACCATGATGACGGAGTGCCGGTGACAGCCGCCCCATTGCTCCATCTTGCAGCCAGCCGCCCATGGCGAGTGGAATGCGAGAAGAACATGGAACTGCTGGAAAAAGGCGACTACGACTGGAGCCACCTTGCCATGAGCATGTATCCAGCCCGAGTAACCCAAAAGGCGAAGAAAGACTGGTGCATGGCGCTGACCCACGGCTTGGAACACATCTGTGAGAACAAACCGAAGGAAAAGAAGGCAAGAAAGAAAAAGGGAGACAACATAAACCCACAGCTTTCGTTATCATTTTAATGACATCAAAATATAAGAAAAAGGTATGACAGAGCAAGAGTTACAACAATATATCCGCCAACGCTATCCTGAAGAAAACGCAAGATGCGAATGGAAGGAAATGAAAAATCTGAAGAACTCCTTCAATGGCAAGGAGGGCAATGATGTACTTTCCTACGTGTCGGCTATCGCCAACATGGAGGGAGGGGAACTTGTGATTGGAGTCAAAGACCAGACCTTGGACATAGTTGGCACTGATTTGTCAGCATTGACATTCAATGGCTTTGCTGCAACCCCATTGACTGCGACGTTCAAGTTGGTAGAGCAATGTGTGAACCTTTCTTCTGAAGGTCTTCGTGTTGAGGAATTTATAACAGAGGATACTCAAAAAACGGTTTGGATTATTCATATTCCTAAGCATCAGCCACGCCGCCCTGTCTATGCACATAGAAAGGCATGGCAACGTATTGCCGATTCTCTGGTAGAGATGACGCAAGAGCGTATGCAAAGAATTCTTTCAGAACCAAGTGCTGTCTTTGGCGATTGGACTGCTAATATTATAGAAGATGCCACCATCGACGACCTCGACCCTGATGCGATTCGTATGGCAAGAGAAAAATATACGGAAAGGCATGAGATAAGAGCTAAGGAAATCGAGAGCTGGGATGATGCAACCTTTTTGAACAAGGCAAAGATTACAAGAGCCGGAAAGATAACCAATGCAGCTATCATACTTTTGGGTAGAGAGGAATCTGAACATTTCTTGTCGCCAGCCGTATGTGTCATTCGTTGGAAACTGCTTGCAAAAGAGGATAAAAACAAGGATTTTCATAATTTCCATGTTCCTATGATTAAATCAGTGGAAGAGATAACAACAGGATATATTAGGAACAATAACTATGTATATACAGTTAGTGGTAATATTTTCCCGGAGAATATGATGCGCTATGATGTATTTACATTGCGTGAGCCCATTTGCAATGCCATTGGGCACCAAGATTATGGAATGGGTGCAAGAATAGAGCTGTTGGAATACGAAGATGAAAAGTTAGTTATCCAAAATTATGGGCAATTTATACCTAATTCCGTAGAAGATGTTGTGGAAAAAGATTGTCCTGATTCAAGATATCGTAATCCTTTCTTGATGGAAGCAATGTGTAACATTGGAATGGCAGAAACTGAAGGTGGGGGTATAAGAAAGCTATTTGTACAGCAAAGAAAAAGATTCTTCCCAATGCCAATATATGATTTGTCTGGTCAGAAGGTTCGATGTGAGATTCAAGGCAAGGTGTTGAATGAGAATTTTGCAAAAATTCTTGTGAATAATCCTACTTTGTCATTGCCAGAGATTATTATGCTTGATAAGGTGCAAAAAAGGGAATATAGTAGCTTGACTGATGATGCAGTAGCACTATTGAGACAAAAGAAATTTGTTGAGGGTAGAAGACATAATTTGTATTTATCTTTCAAAATTGTCGAAAGTTCAAAACATATAGGTTTAAAGGCCTCTTATATCAAGAATAAGAGTTTTGATGATGCGTATTATAAAAAGCTGATAGAGGATTACCTCTTGAAATTTGGCTCTGCTTCAAGAACTGATTTGGATGAACTCTTATTGGACAAATTACCTGATGTGCTTGATGAGACACAAAAATATAATAAGGTGACAAATCTTCTTGCTTCTTTAAGAAGAGCAGGAAAGATACATGTTATTGGTAGGAAATGGCTCTTATGCAATTAGTATAATAAGGTGAAAGTTTACAAGAAAATTGGTTGTATTTACAAGAGAGTAAATGTAAGCTCTTGAAAATCAGTTAGTTGAAAGCTTTAAGGTTTACAAGAATACAAGAAGATTTACAAGAAAATTACAAGAAGATGGACATACAAGGATATATCATAGACCACTGGTTGGGGAAGATGAGCGCAGAGAAACCTGTGCTCGTCATCTACGACCGTAATGCGCTTTATCATAGTGTTTTGCCTCTTGCTGAGGAAAAAGGAGTGAAGGTGATAGACACAACCAAGGGCTTACTGCATGCTCGGCTGGCTGCGTCTCGTTTTTGGTGTGATGAACTGGCAGAGAATAATGAATTGCGTATGATTATCTATCGCCAGATGCCTCAACCAACTACCGACCGTCAGTGGGTAGAGGAGCCTTATAGTGCTTTCAAAAATGCAGCGGCAATGTTTCCTGTAGGTCCACAAGATGACTATAAGTACATCTGTCAGTCGTTTTTGCCAACCAAGAAAGATGAGATTGAACGCCTGTTTGCGAGTGGAACTACATCTTTCAATATGATTAATGCCTTGCTTGATGGAGCGGCTTATCCTGCTTTGGAACAATTGACTGGTGGCAAGAGCTTTGTTGAGATGACGGTGGGCTTGTTGGCTCAAACGTTTTCTTCGGATATGGCATGGTTACCTGAATGGGTTCGTTTTGCGGAGATTCAATATCCGGGTCTTGATAGTAACGGAATCTCTCTTCAGGATATTCAGCAGAAACTATGGATGTATTTGCTGTTTAGTGAGTTCGTTTTCGATTTGCCTTCGGCTTTGCCTGATAGCTTGAAGACGGTTGCTATGGCACCGGTTGAAATCAAGGATAAGATCTATTCGGTGTGTGACCATCTGCGTCGCAGAAGCGACTTGCGTGAGATTTATGTAAGAATGGCACGTAAAACGGCGGATGCTTTCCAACTTGCTGATTTGTTTGCGAAGTCCAAACATTTGGGTGACCGCGTGACTTTTGCTTTTGAAAATAAGGTGGAATACGAACGTTTCGTTGCTTATCTCAAAGAGGGTAAGTTAGGAGAGGCTCATAAGTTGCTCAAAAAGAATATCGAAGACGTTTGGTATCAGGAAGATTCTGAGGTGTCAACGTTTTGGAAATTGGCTAGTTATGCCTTGCAAATTGCTGATTGTGTGAATCGGGGAGTAAAGAGCGATGGAGATATCCAGGATTTGGTGGAATGGTATGTTGGCAGTGGTCAGGAAGCTGATAAAGCTTATCGTAGATATTTGACTGATAGCCAGGAAGTAGTCTCTCTTCCTGCTGCAGTAAAGACAATGACACAATATGTAGAAGGCTTGTATGCAGACTTTACAGAGCGTAGTGTCAAGGAATATCAGAAGCGTGCCGGGGAAATCAAGAATCATGAGCAACTGCGAAACCAGGGGTGTATAGATATTGTATATCCTGCCTTGAAAGAAGGTAAGCGGGTGGCTTTGTTTTTTGTGGATGCTTTCCGCTATGAGATGGGTAAATGTTTTGCTGATAGTATGATGCGCAATGAACCAGAGCAAGTAAAGATAGGGGCTAAGTTGTCTTTCCTGCCTTCTGTTACTCGATTTGGTATGGCTGCTCATTTGGGACATGTGAAAGTTGTGGAACAAAACGGAAAACTGCAACCTTCTGTAGATGGCAGAGTGATTATAACGCCTGATGACCGACTGGATTATTTGCAGCAGAAAACCCATGTAGTAACGCAAGATGTGCGCTTGGAAAATTTCGATATGTCTGCCATAGAAGACAATGTACAATTGTTGGTTATAAGAAGTCAGGATATGGATACTGCTGGAGAAGAAATCAAGTTGAGTGGGCTTGCCGTGATGGATAAGGTGTTGGTGCGTCTGGCGCGTACCTTGAATGCCTGCAAGCAAAAAGGCTTTGATATGGCTGTCTTTGTTGCTGACCATGGTTTTATGGTGCAGTCAAGTTTCCATGTGGGTAATTTGATAGATAAACCTATGGGTAGCGATGTCTCGCTGGAAGAAAGTCGCTTGTTGGTAGGTAATCTGAATGACAGCGAGGATACCTTATCCTTTACTCCTGAAGAACTGGGACTGGATGCTGAGGTTATGAAACTATGTTATGCCAAGAACTTTACTGTGTTTAGAAAAGGTGAAGTGTTTTACCATGAAGGCTTGTCACTCCAGGAGAATGTGGTACCTGTGATAACTGTGCAGTTGCAGAATAAGCAGAAGAAGCAGAAATACAGCGTGGAATTAAAGTATAAGGGGAATACGTCTGGTACAGTTTATACTTGCCGTCCGTTGATTGATATTAATATCCATCAGGATGATTTGTTTGCAGATGGAGTAAATATAAGATTAATAGTGGCTGATGGCGAAGGCCATGCAATAGGCGCACCGAGTGGTAAATTCTATGATGATGTTACGCAGACAGCACAAATACCTTCTGGTGTTACTCAATACCGTCAGCCGATAGTTATAGATGAAGAATATGGGGGTGACAGTATTGTTGTGTCTGCGTTGGACGCTGATACCCATGCTACGCTCTCTACATTGAAGTTGAACTTTGAAAATGATTTGTAAATGGATGCTTTAGATATGAAACTTAACCATGCTTTCCCAGGAAAGGTGGTTCGCAAGGACCTGCTGCATGATATTAAGCGTGCTGTGAACGTTCCTTCCTTTGTCTTGGAGTTCCTGCTGTCACGTTATTGTGCCAGTGAGGATCCCGAAGAAATAGAGGAAGGAAAGAAAGCTGTGCTGCAAACTATAGAAAAATGCTATGTTCGACCGGATGAATCTAACAAGGCACAGGCAATCGTGGAGCAGAAAAAACGCCATAAATTCATTGATAAGATTCATGTGAAATATGTGGAGCGGGAAAAGCGTTACTGGGCTGAGATGGAGAACTTTGCCTCCAAGCGTATTGCCATCAATCCTTGTTTCTATCAGGAAAACGAAAAATTGCTCGAGAGTGGCATCTGGGCTGAGATAACTTTGGCATATAATGAAGTGGAGGAGGATGACTATGCCTTCTTCATCGAAGATTTGCGCCCTATCCAAATTGCCCATTTTGATGCAGAAAAGTTCTTTCGTGGTCGTGAGCAATTTACTACTGATGAGTGGATGGATGTTCTGATTCGTAGTATTGGCATTAATCCTGATTGGCTTTCTGAAAGATCACGTCAGCTGAATAGCGATAAGAATGGTAGAAGATTGAAATTTCATATTCTCTCCCGCTTCCTGCCATTGGTTCAAAGTAATTATAATAGCATTGAGTTGGGAGGCAGAAGTACCGGTAAGAGCTATTTTTATTCGGAGTTCTCTCCTTATTCTACTTTGTTGTCTGGTGGACAGGCTTCAACTGCCACATTACTATATAATAATCAACGCAAGCAAGTGGGTGCTGTTGGTTATTGGGATAATGTCGCCTTTGATGAGGTTGCCAAGATGAAAATCAAGGATGCCGATACCGTGCAAATCATGAAAGATTATATGGCTAATGGTCGTTTCTCGCGTGGTAGGGAAGTGACAGGTTATGCCAGTTTCTCTTTTGTTGGTAACTTTGACTTGAATATCCAGCAGATAGTTAATAATTATGATAAAGATTTGCTGGTTACTTTGCCTGAAGCTTTTGATCTTGCTGTAATCGATCGTATCTACAACTATATTCCAGGGTGGGAGATACCGAAGATTGATGACAGTGCTTATAATAACGGTTTTGGATTGATCACGGATTATATGTCAGAGGCACTTCATTACTTATTTGTGCATGATAGTGACTACGTGGGGGTAGTCAATGCCCGTTTGAAGAAGGGTGATAATATTGAAGGCCGTGATAACCGTGCCTTACAAAAAACGATATCTGGCTTTATCAAGTTGTTGTTCCCGACAGGTCAACCAACTGATGAGGAGTTCGATGAAATAGTGGAATATGCGATAGAAGGCCGTCGTCGTGTGAAGGAACAATTGAATAAGCGTAAGCCTGATGAGGAATACGCTCGTATCAATATGTCATATATAAATAGGGATGGAAAGAAAATTATAGTATATTGTCCGGAAAGTAAGTATAGCAAGGCAACCCAGAATCCTCGTAAAGATCCTGAAGTGGCAGTTTTGACCGAAGCTTATGATGAAATGCCTTTTGAGAATGCACCTTCAAAGGTTATGGAGGATCGTCCTATGATGAAACCTCTAATTGTTGAAGATGATTCTCCTAAAGAGAAGACAATTGATGTGCAATATGGCGATATAGGTTATGGTTATGATGACTTGTTTGCTGACTATCTGAAGGGGGCAAAGGTGGTTATGCTCGAAGAACCTTACTTGTCACATGGCTATCAGGTAACCAATTTGGTTCGATTCATCGAATTATTGGTAAAGATAGGTGACTGTAAAGTTTTTAAGTTGATTACAAAACTCGGCGATACGGTAGAAGAGTCATCTTATATAAAAGATAGTTTGAGTGGTATCAAGGAAACCCTGGCTGATATGGATGGCAACATAATGACATTTGAATATGAATTTGATGAAAACTCTCATGACCGTTACATCCGCACTAGTAATGATTGGGACATCACCCTTGGTCGTGGTCTTCATTTCTATCAGAACTTGAATCCAAGCAAGGATAGTCGTAACTACTTCCAGATGGGAACCTACGATCTTTCCCTTCGTCCATGTTTGAAGACAAGATTTACTTTTATCAAAAGAGATTCTAAAGAATAAATGCGTATGGATAGTAAATGTAAATATTGGATGTTATTATTGACACTGTTGTGTGTCATATCATTAGGTTTTTCTTTATTTAGAGTGTTTCCCTGTGAAGTTGGTAATGAGACGTTTTTAGGAATAGTACTTTCTGCTGTCGGTATCATTGTTACTTTGGTTATGGGATATCAGATATTTAGTGTTGTTGAATTTAGAGGTGAACTTCAAAAGCAAAAAGAAGAAAATATTAAGTTGGCTCATGATAATGCAAAACTTCAACAAATGATTAGAAATCAAATGGGTGCATTAGATAAGCAAAAGGGTCGTATAGAGGAAGGGCTTAATATGTGTTTTTCTTATATTAATTATTTTTCGGGTCAAGATGTTTGTACTGCTTTTGGCGCATTTGTACCTATGTTGGATGCTTTGTACTATTCATTGGATTCTGATGAAGATGGTATTGACGATATATTCTCTAGCTTACGGTTATTTGTTAGCAAAATCCAAACACAATCTTTTGCAATGCCAGGAGGGTATGGTGATGTTCATGGAAAGTATATAATAACAGACCCACAGCATCCTTTTTATAATCGCACAATTGATGAATATATGAATTCTCGTTTGAAGCCTGTAAAGACTATTGATGATAAAATTCGCAATCATAAGAACTATAAGTTTATTAAAGTTTCATATGAAGATATTATGGCTTTATTCAATGAGAAGGTGGCAAAGATTATTCAGGATCCTCAGAATTTATCTTTTTCGAGATAAGACAATTTGAAAATGAAGTTTCTTGTTGACGGTTGAAAGTCCTTAGTGATTTTCAACTTGTCAACTTTGATACTTGACAATCCTTATAATACTCTACGATTTTGTAGAGTTATATGCTCAGGGATTCTGCAATGGGTGCAAAAGAGAGAATAGACTATAAATATTGGGTGCAAATCCTCTGATTTTGCAGAATTGCATGTTGAAGATTCTGCAATGGGGCAAGTGAAATGGAGGTCTATGAATTATGGGTGCAAATAGGGTGCAACTTTGAAATGTATAAAAACAAAAGAGCCTTGCAAGTAGTTGACTTGCAAGGCTTTATCTTTTGCGCTTCAAGATGGGCTTGAACCAACGACCCCCTGATTAACAGTCAGGTGCTCTAACCAACTGAGCTATTGAAGCGTTTTTTTTTCTGTAAAGAACATGACGTTCCTTATTTGCGTGTGCAAAAGTACTAACTTTTCTTCATTCTGCCAAATTTTTTGCTGACTTTTTTCGCTTTTTCCCTAAAAAAGTGTATTTTTTCTTATCTTTGTGCCACTTTTTGCCTATTTTATGGTGTTTTTCGCAAAGAAATGAGTACTTTTGTGGTCGAAATCTTCTCCCGAGGGCGAATGCCGTGAAGAGGAGGAGGAAATAACCAATAAGTTGAATCATATACAATTAAATAAGGTAACAATGAAAAAAATACTGTTCTCCTTGCTTATGGTGCTCCTGGCAGCTCCAACTTTTGCCCAGGTTGACAAAGATCATGACTTCAAAGCTGCAAAGAATATGGAAATATTCAATGCCATCTACAAGAATCTCGATTTGATGTATGTAGATACGCTCGATGCAGAAGTTGTGGTCGGTAATGGTATCAATGCCATGTTGCGTAGTCTCGACCCTTATACTACCTATTATCCTGAGCAGAAGATGAAGGAACTCAAGAACCTGCTCACCGGCAAGTATGCGGGTGTAGGTGCGGTGATACGTTACAACTTCCAGTTGCAGCGCGTCTGTATCAGTGAACCTTATGAGAATATGCCTGCTGCAGAAGTAGGACTGAAGAAGGGTGATATCATCCTGAGTATTGATGATGAGGATATGACCAATAAGGAGGTGAGCTATGTCAGCGATCATCTTCGCGGTGACCCGGGTTCTTCCTTTATGCTGAAGGTAAAGCGCCCAAGTACCGGTAAAACCTTGAAGGTGAAGGTAACCCGTCGTACCATCCAGTTGCCGTTCTTGCCTTATTATGGCATGCTGGAGGGTGGTATCGGTTACATCAACTTCAATTCCTTTACCGAGCAGTGTGCCAAGGAAGTGCGTCGTGCTTTCATCGATTTGAGAAAGCAGGGAGCCAAGAGCCTTGTCTTCGATTTGCGTAATAATGGTGGTGGTTCTGTTACCGAAGCGGTCAATATCATCAATATGTTCTTGCCTAAGGGTAAGACCGTCTTGGAGATGAAGGGAAAGCTGCAGCGTTCTAATCATGTTTATAAGACTACGGTTGAACCGATTGATTCCGTCATGCCGATGGTGGTATTGGTGAACGAAAACTCTGCCAGTGCCAGTGAAATCATGAGCGGCAGTCTCCAGGATTATGACCGTGCTGTAATATTAGGTACGCGCACGTATGGAAAGGGATTGGTGCAGACAACCATGGACTTGCCTTATAACGGACAGGTGAAACTCACTACTGCTAAATATTTCATTCCTAGCGGCCGATGCGTTCAGGCACTCAACTATAAGCACGATAAGGGCGGTTATGTGGAGCATGTTCCCGATTCTCTTACCAAGGTGTTCTATACCGCTGGCGGCAGGGAAGTGAGAGATGGAGGTGGCGTGAAGCCGGATGTAGAGGTAAAGCCTGATTCTTTGCCAAACATCGCCTTCTATCTGGCTGGTGCCCGCGACAGTAATGAGGTGATGCTTAATTATGAGGTTGATTATATCGCCAAGCATCCTACTATCGCTCCTGCGAAGGAATTCTCGCTGACCGATGCCGACTATGACGAATTCAAGGCACGTGTACTGAAGGCTAATTTCCAGTATGACCGTGAAACAGAAAAGTATCTCAAGGACTTGGAGAAACTCGCTAAGTTTGAAGGTTACTACGATGATGCCAAGTCAGAGTTTGAGGCTTTGAAGAAAAAACTGAGCCATAATGTGGCAAAGGATCTGGATTATAACAAGGATTACATCAAGCATCTGTTGGAAAATGACATCGTTTCTGCCTATTATTTCCAGCGCGGTGCCATCCAGAATTCCATGCGCTATGACAAGCAGATTAAGGAAGCAGTAAAATTGCTGAAAACTCCATCAGAATACGAAAAAATACTGCATCCGGTGAAGAAATAAGTACAAAAACGTGCACAATCAATTAAAAATGTGCACGTTGCGAATAAAAAGTTGCATTTTTTTTGGTTAATCACAAAAATATTTGTAATTTTGCAACGTTCAGTGGAATGAGGGGCTCACAAGAGTTCCTCATTTTATTTTAATAAGGTATATATGATTGATAAAAACGTCGTAAAAAAATTAGTTGAAGAATGGCTCCAAGATAAGGAATATTTCTTGGTAAGCATTGAAATCAGTCCCGACGATAGAATCGTTGTTGAGATTGACCATGCCGATGGAGTATGGATTGAGGATTGTGTTGCCTTGAGTAAGTATATTGAGGATCATTTGAACCGTGACGAGGAAGACTATGAGCTCGAAGTTGGCTCTGCAGGCTTGGGTCAGCCGTTCAAAGTTCCACAGCAGTATATCAATTTCATTGGCAAGGAGGTTGAGGTACTTGATGCCGACGGCAAGAAGGTAAAGGGTATCCTGAAAGCTGTTGAAGGAAATGACTTCACAGTTGGCGTTGAAGAAAAGGTAAAGGTTGAAGGTAAAAAACGTCCGGTAAAACAGGAGGTTGACCACGTTTACCAGATGGATAAAGTAAAATATACAAAATACATAATTAGTTTCAATTAAGTTATGGCTAAAAAAGAGCAAGAATTGACAGCGAGTATGATTGATACATTCCGCGAGTTTAAAGAAACAAAGAATATCGACCGTACTACATTGGTAAGTGTATTGGAGGAGAGCTTCCGTAATGTACTTGCCAAGATTTTTGGTAGTGACGAAAACTTTGATGTCATCGTAAACCCTGACAAGGGCGACTTCGAGATTTATCGCAACCGTGTAGTTGTTGCTGATGGCGAAGTTGAAGATGAAAATAAGGAAATTACACTTTCAGAGGCTCGTAAGATTGAGCCGGATTACGAGGTTGGTGAGGATGTAAGTGAGACGGTTGACTTCAACAAGTTTGGTCGTCGTGCCATCTTGACTCTTCGTCAGACTTTGGCTTCCAAGATTCTTGAGTTGGAGCATGATTCACTCTACAACAAGTACAAGGATCGCGTTGGTCAGGTTATCTCTGGTGAGGTTTATCAGGTTTGGAAGCGCGAGGTTCTGATTGTAGATGATGAGAACAACGAGCTCATGTTGCCTAAGACTGAACAGATTCCAGGTGATACTTACCGCAAGGGTGAGACTGTTCGTGCGGTCATCCTTCGTGTAGACAACGAGAACAATAATCCAAAGATTATCTTGAGCCGTACTGCTCCTATCTTCCTGCAGCGCCTGTTGGAGGCTGAGGTTCCTGAGATTGCAGACGGTCTGATCGCAATCCGCCGTATCGCCCGTCTTCCGGGAGAGCGTGCTAAGATTGCTGTTGAAACATTCGATGAGCGTATCGACCCGGTTGGCGCATGTGTAGGTGTTAAGGGTAGCCGCGTTCATGGTATCGTTCGCGAACTTTGCAACGAGAACCTCGATGTCATCAACTACTCTAGCAATACCAAGCTCTTCATTCAGCGTGCGTTGGCTCCTGCCAAGGTTTCTTCAATCAATGTTGATGATGAGAACAAGAAAGCAGAGGTTTACTTGCAGCCTGAGGAGGTTAGCTTGGCTATCGGCCGTGGCGGTATGAACATCAAGTTGGCTTCTATGCTTACAGAATATACCATCGACGTATTCCGTGAGGTAGACGAGAATGAGGCTGACGAGGATATCTACTTGGATGAGTTCTCTGATGAAATCGACCAGTGGGTTATCGATGCAATCAAGGGCATCGGTCTTGATACTGCCAAGCAGGTACTCAATGCACCTCGCAACTTGCTGATTGAGAAGGCCGACCTCGAAGAGGAGACCGTTGATCATGTACTCAGCGTGTTGCGCGCCGAATTCGAACAATAATTCCCTTGCCAGCGAGTGCTTGCAGGGAATCTAACTTTAAAAATAGGAGAATAAAATAATTTATGAGCATCAGATTAAATAAAGCACTACGTGAATTAAATATAGGACTTCAGACGGCAGTTGAATTCCTAGAGAAAAGAAAAGACCTGGGAGATGTCAAGGCAGAACCGAGCTTCAAACTCACCGACCAGCAATATAAGGCATTGAATGATGCCTTCAGTCAGGACAGAGAGGTTCGTGATCAGGCTGAGAAACTCTTTACCAAAAAAGCAAAAGATAAGAAGCGTGCGCCAGAGCAGAAGGACAATCGCGCCGAAAGCTTGTTGGAGTCTAAAGAACAGCAGCAGTACAAGCCGCTGGGAAAGATAGACTTGGACAATATCGGTAAGAAACCTGCTGCAGAGTCTGTTGCGAAAAAGCCTGAGACTGCTGCCGTCAGTCCTGAGCAGAAGAAAGACGCTCCTAAGGCTGAGCATAAGAACGAACAGAAGCCACAGCAGGCTTCTCAGCATAAACAGCAAATGAAACAGGAAAATCATCAGAAATCACAGCAGTCAAACGCTCAGATGAATAAGCAGAATGCTCCGCAGGGAAAGAGAGAGCATCATCATGCTAAGAATGAAGTTGCACAGCATTCTGCTGGCGCAGCTGACAACAGCGTGTTTACTCTCAAGAGTGAGAAGAAGTTTACTTCAAATGAGCCTAAGGTGTTGGGTAAGATAGATTTGTCTTCTCTCAACCAGAGCACCCGTCCTAAGAAGAAAACAAAGGAAGAGCGCCGAAAGGAACGTGAGGAGAAAATGGCTCAACAGCATAATGAGCGCAAAAAGCGTGTTCGTATCAACAAAGAACGTGTTGACATCAATGCCGAAGCTAAGAATAATGGCGGAGGTAATGGCAACAACGGCGGTAATAACAAGAAGAACAAAAACCGCAACAGAAATAATAACAATAATAATCGCGGCAATAACAACAACCGCGGCAACCAGCGTCAGATCGAGGTGGATGACGAGGCTGTAGCACGCCAGGTTAAGGAGACTCTTGCACGTTTGACCAGCAAGAGCCAGAACAAGAAGGGTGCTAAGTATCGTAAGGAGAAGCGTGAGGCTGTTCAGGAGAAGTTGCAGGATCAGGCTCGTCAGGAGCAGAAGGAAAGCAAGACCCTGAAACTTACTGAGTTCGTTACCGTTAGCGAGTTGGCTACGATGATGGATATCAGTGTTACTCAGGTTATCTCTACCCTGATGGGCGTAGGTATCATGGTATCTATCAACCAGCGCCTGGATGCAGAGACCATCAACATGGTAGCTGAGGAGTTCGGTTTCAAGACCGAATACGTGAGTGCCGAGGTTCAGGAGGCCGTGAGCGAGGAAGAGGATGATGAGAACGACTTGGTTCCACGTGCTCCAATCGTAACCGTGATGGGTCACGTAGACCATGGTAAGACCTCTTTGCTCGACTATATCCGCAATACCAATGTGATTGCCGGTGAGGCTGGTGGTATTACCCAGCATATCGGTGCCTACAGTGTGACTCTGAACAGCGGTCGCAAGGTAACCTTCCTGGATACTCCAGGTCATGAGGCGTTTACCGCCATGCGTGCCCGTGGTGCTCAGGCTACCGATATCGCCATCATCATCATCGCAGCCGATGACTCTGTGATGCCTACTACCAAGGAGGCTATCGCTCATGCGCAGGCTGCTGGTGTGCCAATGGTATTCGCTATCAACAAGATTGATAAGCCAGGTGCTAACCCAGACCGTATCCGTGAGGACTTGGCTAACATGAACCTGCTCGTTGAGGAGTGGGGTGGTAAGTATCAGTGCCAGGAAATCAGTGCCAAGAAGGGTATCGGTGTTCACGATCTGCTCGACAAGGTGCTCCTCGAGGCTGATATGCTCGACTTGAAGGCTAACCCTAACCGTCGTGCCACAGGTACCATCATCGAGTCTTCGCTCGACAAGGGTCGTGGATATGTTTCTACCGTATTGGTTGCTAATGGTACCTTGAAGGTAGGCGACATCGTACTCGCCGGTACTTCTTGGGGTCGTGTCAAGGCGATGTTCAATGAGCGTAATGCCAACATCAAGTCGGCTGCTCCAGCAGAGCCTGCTATCATCCTCGGTTTGAATGGCGCTCCTACAGCAGGTGACCAGTTCCATGTGATTGAGACAGA
This sequence comes from Lachnospiraceae bacterium, assembly GCA_963594575.1. GTDB lineage: Bacteria > Bacteroidota > Bacteroidia > Bacteroidales > Bacteroidaceae > Prevotella. Next base: position 1,919 of record CAVBFV010000009.1, on the reverse strand, counting down.
ACAAGAGGCTCGTGAGATTGCCAACAAGCGTGAGCAGTTGCAGCGTGAGCAGGGCTTGCGTACTCAGAAGCGCTTGACCCTGGGTGATATCTCTCACCGTATCGCACGTGGTGAGTTCCACGAGTTGAACGTCATCGTAAAGGGTGATACCGACGGTTCTGTTGAGGCATTGAGCGACTCATTCATCAAGCTTTCTACCGAGAAGGTTCAGGTGAACGTAGTCAACAAGGCAGTAGGTCAGATTTCAGAGAACGACGTGATGTTGGCTTCTGCTTCAGATGCAGTCATCGTTGGTTTCCAGGTTCGTCCATCTGCCGATGCTCGTAAGGCTGCCGACCGTGAGGGTGTTGAAATCAACACATACTCTATCATCTACGATGCTATCGACGATATCAAGAGTGCGATGGTAGGTATGCTCGACAAGGTGAAGAAGGAAATCATCACGGGTCAGGTAGAGGTGAAGCAGACCTTCAAGATTAGCAAGGTGGGCACCATCGCCGGTGGGCTCGTTGTTGAGGGTAAGGTTCACTCTAAGGACAAGGCTCGTGTCATCCGTGACGGTATCGTTATCCGTACAGCCGAGATTGGTGCCTTGAAGCGTTACAAGGACGATGTCAAGGAAGTCGTTACCGGTATGGAGTGTGGCTTGAGCCTCGTCAACTACAATGATATTCAGGAAGGTGACGTTATCGAGACCTTCACTGAGATTGAGGTAGAGCAGAAACTGTAATAAGTGAAGAATGAAGAACGAAGAGTGAAAAAATCATTTGCTTTTGGTTCCTCTATATATAATAAGGTAGGGATGAGCCTCAAAACGGCTTATCCCTATTTATGGTTTAAAGATTAAAATGGCAGAAATAGATAATGAAAAGAATCAGTTTGTCAAGGAGGTGATTGACCAGAAATATGAGTATGGCTTCACCACCGATGTGCATACTGAAATCATAGAAAAAGGACTCAACGAGGATGTTGTGCGCCTGATCTCACAGAAGAAGGGAGAGCCAGAATGGATGCTCGAATTTCGTCTGAAAGCCTACAATTACTGGAAGACGCTCCAGGAGCCGAAGTGGGGACACGTACATGTGCCACCTATCGACTATCAGGAGATTTCATACTATGCAGACCCATTGGCAAAGAAACCTGCCAATAAGGAAATCGACCCTGAATTGGAGAAAACCTTCGATAAGTTGGGCATTCCTTTGGAGGAAAGATTGGCACTGAGCGGTACTGCCGTGGATGCCATCATGGACTCCGTGTCAGTGAAGACTACTTTCAAGGAGAAACTCCGTGAGAAGGGTGTCATCTTCTGTAGTATTGGTGAGGCCATCAAGGAACATCCCAACTTGGTGAAGGAATATTTGGGAACAGTCGTTCCTTATCGTGATAACTTCTATGCGGCACTTAATAGTGCGGTGTTCAGCGATGGTTCCTTCGTCTATATCCCTAAGGGAGTGCGTTGCCCAATGGAGTTGAGCAGTTATTTCCGTATCAATGCCCGCAACACCGGACAGTTTGAGCGAACCTTGATTATCGCCGATGATGATGCTTACGTTTCTTACTTGGAGGGATGTACTGCTCCAATGCGCGATGAAAACCAACTTCATGCAGCCATTGTTGAGATTATCGTCAAGGATAATGCTGAAGTAAAGTACTCTACCGTACAAAACTGGTATCCGGGCGATGAACACGGCAAGGGTGGTGTCCTAAACCTTGTGACCAAACGAGGTGACTTGCGTGGTGTCAACTCCAAGTTGAGTTGGACACAGGTAGAGACAGGTTCTGCCATCACTTGGAAGTATCCTTCTTGCGTCTTGCGTGGCGACAATTCTGTAGCAGAGTTCTACAGTGTGGCTGTCACCAACAATTATCAGGAGGCTGATACCGGTACCAAGATGATTCACATGGGTAAGAACACCAAG
>CAVBFV010000008.1:0-26544 GCA_963594575.1 Lachnospiraceae bacterium | reverse complement strand
AGAATATGATGAAAGCAGAACAGAAAGTATTAAAGCGATTCAATAAAGGATGTGTTGACTATCATCTTTTGGAGGATGGTGACCATATTCTTATAGCCTTGAGCGGCGGAAAGGATTCTCTGGAACTGGTGCGCCTCTTGGCTCAGCGTGCCCGTATCTATAAACCTCATATCGAAGTGGAGGCGGCTCATATCATCATGGATAACATTCCTTACGTAACCGACCGCTCTTATCTGCAGGATTTCTGTGCAGAGAATGGCATCAAGCTCCATATCCTTCATAGTTCGTTCGATGAATCGACCGATCCCCGTAAGACCCGTTGCTTCCTTTGTGCCTGGAACCGCCGCAAGACGCTCTTCGAGTTTGCGGTGAGCCAAGGGTTTAACAAGATAGCTCTGGGCCATCACATGGATGATATCCTCGTTACCCTGCTGATGAATATCACCTTCGAGGGTTCTCATTCCACCATGCAGCCCAGTCTTCCCTTGAAACATTATCCGCTTACCATTATCCGTCCGCTTTGCCTGGTGCATGAGGCGGATATCCGGCATGTAGCAGAAGAATTGCATTTCACTAGGCAGAAAGTGCTGTGTCCTTACGAAGAGACTACCCGACGTGCCGATATGCAAGCCGTCTTCCAGCATTTGGAGCAGTTGAACCCTGAAGCCCGCTATAGTCTTTGGCGTTCCGTCTTTGGGGAATAAAATATAGTAGAAAAAGCAATAAAAAATGAAAGTAGTTGCATGTGCTCATGCAGCTACTTTCGTTGGACAATGCAATAGGCTTCATTTGCCATTGAAGCCTATTGCATTTTTTTATGCATACGAGTGCATACCTGGCAAGAAATAGTTTACGCCAAAATAGGTCATCAGTACGCTGAGGAAGGCGAGAAGCATATAGATATGTATATGCAGCGGCTTATGCATCCATCTGATGTCGTTATGAAGAGGAGCTGCATAGATGAGCATGGTGATGAGAGCCCATGTTTCCTTGGCATCCCAACTCCAATATTTACCCCAACTGACATTTGCCCAGATGGCACCGATGAAGATGCCTACAGCTATCAGGGCAACGGCAGGGTAGAGTAGAAACTGAGAGAGGGCTGCAAGCTTTGACTCCGATGCTGTGTCCTGTCTGATATGGGCGATGATACCCTGGATGCCTATTAATGCCATCAGACCGAAGAGGGCATAAGAGAACATGATAACCATGACATGTACCGACAGCAACGGTGACTGTAATACCGGCATCAACTGGGTGAGCTGTGGATTACTGTCTGTAATCATGGCTACCAATAATGCGAATGCTGCCAATAAAGGTCCGTACTGCAGGATGATGCTGAATCGTCTTCTCATAGATAAGGTAATCAACAATACCGACCATGACAGGAACTGCATCGTCTCATAACCATTGGATAGAGGAAGATGTCCGGAAATATACCATCTCAATCCGATAACAACGGTAGTTTGCAGAAGCATGATTCCTGCCAGGGATGTACTGATCGTCAGCAGAATCTTCCGCTTTCTGTCATTGAGCCTGAGGGTAGAAGCGATGACTGCAAGGAGTGCCACGGTAAGATAGAGCATGATAGGCCAGCGCTGGGTGTTGATGATATTGTATGCCAGTTCTGCATAGATGGCTGTCTGCGAAGGTATCACCTTTTTTCCGCGGATGTGCTGGTAGTCGTATATCTTGCTTATCAGAGTAGCTGCCCGCCCCTCATTGTTCATGATGATACTTTCGGCAAGATAATCCATGGATTTTCTGACGAAGTACCACTCCTTAGGCGGCAGGTAGCCATGGATGTTCTTTTCGCCCGGTGCCAGCCAGGTAATGTTGCCCTTCTTGTCGGTATAAGGATACATTCTAAGCAACTCGCCATTATAAAGCATTCTGATGATGTTGAATTTCTCGTCAGCATCCCGGAGACTCTTCTGCAGTTCCTTGTTGCCGCTGCGGTAAGCCTCTTTCAGCGGCTTGTCAAGCTTGTACTCGTTGTATTGATTCCAAAAATCTGAAAAACTAGCCCACTTGCCTGTTATTCCCAGTACCTGCTGTGCTTCCTTGCTTTTCACTTCTATCATCCTGGCATTTTCCCAGTTGGCTACATCAAATACCCAGCCGCAGAAAATCTGGTTGGCTGTCATCCCGTTCCAAGAAGGTTTACCACTGAGTTTGGTGACGAATGTGGTGGCTACGGTATTGATTGGGCAGATGCGACTGTTGTAGAGTACGCAGATCTTTCCAAAGTCATCAGCTATCTTATTGTCAACTTTTCTCAGTTCCTGTGCCTGTAGGGGCGCCATAAATGTCGGCATAGCCAGCAATACAGCAAGAAGAAGTGCTTTGGCTGCCTGCTGATCTACGGCAAGATGATAGAATTTGCGCATGCGGGTCCGCTTGCTGATAAGTGTGTTGAGCAGGGCTATGAATAGAATGAAGTAGCCTATGTAGGTAATGGCTATCCCGTAAGGATCATAATATACCCCCAGGTGAGTGCCCTTCATGTCTTCATCATAGCCAGCCTGGGTGAATCTGTAGCCTTGATACTGTCCGATATTGTTCATTGAGATATTCAAGGGCTCGTTGTCGGCTGTGATTTCCGAAACATAATCCATCGGTGCATCGGTACCCGGATAGTTGATGACCTTGAAGTCCTTTAACTTCAGGGTGAAGCCAAGCTGTTCGGTGGTCTTGTCTTTCAGCACCAATTCCTTGATTGGTACTCCCTGGCGCAGATAAATATCGCCGCTCTTGGAGGTAAGCCAGGAGGTAAGTGCCCCCAGCAGGATGAGAAGGAATGCCATGTGGACCATCCATACAGAGATGCGACGGAACAGGCGATGCTTCAGCATATAGATGAAGCTGACCACAGCCAGGATACCCCATGCTATGACAAACCACAGCGAACTGTATATATGGGTCTGTGCAAATGCTGTTCCCTTGGAATTCTCAACAAAGGTAGCTGCCATCATCACAATGATGATGATGGTGGCTAAACTGATAATAAAACTCTTAAGTTTGTTCATTTAAATTGAATCTACAAATTTAATAACTTGTTGGCGCTGTTCTTTGCTCAGCTTTCGGAAGTTTTCTACTGCCCAGTGCACATCGCTCTTGCCTCCTTCTCAGCAATAATCATGCCACATGCTTCTTCTCCCAGATGGGGTAGAAAGCATGTGGCTTTTTATGATAGAAGTTTAAATGGATTCACAGAAGAAGATGATGGCAGCTCGCTGATTTGAAGTGAGGTTGCGGAACTTCTCGATAGCGAAACGGGCATCACTCTTGGCATTGCCATGCCACATGATAGCCTCCAGCGTGTTGCGGGCACGGCAGTCGTGCAAGCGATCTTCGGCTCCGGTACAGAGTTTAGACAATCCGCGGCCCCAGAGTGGAGTGGTGCGGCACCAGCCAGTACGGATGTCGTTCTCCATGAAGAGACGGTGCTGTACAAAGTCGGTGTATGGCCAGATCTTCTGGTTGGCATAGCGAGGCATATCGCTGTTAGTCAGATACTTGTTTGGATCCTGGATATTGTCATCGCCTGTTGTCCATGATGGACGGTGGCAGGATGCACAACCAATCTCAGAGAAGAGTTTCTTGCCCTGCTCGTATTTTTCGGTACCCACATTGCGGGCTGCAGGAACAGCCAGACCACGATGCCATACCATGAAGTTCTTATACTGCTCGCCGGTCATCTCTACATCGAGGTCTTTTGCCATCAAGTAGTTGTAGATGTTCTGCTTTACATCGTCGGTGTGCCAGTCGGCATGCTTCTTCTCAGGGTCAATCTTGTTGATATACTCAGGGAAACCCTTCTGTACATCAGCATCGTTCATGGCAGTGGTTGCATAAATCTTGCCATCAAGACTCAGGTAATGGTAGCGACGGTCTGGACGGGTAACGTTGGTGATGTTCCAGATGGCGTTGGCACCGGCAGCATCAAGCAACGGACCACGGCTCAAAGCGTATGTATAGCGGCGAACATACTTGGTTCCGTCTCCCTGCAAAGAGTTGGAATAGTAGCTGTTCCACTTGTTCTCAGCCTGGTTCCACATCGCTGGGTTCAAAGCATCAGTCTTTCCCACGGAATTGAAATACTTGCTCTCAGATTCCCACTGCTTGGTGATTTCCTCATCAGGGATGGCATCAGTAAGACCTGTGCCATAGATACCGATTGTAGATTCGAGACGTATTCCGATTTCGTCTGCTACCTGATCGTTTGGAATCACTACTTCCTTGCCGTTTCTCATCACGGTAACTGGTGAGTAATAGGCATCTGCAGGGATGGTTACCTCAGGATAAATCAGGTCGTAAGTCTCGCCATCAGCAAACTTGTTGCCCCATTCGTCTGTATAGTGCTTCCACTCGATATTGATTTTCTTTTCATCAATCTGTGGCTTGAATGGCTCAACAGCACCTGTCTGTGGCATACCTGCTACAGAGTAGATGTAGGCGTTGGTCTTCTTGTCGTAGATAACCAGCAGGTATCCGTTACCCATATCAGAGTATCTGTAACGCTCCTGACGCTTGCCATGGCCGTATGCTGGATGGCAATAGAGGCATCCCTGACGTACATAGAGAGGACCAAGACCAGCGAATGCTCCATCGGTATTGGTATTGAAGTCGCGCTCAAAGAGTGCTTCACCAATCTGGAAGGCTGCTCCGAAACCTTGCTGCTCTACGGCAGGAGTAGGCTGCTTGTAGGCATTGGCACCCTGGAGTGTCGTTGTACCGAGCACACCACCAGCATAATACTCTTCTGACTTTTCTGAAGTACTGCCGCCTCCACCGAGATCAATCACATCATCTACTGTTGATTTGCTGTCGCTACAGCTCATCATAGCCAGAGCGGCGCAAAACAATGGAATTAATTGTCTTTTTTTCATAATGTTGTAAGTTTATTTTATATGATTCATGTATTCTGCTACGTTTCTTCTTGTTTCTGTTTTATTACGCAAAAGGTTGGTAGTCTTTTTTCAAAGGCTACCAACAATTTATCTATATAATATCTTTCTTAGAAACAGGAATTACTTCTTCCAGGTAATCTTCTTCAAAGAGTTGAGGAGCTTCAAGTCATTGTCAGCAAGAGCACGGTAAGTTGGGATTACGGTGTTCTTGACGAATGCTTCGTTCACCTTCTTGAACTCAGCCTCGAGTTTAGCGTTACCTGAGAATTTCTCGATCTCAGCATCGAGTGCATCGAGTGCAGCTTCAAGCTCATCAAGTGCAGCCATTGCATCCTTTGCACTCTGGTCTGTGTAGTAGAGTACGAATGGCTTCTTCATGTTGCTGATTTTGTTGAGGGCTGCATCCAACTTGGTCTGTGCATTCTGTGCTGCTGCCTTCATGTCAGCATCGCTTACCTTGAGGCAAACACCTAGAAGTGATGTTCCTGTTGGCTGGTCAACTACATTCCAACCGCTATAGAGTGCATGCTTGCAAGACATGATGTTATCATAGAAGTCAACGATAGAGTTGTGAGCAAATGGAGACTCGATATAGTTGACGTCCTCACCAGTAGCAGGAGCACCGATCTTAGAGTCACGTACCTCACCGATGATTTCGTTGGCACCTGCAATGATTTCACGGGTTGCCAAGGTGATAGATGAGTACTTGGAACCTGGCTCACCTGCAGTCATGAAATCCTCACCATAGTTCTTTGATTCAAACTCTGCATCATCAAGAATCTTCTGCTCTGCATCTGACAAATCTCCACCCCATGCGTTGACCAACTTCAAAGAGCTGAGATACAAATCCTGTGCTGCGCTCTGTGCGAAGTAAACTTCGTTGGCTGTCATATCCTTGATCTTGCGAGCCTCACCATCACGGAAAATCAAATACTCCACAGCATGGAAACCTGTCAGGTTCTGACCGTTAGCAATCGCATCATCAATCAAGGCTGCATCATCCTCATCGGTTGCTGGATTGTATTTCTTCATGTATTTATCAAACTGTACGCGGTCGAATGGCCATGTGTCGGTGTGTGGGTCGAGTCCGAAGTCTGTAGCTGGACCGAAGAGGAATGCCTCAGACCACTCCCAGTCCTGACGAGCCTCTTTCCAGTTGGCACAAGCTTCTGATACCATTGCATCAGTACCATTCAAGTCAGGATTTACGCTTGATGGAGTCTCTGGCTCATCATTGTCATCACTGCAGCTTGCAAAACCTAATGATAATGTCAAGGCAGCTGCAAAAAGCATTGAATACTTAAAAATCTTTTTCATTGTTTTTTTTGTTTTATTCTTGTTTTTGACTTTATAATAGAACTTACTTCTTAACCTGTTTTTTCAACTCCTGGAGTTCCTTGGTGAGCTGGTTGATACGTTCCATCTGGAATTTATCTATCTCCTGGGTCTTCTTGAACTTCTTGTTGATCCAAGTTGTAGTATCGAAGAGACCGAAGAAAGTGACGCCCAGGTTGAGGCTAGGCTCATTGTTGTAAGCGCTCTCCAGGAATCGGTGGCTATACTCAGCCTTAATGGTGATAGGCTTGATAGGAGAATAGTTGATACCGGCACCCATTCTCTTCACGTGGTCGTACTCGTAAGCTACCTTCTTGTTGCCACTGGCGTATGTGTTGTAATCCTCGTAGCGGCCGAAGACATAGAACTTCTGCTTGTTTCGGAGACTTTCTATCTGGGAAAAAACATTATAACCGGCTTCGATACCTACAGAATAAGCACTGCTGGCAATAGGAGAGTGCTTCGAAGGAGAGCCATCCTGCGCATTGTGCTTAGGGAAGGTATTCATGAAGGCTGTCATCTTGGTAGCATCGTCCAGATGCGCATAGGTAGCATTACCACGTACTATCCAGTTCCAGCGGTTCAACTCGAAACCAAAGCTGCCGATAGACAAGGCGCCATGTACATCTTTGTATGATGCGCTTGCTTTCTTTTCTGTATTCTTGAAAGTATAGCCATAGTAGCCGCTCAAACTGAGTCGCAAACCTGGTATAGAATAGTTGTCAATGCGGGCTGCACCGGCATATACATTACCAATCTTGTATTCATAAGGACTTGTTGCTCCATAATGAACGAAACAGTTGTGCCCGAAACGCTCTGCATCGAGACCCGATGTGAAGATGGCCTCATAGCGCCAATCCTTCAACTTACCCCACAGGGAAACACCCACCTGGTGCCAGGTGTTAGGAAGCATTTTGGCTTCACCCTCTGAACGATAGACAGAGAAGAAATTGTTTGGCATGTGATAGGCATTGATTTCGCCCACAGGAATGATGATTTCACCAGCCTTGATATTGAACTTGCCACCCCAGAAAGCTTTGTTGAGCCAGAACTGCTCAAGGGCAACCTCGCCGCCACGCTCTGTCTCAGCCTCATATTCGCCACTTTCATCAGCATCGATTTCTACAGCATTTTCTGTTCCACCATGCTCGAACTCTATTTCCATTCCCATGGTCCAACCCTGTCCGAAATCATAGCCCAGATTGAGGGTTACGTGTGGCAAGTCGAAACGTCCATGGCTGTCATCGTCCTTATAGGTGGCAGGGTCTCTGTAACGGTTGAAATGCTGGCTATAGAAGTTGCGGCTCATCACGGCCTCTCCATAACCACCGATGGTAAATCGGGGTTTTGCTGCAGTACTGTCTGCGCAACACTGTTGTGCATTTGCCGTTGCCAAACCGGCAACTAGGGCAGCGGACATCAATCCAATTCTTAAACTGTTCATTTTTATCTGTTTTGAAATGTTATCTGTTTATTATCCTAAAAATAAAAAGAAAAGAGCGCAGATATCTGCTTGCTTTCTCGACACTTTAGAGACCTAGTATCTCCTTAAAAGCCCTATAGACTTAATAAGGAATTACGCAGCTCTGCCGCTCGGGAGTGGCAATCATCACCGCGCTCTTTCTCGATTTCGGGTGCAAAGGTACGGAGTTTTAAAAAATCTTGCAATACCTAAAAATCGGTAAACTGCCGCATCCCCATTTCTAGGTATTGCGAGTTTCGAAACTTTTTTGTATATTTGCAACCGAAATAGAAACATTATGAATGTTCTTGATACAAGGATGTTTTCATTTAAGGATAAAAGAAGATGAAAAATCAGAAGATGTATGAAGCTGACGACAAGATGATCAGCATCATTAGAGACAATTATAACATTTTGCAGAGCCTCGGTAGCTTCGGCATCAACCTGGGCTTTGGCGATAAGACTGTGCGCGAAGTTTGCGAAGAACAGCAGGTTGATACCTATACTTTCTTGGCTGTAGTCAACTATACCATTAATGGTTACAAGGAATACGACAATGCCGACCGCTTGTCGTTGCCAACTTTGTTGCATTATCTCAAGGCATCCCACGTTTATTATATTGATTTCCAGTTGCCTTTCATCCGTAAGGAACTCGTTGAGGCTTTGGATGAAACGGATAATCTGGCTCGTCTTATCCTCAAACTTTATGATGATTATGCCCATAGCATAACCAATCACATGCGGTATGAGGAAAAGATGGTATTCCCTTATGTTCAGGCACTTATAGACGGCAATGGTAATGCAAACTTTGATATAGAAACCTTCTCGAAGCATCATGCTCAGGTAGATATGAAGCTGAAGGAACTCAAGAGCATCATCATCAAGTATCTGCCTTCAGATGGTTTGCATAACAATCAGTTGAGTGCCACTCTTTATGATATATATAATAATGAGGAATGGCTGAAACATCATTCTGAGGTTGAGGAAGAAATCTTTATTCCTGCGGTAAGAAACGCAGAGCGTAAGCTGAAGCAGAATGATGTGAGTGCCAAGATTTCGAGTATGATTAATCAGACTCCGATGAGTGACGAGCAGTTGAGCGACCGTGAGAAAGATGTGATTGTTGCTTTGGTTCAGGGTATGACCAATAAGGAGATAGCTGACCACTTGTTTATCTCTATCAATACGGTCATTACGCATCGTAGAAACATCGCCCGAAAGCTTCAGATTCACTCACCTGCGGGTCTTACAATTTACGCCATCGTAAACAATCTGGTTGATATTTCTTCGGTAAAACTGTAGCTTATCTACGGAATATCAGTTTAAATAATGTTATTTTTTATAAAATGATAGCGCCTTTCTCCTAGTCTGGAGGAAGGCGCTATCATTATATTTAGGTATGTGATAATTCTGCATCACTATTTATGGTGAAGGCTAAATCATATTGATGTCAACAAAACCATGCATCACAGCATAAATGGTGAGTGAAGACACACTTTTTAATCCCAGTTTTTCCTGTATTTTCTTGCGATGGGTAATCACGGTAGTCTGTCCGATGCAGAGTTGGTCGGCTATCTCTTTGTTGATTTTCCCTTGTGCTACCAGTGATAAAACCTCGATTTCTCTATCAGACAGTATCTTTTCCTGAGTGACTGGGGGCATGGCAGGGATATGCTCGCCATGGGGATGACCGGAATGCTGCAGGTTGAGAAGCTCTTTTATCAGGTATCCCTCTGGTACATTGACGCAGAGACAATGAAATTCGGCAAGTTGCGAATTGGGATCGTTGCTGGGTGTCAGAACGATGACGTGGCGGTTTCTGTTGTCCTGTGTGAAGAAGTAACGGTGTTCCAACACAATGTGCATAGATACAAAGCTATGAACAAAATGGTCAGGATTGTTTGCCTCATACTGACGGAACGAACCGAAGGTCGAGATTTTCATCATAGGCATCACCGACTCAAGCAGTTGTCTGAGTCCCATTGCGGCAAGCGTATTGCTCTCTACTATCGCCATCTCCGGCATCTGTTTGCCAGCCATGGCTTTCATCATTTCTTCATTCATCTCTGTTTATTTTACTTCTACTAGTGAAAGTTGGGTTATACTTATATCTTGTTTTTACAAGAATGGAGTGAGTACCTTTGCTGCAAACCAGCCTTTGAATCTCTGCCAGCCTGTACGCCACTCTCTCCAGTTCTTCTCATTGAGTAAGAAACTGTCTTTCTTTTCCCCATCAAAGAGCTGTACCAGTTGTTGGGTGGTGCAAGAATCCACAATCACTGCATTCTCTTCATAGTCCCAGCGCAGGCTTCGTGCATTGAGATTGGCACTGCCCACGGTACAGAACTTGCCGTCTACCATGATGATCTTGGTATGGTGGAAGCCCGGAGTATACATCCAAACATTGCATCCTGCCTTCATCAGTTTATGGGCATTATAGAAGCCGCAGTCTGGAGTCAGTGGAATATCGCTCTTGGTAGATAGCATGATTTCTACTTTCACTCCTCTTTTCACTGCATTCTTCAATGCCTTTTTAAGTTTATGACTCAAGGTGAAGTAGGGGCTGATAATCTTGATGCTGTCCTGTGCATCATTGATGGCATTCACATAGAAATATCGGATGATATCCTTTGTTACATGAGGCTCGCGGTTGATGATGCCTACCATCTTTTTATAGGCAGTTGCTGTTGTATCTGGCTTTAGATTCTCTACCAGATAATCCTTCTTCTTGTATCTCCAGAACTCAGTACCGTGCACATTCTGTCCGCTCACCTTGTTCCACATCTTGAGGAATATCTTCTGCAGGGTATTCACTTCACTTCCGTCGATGCGGCAGTGCATATCGTGCCATTCGCCTACAACCTCAGTACCTTTTATATAATAGTCAGCAACGTTCATACCACCTGTGTAGGCAATCTGTCCGTCAATGACTACGATTTTGCGGTGATCACGGTTGAAGATTGCATGTACCCATGGAAACTTCAGGGGCTTGTATTCATAAATCTCTATGCCGTTGGCACGGATTTTCTTGAGATGTCTCTTTCGCAGAGGCTTGTTGTTGGATGAGTTTCCGAAACCATCATATAAGGCTCTCACCTTCACACCCTCCTTTACCTTCTGTGCAAGAATATCAAAGAGAAGGGAGGCGATGCTGTCGTTGCGAAAGTTGAAGTATTCCAGGTGTACACTATGTTTAGCCTGTCGGATTGCCTGGAACATATCATCAAACTTTTCCTGACCATTCATCAGAAGGGTCACGGAATTATCGTGAGAAAAACTCACACCTTTCCCCCGAAGCTGATTTACGATCAGTGAATCACTAGTCTGTGCGCTGCACAGCGAACAAGACAGCCATAATGTTGCTATTAATAAAAAATATCTCATCTTATCTATAACCGTGTTATCTATAAATCCGTGTAATCTGTGTTATCCGTGCCTAAAAAATTATACCATGCAGGCATAGTGATCTACGATTCCTTTCAGATGATTATCCTTGTCTACAACCAGTACCGTATGCACCTTATACTTGTGCATGATACGTTGAATCTCCGAAATCTTGGTCTTCGGAGTTACCATCTTCGGAGTGGTAGTCATGATGTCGCTTACTGTCTTGTTGAAGAACTCAGCCTGCCATTTCTCCATGGCACGACGGATATCGCCATCGGTAATCAGACCGATCACGCGGTTGTCTTCATCCAATGAGATACCCAATCCCAGTTTGCCCTTGCTTACGTGGATGATAGCCTCGCCCAGGTGCATTTCCTTTGGAATGATAGGCATATCATCGCTGCGCATCACATCTTCTGCTGTGGTCAGCAGTCGTTTGCCTAATTCTCCGCCTGGATGGAACTGGGCAAAGTCACGAGGCTTGAAGTGGCGTACCTGCATCAGGGCGATAGCCAGTGCATCGCCCATAGCCAATGCTGCAGTAGTACTGCTGGTAGGGGCGAGGTTCAGCGGACATGCCTCCTTCTTTACCTTCACGGTGATATGATGGTTAGAGTATTTTGCCAACAGGGAATTTGGATTTCCGGTGATGGAAATGATAGGTACATTCATGTGAAGTACCATCGGGATGAAACGGAGCAGTTCATCAGTCTGACCGCTGTTGCTCAGTGCCAGAACCACATCCTTGTCGGTCATCACACCTAAGTCGCCGTGATACACATCCAGAGGATTGATGTAGAAAGCTGGTGTGCCTGTAGAGGCAAGTGTAGCGGCAATCTTAGCACCTACGTGTCCACTCTTGCCCACACCCGTAACGATAATCTTGCCCTGGCAATGATACATCATGTCGACAGCTTTCTCAAAGTTGTCGTCCAGATAAGGTATCTGGTCGAGGATGGCCTGTGCCTCGTCTCTTAGAGCCTGTTCGCCATAACCGCGAACCACCTTATCTTCTATATTGTTATTTTTATCGGTCATTTCTAAATCATTTGAATTGGCTTTCCCTTCGGACGCCGAACGTTGTTTCTTCACTCTTCATTCTTCACTCTTCGTTCTTCACTTACAAAAGTTCTGCGATAAGTGATTCCAACTTGTTTAACTCCAGCATATTGGCTGCATCGCTCTTGCCCTGGTCTGGGTTAGGATGTACTTCAAAGAAGTAGCCGGTAGCTCCGAAAGCTTTAGCCGCCTTTGCCATTGCTGGAACGAATTTGCGGTCGCCTACAGTCTTGCCGTCACCTGCACTCGGGCGCTGAACGCTATGGGTACAGTCCATGATGACATTTGGAACAATCTCCTTCATGTCTGGAATGTTTCTGAAATCTACCACGAGATTGTTATAGCCGAAACAGTTGCCGCGTTCGGTGAGCCAAACTTCCTTGGCACCGCTCTCCAAAGCTTTCTCTACAGGATATTTCATATCTCTTCCGCTCAGGAACTGTGCCTTCTTGATGTTGACAATCTTGCCTGTCTTGGCTGCAGAAACCAGAAGGTCGGTCTGACGGCAGAGGAAGGCTGGAATCTGGAGTATATCACATACTTCACCTGCTGCTGAAGCCTGATAACTCTCATGAATATCAGTTGTAACCTGAAGGTTGTACTTCTCCCTGATATCACCCAGCATCTGGAGACCTTTCTCCAGTCCTGGACCACGGAAAGAGTGGATACTTGTACGGTTGGCTTTATCGAATGAAGCCTTGAATATGATTTTGGTTCCTAACTTTTCGTTGATGCGGACGAGTTCCTGAGCTACTGTTTCCAATAGTTCCATCGACTCAATGACGCAAGGACCTGCTATGAATGTTGCCATATTTTTTTATAGTTTATAGTTAATAGTTTATAGTTAATAGGGGGGCTAACCTGCTATTAGCTGTAAACTATAACCTGTTAATTATTAACTTGTTTGATTGTAATCTCACGCTGTGGGAACGGAATCTCGATGTTGTGATCGTTGAGTGTATCGTAGATGCACTCCATGATGGTGGCATCATCGATGGCTTGGGTAAGCACGTTCACCCATACAACAATCCTGAGGGTGATGCAGCTGTCATCGAAACTCTTCAGTAACACCTTCACGCCTTTTTCCTGATAGATACAGTCCAGTTTCATGAGGGCATCAATCAGAATCTGTTTCACTTCCTTCACATTGCTGCCATAAGCAATACCTACCTCCAGGATATCCAGCTCATAACCATGATTCTTGGTCATGTTCTTGTAGTTCTTGGAGAAGAGCTGCGAGTTCTGGAAGGCTATGACCGAACCGTCGGTAGCCTCCAGCATTGTAGAGGTATAACTGATACTGCTCACCTTACCACGGGTGCCGTCACAGATGATATAATCACCCACCTTCACACGGCCCATCATCAGAGAGACGCCGTAGTAGATGTTTTCGAGAATATCCTTTGATGCAAAACCGAGACCGGTAGACAAACCGGCAAAGATAGCAAGCAGCCATGATTTTCCTACCTGGAACACATTCAGGGCTATCATCAGCCAGATACCCCAGATAATCACCTGCATCACGTTCTTGAACATCACAATCTTTGAAGCAGCCGACGCCGGGTCTGCCTTCTCGAAGTGATGACGCATGAAATCAACAGAAGTAATGTTGATGTAGTTGAACAGGAAGTACAGACAAGCTACCTCTGAAATGCTGAAAAGCGATGCTGTGAAGTTGCTGGTCTTGATGTAATCCTTGTTGAATATCTCCCAAGTCGTATCACTCATGTTGAATACATCTGCTGCCCAGTAGATAGAGATGATGAACGAGAGTACGCCTGAAATAGGGAGCAATACCTTGTAGATGAAGCGATACAGCCATTTGTCGGTAATCGCCTTGTCTGCCAGCTTCTTACGCTTGGCATATACGCTGAGCCATCCCTCGCAGCAGGTGATGGTAAGCACGCAGGTAAGCTGCATGGTCCACCAGATGATAAGCTGGACGGCAAGCAGTGTGAAACCTGTCCAGGCAAAAATGGTGCTCACACCGAATACGGCAAGCGATATGAATGCGTATGTCTTGTCGGTGCGCAATACCTGATTGTGCTTTCTGCCTATCACATTCCACTGCCAGAGAGCGCAGAGCAGAAGGACCGGAGGAAAGATGAGGTTTACCAAATCGTTTGGTATCAGGATGATACGGAACACGATAACGATGAAACCTACCAGCATCAATGGTGAATAGATACGGAAGGTATTCTTGATCTTATCGTTGTCTACACGTAGCAGGATGGATACCAGGATAACGCCAACCAGCCAGGAATATTCTACCAGCAACTGGCTCGCCATAATCACGAAGTTCTGGGTAACCGCCATTCTTACGATTCCCAAAATGACTGCGAAGGTTACTACCGTCATCGCCATGATAAGGCATGGACGCTTAGCCATAAAGCTTTCCTTTCTGTTCTCGAACATACCATGCTTCATGAGTTGGGTAATCACGATGCGGATGGTAAAGAGATTGAGGAAGATGGAGATGAGACCCCAGAAGATGATGATGCTGAAGAGGATGAAGATGATACGGACATCCCATTGCGACATCATGCCCGGTACGGGCTTGTATTTCTCAGCTACAGAAGTCTTCGCCTCCTTATAATTCATGCTGAAGTTACGGAGTATGCGCAGATAGTTGTCGCCTCCATTATTGAAGATGCTGTTCTGGATATCTGCATATCTGCGGTTGGCATAGTCGTTGAGTGCCTGCAGCTTACGGTCGGTTCTGTCGTATGCCTGCACATAGGCTTGCAGCTGTTTCTGTTTCTCTACCAGCTGGCGGCGGATATTGACTGCCAGTGTCAGGTCAACGTTTCGGTTTACCTGTGCTTCTTCGCTGAGAAACATGGTGTTCATGCCGTAGAGATAGTTGATGAGCGAATCGAAACGCGCTACCTCAACATTGTTCTTCTTGATCATCTGACGGAAAGGAACAGCCTTCGACTTAAACTTCTTAAACTGTTCCGTAGCCTCATGACAGGCATACGTCATATCGAAAATATACCCATTGCGCTGCGAATAGAGCATGATGGAATTCTGGTCAGCCTGCTTCACAATACTGATGAGTTCCTGAATCACCGCCAACTGTTGCGCCTTGGCAGCTTGGTTCTGTTTCTCCAAGTCTATGTGATAGTTGGTTAATTCAGTACGCAGCATATAGAGCGTTGTGTCCAGGTTGGCCTCCTTGAGCACAGCGTTGCTTGGCAGCACGAAAGCCACCATCAGCAGAATTATGATGTATAGTCTCTTCTTCATATTTAGTAAATTTGACTGCAAAGTTATTAATAATTCGTGAAAAAGCAAAGAGAAATTCCCCTTTTTTGATATATTAGCACCTTTACGTTCGATTTTTAGGGTTATCTTTTGCATTTTTCATATAAATTGATTACATTTGCAACGTCAAAGGATACGTTAATTAATCAGATAAGAATATGAAGATACTCATAGCAGATAGTGGCAGCACCAAGACCGATTGGGCTCTGGTTGATGAACAGGGTAACGTGATGGTTACTTGTAAGACGCAGGGCATCAGTCCGATTCATCAGAGTGATGCCGAGATATTGGATGTGTTGTGTAAGGAACTTGTTCTCTCAGAGCAGCCTCAGGAGGTTTTCTTTTATGGCAGTGGAGTAACCGAGGCGATGAAGTCTCGCATGAAATCACTCTTGCAGCAGTCTTTCCCCGAAGCCCGGGTTGAGGCAGAAGGCGATATGCTGGGAGCAGCCCGTGCCCTCTTTGGCAAGAAACCGGGTATAGCCTGTATTTTGGGTACCGGTGCCAACAGTTGTCTTTACGATGGAGAGAAGATTGTGATGAACACTCCTCCGTTGGGATATATCCTGGGCGATGAGGGTAGTGGGGCAGTAATCGGCAAACTTTTCCTCAATGGTATCTTCAAGGGCACTTTGCCTGTATCGCTAAAGAATAAATATCTTGCCTGGTCGGGATTGGATTATCCTACTATTATTAATAAGGTGTACAGACAGCCGCTTGCCAATCGTTTCCTGGCTTCCATCTGTCCTTTCATCTCAGAGCAGATAGCAGAAGGTGAAAAACATGAAAACGGGACTGATGAACTGAATGAAGCGATGGCGCTCTATCGCATGATACTGGAGAGTTTCAATCAGTTCTATGCAAAGAATCTTACACCTTATATTAAATATGTAAAGGCGAGCACCGAGGATATAAGCCAGTTGGAGCCAGGCATGAAGGCATGGCATTCATCCTTGGAAGAAGAAATCCCGATGCTTGGGTTTGTAGGAAGCATTGCCCATTACTTTGAGTCTCCTTTGAGAAATGTGATGGAGGATGAGTTTCATCTCAAGATTTCCCAGATATTGAAAGCCCCGATGCCGGGGTTGATAAAATATCATATTAATTAAACTATTTTTGCACCAGAATGTATTTTATGCTACATTTTGGTGCTTTTTCGTTAAAAAATGTAGGTTGCGTAACATTTTATACGTAATGGATTAACGAAAACATACACCCATGTGTCTGATTTTTATCTATCTTTGCCAACGAAAAGTAAATGTAAACAACGATAAATCGAGGCAATCCTCATAACCGAGGCTTATACCTTATTTATATAAAGGCAATATTCGACCTATGTTATATAGGACCTATATTAAACCTAGAAGCAACAATTATTAATTTAAACCTAAAGTAATTATGAGAAAAACATCTCAGAAATTCTCGCAGAGCCACATGCTCTGCAAAGTTGCTCTGGTAGCCATCATGTTGGCGTTCCAGGCAATGTTAGGAATCGGAGCGGGTGTCCTCAATGCTCAGACGGTTAAGGGTACTGTCATCTCTGGCAGTGACAATGAACCATTGATTGGTGCAAGTGTCATGGTACAGGGTACAAAGACGGGTGCCGTAACTGACCTGGATGGTAACTTTACCATTGAAGCAAAGAACGGACAAACACTCGAAGTTTCGTATCTGGGCTTTATCACCCAAAAGATTAAAGTCACAGGTTCGACAATCAACGTAACCTTAAACGAAGACAAGCAGTCACTTGATGAAGTTGTCGTAGTAGGTTACGGTGTTCAGAAGAAAAAGCTGGTGACGGGTGCTACCGTTCAGTTGAAGGGTGACGACATCGCCAAGCTTAACACCACCAACCCTCTTTCTGCCATGCAGGGACAGACACCTGGTGTTAACATCGTTTCTACTTCTGGTCAGCCAGGTGCAGCCATGAGTGTTACCATTCGTGGTTTGGGTACCGTAGGAAACTCTCAACCTCTTTACTTGATTGATGGCGTGGGCGGTGATATCACCACCTTGAATCCAGCCGACATCGAGAGCATCGACGTATTGAAGGATGCCGCTTCTGCTGCTATCTATGGTGCGCAGGCTGCCAATGGTGTAGTCCTCGTTACAACCAAGAGCGGTAAGGAAGGTTCTTCCAAGATTACATACGATGGTTATGTAGGTTGGCAGACATTGGGACGCCAGATAAGTATGCTCGATGCCTCTGAGTATATGACAATTATGGATGAGGCTCGCCTCAACTCAGGTATGTCTCCTGTTGATTGGATGTCTTTGAGAGGTATTCGTAATGCAGAGGGTGTTATCAATAATACAGACTGGATTGACCAGGCTGTAGATAATGGTGCATTGACCACAAGCCACAGCTTGGCTTTCACAGGTGGTAGTAAGACCTCTACTTATTCTATTTCTGGTGGTTATACAGGACAGGACGGTCTCATTGGCGGTTCTGACGTTTCTTATTATAAGAGGTATAACCTTCGTGCCAATTCAGAGCACAAGATGTTCAATGGTTTGGTTACTGTAGGTGAGCATGTAGGCTTCGTCTATAAGGATAGCCGTGGCATGAACACAGGTAATATCTATAACAATAACCTTCGTGGTGCTTTCACAACTTCTCCTTTGGTTCCTGTTTATGATGCCAATGGAAACTTTAATTCTACAGAGAGTTCTGACTGGAATGTGAATGATGGTAACCCTTATGGTACCATGATGATGAACCGTTACAATCAGAGCAAGTCTACTTCTGTTGATGCAAACGTATATGTTCAGATTGAACCTATCAAGAATTTGAAGTTCAAGACAGTCTTTGCTGTTAATTACGGTGGTTCAGACTATCGTTCTTATTCTCCTGTTTATAAGTTTACTCCACAGAGTGGTAATGGTATCACTAAGGTTAGCCAGAGTGATGGTAGCGGTATCTCACTGGTTTGGACTAATACCCTGACTTATGATTTCAATATCAAGGAACATCATATCAATGCCTTGATTGGTAGCGAGACTTCTAAGTATGATGGTAGCTCTTCTGGTAGTACCGGTTATGGCTTGACCGCTGGTTTCAATGATTGGGATCATGCTTATGTCAAGAATACCGATCAGAGTTCAAGCGACCGTACTATCAGCGGTGCTCCATATAACCCTACTCGTGGACAGTCTTTCTTCGCTCGTTTGGGCTGGTCTTGGAAAGACCGTTATATGGTTAACGCAACCATGCGTGCCGATGGATCTTCTAAGTTTGCAAGAGGCAACCGTTGGGGTTACTTCCCATCTGTTTCTGCAGGTTGGACACTGACAGAGGAAAAGTTCATGAAGTCTACAGCTTCTTGGTTGGATTTCTTGAAACTCCGTCTCTCTTGGGGTCAGGTTGGTAATGCCAATGTTAACTGCTTCCAGTATTTAGCTCCTGTTACAACTTCAAAGACTAACTATAACTTTGGTGCTACTGGTGGTACAGATGCCTGGGTAATGGGTGCATATACCAGCCGCTTGGCAAATGAGAAAGTGAAGTGGGAGACTTCTGAACAGTACAACCTCGGTATCGATGCCCGTTTCCTCCGTCAGCGTCTTTCTCTGACATTCGATACTTATATCAAGAATACCAAGGATTGGTTGGTACAGGCTCCTGTTCTTGCAACAGCCGGTACTCAAGGTCCAGTCATCAATGGTGGTGATGTAAAGAATAAGGGTGTCGAACTTGGTCTTTCCTGGAATGATCAGATTGGCAAGGACTTTGTTTATAGTGTAGGTGCCAACTTCGCTTACAACCACAATGAAGTAGGTAATATTCCTACATTGGATGGTATCATCCATGGTGCTACCAACCAGATTTATCAGAATGCAGAAGAGTTCTATCGTGCAGAGAATGGTCATGCAATCGGTTACTTCTGGGGTTACAAGACAGCAGGCATCTTCCAGAGCCAGCAGGATATCAATAATTGGATTGCTGCCGGTAATGGTGTGCTCCAGTCAAATGTACAGCCTGGTGATGTAAAGTATGTTGATGTTAACCATGATGGTGCTATCAATGCTAATGATAAGGTTGATCTGGGTAATGGTCTTCCTAAGTATACTTTCGGCTTCAATTTTACCCTTGGTTATAAGGGCTTTGATTTGAGTGCAAACTTCACTGGCGCTGCCGGTTTCCAGATTGCACAGTCTTATCGTGATCCTAGTGGTTCACAGGGCAATTACAGTCATCGCATTTTAGGCAGATGGACAGGTGAGGGTACAACCAATGAGATGCCTCGTGTTACATACGGAGACGTAGGTAACTGGTTGTTCTCAGACCTCTATTTGCAGGATGGTGACTACATCCGTTTGCAGAACCTTACCTTGGGTTATGATTTCAAGAAACTTATCTCTTGGAAGGGCCTCTCTAAGTTGCGCCTCTATTTCCAGGTACAGAATCTTTTTACTTTGACCAAGTATGATGGTATGGATCCGGAAATCGGTTCATACAATGGTACAGATGGTAACAGTAGCGACTCTTGGGTATCAGGAGTTGATATGGGTTACTATCCACACCCACGTACTTTCATTGTAGGTGTAAATGTTGCATTCTAACTCTAAAATTGAAAGTGATATGAAAAGAAAACATATATTCATGAGTGCGTTGATTTTGTCAGCTTTGACACTTACTTCGTGCGATGATTTCTTAGATACAGAGTCCAAGACCGACCTCAACTCAGAAACTGCTTACAGTAATGCAGAGACAGCAGAGATTGATCTCGTGGGCTGTTATGATGGATGGCAACGCACCTATACTGATGCGGGTGTCGGCATGTATCTGATGGCTGAGTTTGCTTCAGATCAGGCTTTTGCAGGTCTGGGACTTTCTGATGCCAAGAATAACAATGTGATTGACCAGTTTGATATTAGCATCGCTCCTTCGTATAACGACTTGTTCAATACAGATTGGAAGAACTATTATGCAGCTATCTTTCGCTGTAATCAATTGATTGCTGCAGAGAATACCATCAATTGGGGTGGTAATGACAAGGTGAAGGGGCGCATTCTCGGTGAGGCTCGCGCTATCCGTGCCATCCTGTATTTTGATATGGCTCGCCTGTTCGGTGATGTGCCTTTGCTGTTGACACCATCTGAGGAAAACATTCCTCGTACACCGGTTAAGGATGTTTACCAGGCTATCTTTGATGACTTCAAGTATGCTATCGCCAATATTCCTGTCGATGCTTATCCGCTCGACAATCGTGATAGCAATGATGGTCGTATTACCAAGTATGCTGCCGAGGCTATGATGGCTCGCGCGTACCTCTATTATACAGGTTACTATGGTGAGGAGCATCCTGCTTGCTCTAAGTCGGATGCTGTTGTTGCAATCAATGATGTGGTTGTAAATGGTGGATATGAGTTGGAGGCCAACTACAAGAATCTCTGGATGCCTGCTTGTACTAAGGATGCTTCTTCTAACGGAGAGTATGCATGGAGTACAACTTATGCAGGTAAGTGGTATGATGGTAAGACCTGGAAAGCTGGTCAGGGTAGTCTCTCTAAAGAGATAGTGCTCAACATGAAGTTCAATTCTACCCACGACTATAATGGAAATGGTGATGGTAACACCTTCTCTGTTTATCTGGGTCCTCGTAACCGTAGTGCTGCTGATATTTGCATCGCTAGTGGATGGGGAGCTTGCTCAGTTACTCCTTCTTTCGTAGAGCAGTTTAAGAACGATACTCGTTTCTCTGCCTGTGCATGGAGCTGCAAGGAAGCAGGATTCACTCCTGACTTGAGTGATACCTACGAATACACAGGTTACTATACTCGCAAGTATGCACCTATGTGTTTTGCAGATGGTACCCGTCAGGAGGTAGGTTTCAAACTCGGTGAACAGCATCAGAATATCACCTACTATCAGGATTATACCATCATGCGTTATGCTGATGTTCTCTTGATGCAGTCTGAGTTGACGGGTTCTAACTCTGGTTTGAACCAGGTTCGTGCCCGTGCCGGTGAACTTCCGGAGGAGTATAGCATTGACAATATCCGCAAGGAGCGTGCTATTGAGTTTGCTTTCGAAGGCCTTCGCTATTGGGATCTGATGCGCTACGAAAAGGACGGAGCTTTTGCTGCTAAGACAATTGCTGAGGCTCAGAATGGTGCTTCTGTCCAGAATGGTGGTGCTGCTGCAAAGACCAAGTTCGTGGAGTCAAACTTTACGACCAAGAAGGGCTTGATGCAGATTCCTAATACTCAGATTACACTTTCTGGTAATGTCTTGACACAGAACCCAGGATGGTAATAAGTATAGTTGATTTTAATCATTTAAAAATCGGAAAATATGAAATTATTCAATCATATATATATGGTACTTGCCATATTTGCTACATTCTTGATGGCGGCTTGTTCGCCTGACGACTTGAGCATGGGCGGCAAGTCTTACTCTCCTGAGGAATTGGTGGAGGGCAAGGCTTATACCGTGACCATTAATGGCAATGTTGTGACCTTGACATCCAATATTCCTGATTGTACGGCTCTTTGGGTTACTCCTTCTGGTCGTTCTCAGAAACCGGTTCAGAAATTGGAGTTGCCATTTGCTGGTGACTACGAGGTTACTTTTGGTGTTGAGACCAATGGTGGTGTGGTTTATGGTGAACCATACAAGTTTAATCTTCCTCAGAACGACTTCTCGCTCTTGAACGATAACAAGTGGTTCTATCTGGCTGATCAGAATTATAAGGGTGGTCAGTTCCCTGACGCTGAGACTTTGGCTGCTGGTGTCAAGAAAAAATGGATTCCTTGTTATGCAAGCTTTGGCATCGGTCAGTGTACTGGCCCTGTGATGTATGCATACCCTTATGATCCTGATGGTGATGGCAAGGGATTTACAGAGGATGACAAGCTCGGCAATGTTTACAAGGATATTCTCTTTGAGAACTTTAAGCCTAACTGGGATCCTGGATTCCAGAATTGGTTGATTCCTGAGACTGACCCTTATATGGATTCATATATGGAGTTCAGTATGGATGCCAAGAATGGTTGTGTGGCTACGATGTATCGTGGTGAGGCTGGAACTAAGGGAGCTAGTACTGGCTCTAATCTCATTGGTAAGTTCAACATGAACTTGGAAGAGAAGACCATGCCTAAGATTTCTTTCTCTGATTGTTATGCCATGCACAACGTAGGATTTGATGAAGTTTGTTCTAACTATACCCAGGATATCTCTATAGTTGAACTGACTCCTTATATGCTTCAGTTGGCTACTCGTCGTACCAACTCAGAGGGTAACTGGTATATCATCTGGAACTTCGTTTCTGAGGAAGTTAAGACTACTAATGGTAAGTGTATCCCTGCTGCCGACAAGCTCTTGGATGTTGTTTCTCCTAAACTTCCTGAGTATCCTAACTTGGCAACAGATTTGTTCACTATCGAACATAATGATGTATCTTATGTTGGTAATAAGGCTACATTCATTCTCGATTCAGAGAAGCCTTACGACATCTTGTGGTGGAACAATTCTCCATTTACTTACAAAACATCGAATGCTAATGGTGTTCCAAGTAAGCAGGAGATGGCTGTTCAGAATGCTGCTCGCTGGAAGTCTGTGATTGGCGATAAGTATAACAATACATGGGCTCCTAAGCCAGCAGATGCTGTAGTGGATAACTTCCAGCTTTCTATTGAGAAGATTACGGGTCAGGATTTCTACAAGTTCACTTGTACAGACTGCGAAGGCCAGGAACTCGAAGGTAGAATGGAAATCAAGGATGGCAACAAGCTGGTATTCAACAAGTATATCAATATCATTGCAGCTTCTAGCGATAAGCGTACTATCAAGTTGAGAACTCGTGAGTTTACAGTCTTGGGCGAGGATGCTGCTGGTCAGTTGATGATTGGTGTTCCTGAAGCAAAGGATGCTGATGGTAATGTCAATACTTATCTCGTAGCTTGCCTTAACCATAAGGCTATTGGTGGTGGACAGACTGGTCCTACCATCGTGGGTATTGACGCAACTAAGATTCCTGACAAACTTTGGACAGAGAATGGTTGTCTCCGTTTAGGTTTCTGGCATTACGGAGCTTCTGGTTCTGGTATCTTCAAGGATGAAATTGGCAAAATTAAATTGAAAAAGAATCAGACTATCACAGTAGTCTTCAAGATTAATAGTGGTATTACATGGTCTACTACTCCAAAATGTGCTTTGATTACTGATAATAAGACTATAGGTGGTACTTGGGAACCAAAGCGCTTTGAACAGGCTGATGCAGTTGAACTGAATACTAATGGAGAGACAACTGTCTCTTTGAGAAATACGTCAGGTTCAACAGTTACCTTTACTGACACCTGCCTCGACCTTTCTATACAGTTGGATGGTTATGGCACTTTGGATGGTGATGCCTCAGCTGTAGGTTTGGAGATTGTTTCTTGTACGATTCAATAACTTTAATAGAATTCAATTATGAAGAATAAAATATTATTTGGAATAATGGCATTTGTCATGAGCATCTTCTTCGCAGGATGCTCTGACGATGACTATTCTCCTAGCACAACCCCATTGCTGGATGAAAATTCCGTTGTTACGGGGTCTGCTGACGTTACAGCCTCTTCTGCTATCTTCCATGGTACGGTGAAGGGACTCGAAAGTCAGTCGTCCGGATCTTACACTGTAGGATTCATGTATGGTGATGCCGAGGACAATCTTTCTGAGAAGGTAACCGGCGAAAGCACCTCTGAGTTCAGTGCTTCTATCTCTGGTACTCCTGGTCAGGTGGTTTACTATCAGGCTTTCGTTACCTTGCAGGGTCACGTTACTTATACGGGTTCTGTATCCAGTGCTGTCTTGACCGATTCCAAGGCTATCACTGGTGAAGTAAAAGATCTGACTGCTACCACAGTTACTTTCCAGGCTTCTTTGGAGAAAGCTCCTGCTGATGCCGTAAGCGGTATTATCCTGTCACCTGATACAAAGACAGAGAAAATCCGCAAGGGTGTACGTATTCAGGCTGATGGTATCAACGATAATTATGTGGTAAAGACTGAAGGCTTGTTGCCTAATACCACTTATCATTATACTGCTTACCTCGACTTGGGTAATGGTGTTGTCTATGGTGAGGAAAGAGAGTTTACTACTCCGGAATCCAACTTCGACCCAGACAACGACCTCGTTGACCTTGGTCTCTCTACCAAGTGGGCTAAGTATAACGTTGGCGCTACTAAGGAAACTGAACTCGGTGGTCTCTTTGGATTTGGCGACATGACAGGTTTCCAAACCAGCGTACTTTTCGAAAATTACGCTTCTGCTGACATTTATAAGACAGACCGTGACGTAGCCAACAAGGTTTATGGCTCATGGGTTACCATGCCAACCATCGATGAGTTTGAGGAACTGTTCAGAGAGTGTAAGAAAGAATGGGTAGAAGATACCCAGAATCATGTGGCTGGTTACAAGCTTACAGGTCCTAACGGTAATTCTATTTTCTTGCCAGCGGCAGGTTCTCGTACTCAGCAGACCGTTTCTGGTCAGGGTATCAATGGTCTCTATTTCTCTGGCTCTATCAATCCTGCTGACAAGCAGTTTGCTTTGGGCTACAGTTTCGACCGTAATTCAGACCGTCGTACTTCTACTCCAGTTTATCAGGCATTGGCTATCCGCCCTGTGTCTGTGGCTAAGAATGTGAAGTTTGACAAGACTAAGCTGATTGGTCAGACTTGGGAAATCGACCTCCGCCTGGATGGTTCTCACTATAAGTTTGATGGTCCTGTTTACTTCCTTGGTAAGGACGACAGTTGGGCTACCATTACTAATAATCAGCCTATTGTAGGTGATGTTGGGTGCAGACCTGCTGATTTCGCAGGCAACTCTTCGATAGTAGGTGGTGATGCCAAGAACTGCCAGGGCACTATGACTTTCAATGAGGATGGTACCGTTAAGGTTCATCAATATGTTGCTGGTGCCGATGGCGCTGAAGGAACTTTCCAGGATACGGAAGGTACCTATACCATCGATGAGAAGAATAAAACCGTGAAGTTAAGCATCATGCCATTGATGCCAGCTAACTTTATTGGTGCTGTGAAGGAAACGGCTAATTCTGAGATTCGTATCTTGTCTTTGACAGATGAAACCATGCAGTTGGCAGTTACCCGTGCAAGTGATAATCAGTATATGAGTATCAACTATGTACCGGGCGAGTTGAAGAATGGCTTCACCGCTAAGCTTACCTGCTATGGTGGTGATGATGAGAATACTCCAGATGCCTGGAACTCTGCTACTGTTAATGTATTGGGTGGTGCTGCCGGTTTGAAGACTTACACCGTAACCTTCAATACCCAGTATCCTCGTACCAACGGTAAGGTTTATCTCCTCGAATTGGAGGGATACTCTGCTGCTTATCCTAAGGCGCTGGTTCGTATCGATGCAATCAAGGCTGATGGTAACGACGTGAAGTTTGATGCCAACAAGTTCTTCTATGGCGATCTGGAAGGCAAGGGCAACTATCGTGTAGAAATGGCTAACATCTGGGGATGCGGTCATAATGACAGTTGGGACGGTTTGAAGGATACTCCATTCCATAAGGAAGGAGGCGAGACAAAGAATGAGACTGCGCTCGCATTCAACCATACCTTCGAGGTAACCTTCACCGTTGTTTCCAACACAAGTGATGGTACCGGTGTCTATACTCCAAACCTGATTACCATCAATCCATCATGGGGTGGTACCTGGGGCTATAACGAGGGTGCAACCATGGAAGTAGTGAACGAAGGTGGTAAGTATTCTATCAAGAACAACCAGTTCGATATCACTTACAAGAGTGGTGATCATGCCGATGGTTCTATCATGACCTTCGTCGAGATAGCTGACCTTTATGGTTTCTTCACAGGCACACACGCTACTCTTGATGAGTTGTTACTCGATGGCAAGGCTGTTTCTTATGATCAGTCTAAGGTGATTGATGCTAACGAGAATCCTAAGTATCGTCTGGAGTTGTGGAACTGCTATGGTAATACCAAGAAAGTTGGTTGTGCTTTTGGAACACCGGAAGGTGATGTGATGAAGGGACTTGCATTCAAGAACTCTATTGAGACTAAGTTCACTGTTCATAGTCTCTTCCCAGTACCACAGTGGTAAAAATAACGTAGTACGTAAAAATATACGATTATGAAGAA
>CAVBFV010000007.1:0-28890 GCA_963594575.1 Lachnospiraceae bacterium | reverse complement strand
TAATAACCCAATAAAAATAAAAAAGAAAAATGAAAAAAGGTATTCATCCAGAGAATTATCGTCCTGTAGTATTCAAGGATATGTCTAACGGCGATATGTTCCTCTCTCAGTCTACATGCAAGACTAACGACACTGTTGAGTTCGAAGGCGAGACTTATCCAGTTGTTAAGATTGAAATCTCTAGCACATCTCACCCATTCTACACAGGTAAGAGCAAGCTCGTTGATACAGCGGGTCGCGTAGACCGCTTCATGAACCGTTACGGCAAATTGAAGAAGTAATAATATACCTTTTTTATAAGGATATATTTATTATCGCAAAGATACAGAGTGCATTCCAGCGTAGTTGCATATACGTAGGAATGCACTTTTTTTCTCTCACTACTATTCCTCATACAATCGATTTTCTACATATCTCTATATATAGAAAGTACTAAATCTTTAACTTCAAAACATTATCGAGAATTATGAAGCATACTAAGTTTTTTATCTTCGCGCTCGTAGCTGCGATGACGTTCTCTGCCTGCGGCACTGACGATACCCTGCAGTTCTATTATCCTGAAAACGGTGGTACAACCGGTGGCGGTAATACGGGTGGTGGAAGCACAGGTGGCAATACCGGTGGTGAGTCAACCGATAAGAACAATACAAACAAGAATGTGGCTACTGCCAACATGCCACAAGTGGTAAGAAACGCTATCGGCGGTCTGGAGTTCCCAAAGCTCAAGAATAATGGTACCAGCTATGCCATCGTTCACATGGATAATACAACAGGTATGTTGAACTATTCTACAGAATGGGATGACAACATGAAGAGCCAGAGATGGAGCTGCTACACTTTCCACACAGGAAACACGGCTTCTAACGTTGACAGATGGAAACCTGGTCAGGGCGAGCGCAAGTATCCATGGGATACGGATCTGAAAGAACAATGGGGAATCACAGATTTCACAGAAGACCCTACTCCTACAGCTCAAGGCTTTGACCATGGTCATATCTGCCCTTCTGCTGACCGCAAACTCAATCTGACACAGCAGAAACAGACTTTCTTCATGACCAATATGCAGCCTCAATATGCCAATTTCAACGAGCGTGGTACCTGGTTTTACATGGAGAATGAGCTGCGCAAGCTGGCTCCAAAGATTGACTCAGATACCCTGTTTATCGTAAAGGGTGGAACTATTGACCCGGTAGGCAGCGAGAGTAATCTCTTGGGCTGGAAGAAGAATGGTGCTTCTAGCGAAACCCAGAAGCCAGGCTATATCCCAATACCAAAGTATTTCTTTGTTGCCGTGCTGAAGAAAGAGTATAACCAGAAGACCAAACAGTATGGCTACAGCGCTTTCGGCTACTGGTTCCCTCACGAGGACAAGGCATTTGAAAAGGGCGATAAGCTCGGCAAGTATGTCGTAAACATCAAGACGCTGGAAGACAAAACCGGCATCGACTTCTTCTGTAATCTCCCTGATGAAACCGAGAAGAAAGTGGAAAACGAAGATGCAGAAGCTCTCAAGAAACTTTGGGGCTTTAAATAAAAGGCTATATACAAACAAAGAATCCGCTCTCTCAAATCAATGAGAGAGCGGATTTCTTGGTTTATATCATCATCTTCTCGGCAACTTCTTGATAGCATGTGGCATGAATGCCCTACCGGTAGCCTTACCGAAGCTAGGAGCTACGGAATCGGTTGCAGCAGAACGGGTCTTCTTACGGGCTCCACTCGGATCGTAGCGCACTAAATCGATTTGCATGACATCACCCTTAGCCTTACCTGTTCCTATCATAAAACCATAGAACACATCCTGGCCCTTTTCATCACCCAGATGGAAACCATACTGCTTAGCACCTGCATCCATCACATAGGTAGCACCAGAATCATTATAACGGATATAAATATCACCATTATTATCGATATACCAGGTAAACTTCAGAGTCTGGCTTTCATTGCTTCCATCATCGGCATAATCCACTTCTACACCATTACCACTGAGCGAGTTAACCTTATCACCCGCCTGATAAAACGTCATCTCGGCATTGAAACTGTAGTTATTGCGAGACTGGCCGTCCTCAGCAAGTTCAGAGAGCATCACAGAGCCTCTCCAGTCGCCTGTAAGAGTCTGAGCCTCCAACAGCAGGTCATCATCCTGAGAGCCGTTAGAACCATTGTTCCAGTCGCCCTGATTCCATCCCCAGCCACCATGATTATAGTCATCATACCAGTAATCATCATCATCACATGAGGTGAATGAGAAAGATGCTGCGGCTATCGCCATCCACATCCATATCCGATTAAACTTTTTCATATCTTGTTTCCTTTCTTCAAACTAAATTCCTTATTGCCTTACTTCACTACAAAGCGGCGAACAGGCTTCTGATTATCATCTGCTACCTTAACATACTCTACAGAATCCTTAGCTCCGCGAGAAACAATCTGGGTGTTCTCCATGCCCGAATGCTGCTTGCTGTAGCCCCAACCGTCATCATAGTCCCAATCGTAGCCCAAGTCATAATCGCGCCAGTTATAGCTGTCAAAATCGCGATAAAGCTCGAAATAAGCACGATTGCCGTTACCTAGCACTTCAACATATCCAGAGAATTTGCGATCGCTCAAAGCATAATCAGAAATAATCGCACCATCACTATTCTCATCCAGAAAATCTATATAGATACTCTTATTGCGTACCGTCCAACGAATACGGTTTGCTATATAATTGTTACCATGCCAATAATCTTCTTGATAATAATCGATCCAATAGCCTGTACCAGAATAGATGCCATCAGTCTGGTCGAAGTGAATTACAGAGTAAACAGCATCGACACCGCCATATTCTACCAACATATTACCCTTCCATGTACCATCGAGGGTGTATGCAATATCAGAATCCTCATCACATGAGGTGAATGAGATACTCATCAAAGCTATGAAAGCCATTGTGAGAAGAGTAGTAAACTTTTTCATATCAATTTATCAGTTAAGTTATTTATATTCTTATATCTTCTATACTTTTGAGCTCTTGAAGAATAGCATTCTTTCTTGAACCCGATGCAAAGGTAGTGGATTTTTCGACTGCATCAAAGGGGAAAAGGATACAAACTGAGGGGGAAATCCCTATTCTTTAGAAAGCAACTGCTTTTTTGATGATATTTCTCTTTGCCTAGAGTGGTATTTCTTTCGGTTTTGATGGTCTTTCTTTCTCTGTATCAAAGATTTAACAACTTCTTAACACATTGTATCGATAATTTTCGTATCTTTGCATCATAAATAAGTAATTATTCAAAGAACATGCTTTTAGCATAAAGTAAATTCTAAGAATCAACTCAACAAAATGAGTTTCAACAGTTTATTAATTATACGTTAAACCTTTAAAATGATTAAGTTATGAACAAATTTTTACGCTATTCATTATCATTGGTTCTGGCGTTCGTAGCTAGCGTTACGTTTGCACAGGAAGTAACTTTTGACTTTGCAGGAAACAATTGGAAACTGCCAGACTCTAAAGCACAAGGCATTACCAATGCAACAGATTTCACCAATGGCACGTATACCATTACGGTCAGTGCACCGGAAAAAGCATACTATCTTGCATCAAACAATGCCATCATCTATGGAAAAAAGGACGCATATATCAACCTTCCTAAGTTTGACTTTGATGTAGAAAGAATTGATATTATCAGCCCTGCTGGAGGATCTGGTAAAACTACCAGAAACATTTTTGTTGGTAATAAAGCTGTCAGTACACAAACAACAGGTGCTAAAGGTACACACCAGTACGAAATTGCTGCAGACAACCAGGCTGCCAATACGGTATATACCATCAAAGTTACAAATGCCAACAATGACCAAATCCAAAAAATTCTGATCTGGAAAAAGGGTTCTGCCAAACCTATAGAAACAAAGAAGGTAGATAACATTGCTGCATTTAAAGCTATTGGTGTCGGCAATAAAGCTATTTTGACTTTAAAGAATGCACAGGTACAATATGTAGGCACTGGCGACATCTATATCGTTGATGAGACTGGTGGTATAGACATCTACCAGAGTTCTCTGTCTTATAAAGCAGGTCAAATTCTCAATGGAACAATTGAGGCTTCTTATGATGAATTTAAAAAACTTCCAGAGTTAGTTAACATTGCTGCTTCAGACATCAAAGTTACAGATGGTATTGTCAAGCCTATCGAAATGACGGTAGAAGAGGCTGCAAAACAGGAAAATGCATGCAAACTTGTTACTATCAAAGATGTTACTCTCGTAAAGGCAGTAGAAGGCGAATACACAAACTATTACACAGATGCCGAAAAGACAATGCAGATTTTCGACAAGTTCAAACTTGGTTACAAACCTAATACGGAGACTGCAATGGACTATACAGGTATCATCATTCCATTCAATACCAAGATAGAACTCGCTCCTACTGTAGCTCCTACAGCATCAACTACCGGCATCACTAACATTACAGCAGACGAAGCTGCAAAGAACGCTCCTGTTTACAACCTCGCAGGCCAGAAGGTAACCAAGGCTTACAAGGGTGTAGTCATCAAGAACGGAAAGAAGATGATTCAGAAGTAATCAAATTCAAAACAACATATCCCTACTGCTCCTCCGATATTCATTTATCGGGGGAGTTTTTTGTTAGGCATAACATAAGAAGGAACCACCAGCAAATCAACCAAATATTACCCCTATAACATGAAAAGTGGAATATTTTAATGCAAAAACATAAAAAAATACACCTGATAAATACGTATTCTCAATAATTTTCACTACCTTTGTTGCGATTAATAAACGTATACGAATAAAAAATGATGAAAAGAAAATTATATATCACCCTATTAGGACTGCTCTCTACCATCATGACAGCAGCTGTACCCTACTGCGATGTGAGAAAATTCTCTATCACAGACGGACTCGCTGCCAATACCATCTCAGACCTGAAACAAGGTAAAGACAACCTCATGTGGTTCAGTACATGGAACGGACTGTCGTTCTATGACGGCTACAAGTTTCATACTTTCAGAGACACCCCCGATGATATTGACGTCCTGTCAACCAATCGTATACTGAAAATAGAACCATCCTATAACAACAGCGTATGGTGTATCACATACGACCACCAGCTCTACATATACGATACCCACTTCTGCCGGTTCTTTGCTGTTGGACAGAAATTCAACGAACTGTTCAACATCGACCTGCGCGTGAGCCAGGTATACCCATTGAAAAACGGAGCTACATGGTTTACTTCAGAAGATGGAAAATACATCATCCGATCAGTAGGGAAAACCTTTGATGAGCGGAACATAGAACTCATCAAAGTAGGAGAAAAGGGACTCAGAAGCGGAAATGTATGGTACATCCATCGAGATATACACGGAAGAGAATGGGTGCTTACCGACAAAGGCGCATACGTATACAACTCGAAATTCCCAAGCCAGCTGCCTTTCAAATGGATCAGATGGGTAGGAGAAGATGTGTTCCTGGCAACTGAAGATGGTAAACTGGCAAAATATGACTTGCAGAACCGACTCACCATGATACCGATGCCGGAAGGCGTAACCCGTATCAACGAACTGAAAAATACAGGTTACCAGCTCCTGCTGGCAACCAATCTGGGTGTGATCATCTATAACCCGCGCACCTTCAAGTTTGATATCATCAACGTACAGAGCCCGAGTCAGCCTCTGGCAGAGGTAAAGAAGATTTATACCGATGATTTCGGTATGGTATGGGCATTTACAGACGGTATGGGAGTAACCCTCATCAACCCGAAGACCGGACAGAAGCAGTGGCTCTTTGCCGATCAGGACGACCCGATGGACCGCACAACCTGCGAAAGCAATTTCATCACACAAGACGAAAACAAGACCCTCTGGGTAGTGCCAAGAGGAGGAACCTTCAGTTATTTTGACCGCAAGGCAGGAAAACTGGTGCCTTATCTGCTGAGAAGCAATTCATCGGGCAACTACCGCATACCGAAGATTACGAAATATGTACTCTCAGACCAGGGAATCCTCTGGCTGACAGGCTCTCACGACCTGACACAGGTAGTCTTCAAATATCACCCTTACATTATCAACAAGCTGGATGTGGGCGAAGACGAAGTATTCTCGGTAAATGCATCACCAGACGGACATATCTGGACAGGCTATCACAATGGAGTAATCCAGATACTCAACGCCTCCTACCAGCGTATCGGATACCTTTCGCCAAGCGGACAGATTGTGCCACAGCAGGTAAACTTCGCCGAGAAGGGCATCTTCGCCATCCACTTCGATATCAAGGGAAGAACATGGATAGGAACCAACGGAAACGGTGTATATCTGATAGACAAAATGCAGGTAAGACACTTTACCTACGATGCAAACGACCCCGCTTCACTGCCATTCGACAAGATATTCGACATCGTAGCCGACCGCACCGGACGCATCTGGATAGGTACCTATGGTGGCGGTATCGCCCTGGTAAATGAGGCAGCAGACGGCAGTATCAGCTTCATCAGTAAACGAAACGGACTGCCTTGGGAGAAGCAGCACTACGACCGCGTACGCCGCATCTGCTGCACCACTACGGGAACCATTCTCGTAGGTACTACAGATGGTCTCATCACCTTCAGTGATGCCTTTACAAACGCAAGAAAGATCAAATACCACAAGACCTACTACATACCGAACGATACAACAAGTCTGGCTGCAAACGATATGAACAATATCATGGAGCACACCAGCGGCAAGATGTATATCTCGCAACAGGGCGGCGTGATGGAAGAGATTGTGAGCAAATCGCTCCTGCAAGACAACCTGAAGATGAAATACTTCCATGCCATCGATGTTAACGAAGGCATCGTACAGGGCATGGTAGAAGACAACCAGGGAAGAATCTGGGTAATCAGAGAATCGAGTATCGACTGCGTAAACCCGAAAACGGGCCAGTGCAATGTGTTCGGACCTAACGATTTCGACTTCAACATGTCGTTCTCGCAAAGCCGTCCTTACCACGATCCGGCAAGCAACAACATCTCGGTAGGTACCCCGATGGGACTGATTACCTTCAATCCGGCTACGCTGAAGAAGAGCAACTACCAGCCTAAAGTCATCTTCTGTTCCCTCCATTATAGCGGAGAGAAGGAGTCGGAACCTATCCTGCACAAGGAAAAAGTGGTGATTCCTGCCAACAAGCGAAATCTGACCATCACCTTCGCATCACTCGACTATCAGCGCAAGTATCAGACAAGATACCTCTATCGCATAGATGGTTATACAGCTCCAGGCGAGTGGATATCGAACGGAAGCAGCAATGTCATCGGCTTCTTCCGTATCAGTTATGGCGATTACGTACTCAAGGTGAGAGCCACCAACTCGTATGGTGTATGGAGCAAGTATGTGGCAGAACTGCCTATCGAAGTGCGCCCTACCTTCTGGGAAAGCATCTGGGGCAAGTTTCTCATGCTGCTCCTGCTCTTCGGTATCGTAGGCGCTATCTTCTATACCTACAACCAGCGCCAGCGCGAGAACGTAACCCACGAAATGAGCGTGCTGAAGAACGAGTTCTACAACGATGCTGCCAACCGTCTGAGAACCCCTCTAACACTCATCGGAGCCCCGGTAAAAACCATTCTGGATACCGAGCCGGGTATCACCCGAAAGGGCAAGGAACTGCTGAGAATGGTAGTAGACAATGCCAACGAAATGCTGGTAATGCTGGACAAGGTTCAGAGATACGGCAACAAGGCAGACTTCCATACGAACAGCGGTCTGACCGAGGAAGATTACGACCTGGCAGAAAGAGAAAAAGCGAATGGCCAGATTGACGACCACAATGCATCTGACTATCTGGAAGAAACCAACAAACAGAAAGAAGAAAAGGATGAAGAGGCTGAACGACTGGAAGAAATGGGCAAGGAACAGAAAGAAGCACAGGAAGAAGCGGAACTCAAAGACCAGACGATACTGGTAGTAGAAGACAATGCCGACCTGCGCAAGTTCCTCTACAGCATCCTCTCGCCTACCTATAACGTGCTGCTCGCAGAGAACGGAAAGGCTGGTTTAGTGATGGTCCGCAAGGAGATACCAGACTTTATCCTCACGGACGTTACCATGCCTGTGATGGATGGTTTGTCGATGATTCACGAGATTAAGCAGGATACCACCCTCAACAACATCCCAGTGATGATTCTCTCGGCTAAGGCAAGCGTAGAAGACCAGCAGCGAGGTTTTGATGAAGGTGTTGATGCCTATATCACCAAGCCATTCTCTACCCCTTATCTGCTCGGCCGAATAGAGGCTATCCTCACCCAGCGCCGCAACATTCAGATAGATGTCATCAGAAAACTGAAGGAAACTGGCGATAAAGATGCCATAGCAGCCCTGCGAATACTGCCTGCAGCAGCTCCTCTGCCTGCTCTTAACCAGGCTGAAACTAGTGCCGAGAACGAAGCGGTTGACCCAAACAGCGAGCTGGCATTTATAGCGGCACAGATTCAAGACAGAACCATGATGCGTGTCTTCAGGTTTATTGTTGCCCATACAGGCAATCCGGAACTCAAGATTGATGACATCTCGAACGAAATCGGTATGAGCCGAAGCGTACTATATAATAAGGTGAAAGCAACGACCGGAATGACACCGGTAGACTTCGTTCGCCATATACGTATCAAGAAGGCATGCGAGATGTTGCGCAAGACTGACGATACACTGAGCAGCATCGCCTTCGCAGTAGGTTTCACCGACCCTAAGTATTTCTCGAAGGTATTCAAGAAAGAAACGGGTATCGTGCCTACTGAATACCGAAACAGAACGCAGGGATAGGCCGCATAATTACAGATGAAAGCAGTCATCATTACTGATGGCTGCTTTTATCTGTATTGTTAAAAAGTAATACATATTACAGGACATATCTTCAGTTGTTGCCGAGCACAGCCTTCTTCGTTATCGTACACAGCAAAACGTTCAAGCAAGGAAAAAAGCAGAATAGTCATAAAATTGAGCCGTTTTGCTTAGTTTTTTGACCGAATATTGCAAAAAAGTATAAAAATGGGGGGGTATTTGATTAATTTTCCCTTTTTACTGAAAAAAAACTGAGAAAAAGTTTGGTGTTACAAGAAAATGTAGTATCTTTGCAACAAGTTCTTAGAAAAGTTAAATGATAGATTAATCGTAAACCTCTTTTTCTTTGTTTTTTTGAGGAAAAAGAGGTAAAGAAAAAGGAATGCAGGGTTTGTGAAAATCCTGCATTTTTTATTTTTATAACTTTCATGCAGGCCGTTATGTAGTCTTATAATCTACACACCTTTCTATTCACAAACCCAATTATCTACGGAATCTATATACTCTTAACTGCGATACTATCTACATTATATATATTACGCTTATTCCTTCATCTATGATTTTGTTCGATTTTTAGAATTTTTAAAAAAACTATTGAAGTATTCTAAGAGAAAAGTAGTATCTTTGCACTCTAGATCATATAAGTTGAGATCGGAAATATAGATAACACATACATAAAGATAAAAAAAATGAGAACTGTTTACGAATTTTCTGTTAAAGACAGAAAGGGAAAGGATGTTTCCCTCAAGGAGTATGCCAACGAAGTGCTGCTCATCGTTAACACCGCCACAAAGTGTGGTTTCACACCTCAGTATGAGGAACTGGAGAAACTTTATGAGACCTATCATTCTCAAGGTTTCGAAATACTTGATTTTCCTTGCAACCAGTTTGGTCAGCAAGCCCCTGGTACAGATGAAAGCATTCATCAGTTCTGCAAGCTTACATACGGCACAGAGTTCCAGCGCTACAAGAAGATCAAGGTAAACGGAGACGATGCTGCCCCTCTCTTCAAATTTCTGAAAGAATGTAAGGGCTTTGCTGGTTGGGACGAGAGCCACCCTCTCTACCCTGTTCTCGACAAGATGTTGAGCGAGGCTGATCCTAACTACAAGGAGAGTGCCGATATCAAGTGGAACTTCACCAAGTTCCTCGTTAACAAGAAGGGTCAGGTTGTAGCCCGCTTCGAGCCTACCACAAGCTTCGATGTCATCGCTAAGGCTATCGAAGAGTGGTTGAACTTCTAATGAAAGATAGAAGTCTCGAACTGAGAATAGAATTTCTAAAAAAAGAGAATAGAATCTCTAAATAAAAAGCCAGGTTGCTTTTCGCAGCCTGGCTTCTTTTATATGTGATATCGTTATTTCAATATATCGCAAGGAATAATTGTCAACTGTTTGCTATAAACTATAAACTATTAACTGTTAACTATTAGTCAACCTTTGGCACATCCTTGAGGAACTGCTGGATTTCTTCATCACTTACTGAATAATTGTGCAAATCGCCATTAATATAGCTATCGTAAGACGGCATATCGATAAGACCATGGCCTGAGAGGCAGAACAGGATAACCTTCTCCTTGCCCTCTTCCTTTGCCTTCAGAGCCTCACGTATAGTGGCTGCAATCGCATGACAGCTCTCTGGAGCAGGAATGATACCCTCGGTCTGTGCAAAGAGCATACCCGCCTTGAATGACTCCAGCTGAGGGATATCTACACCATGCAGATAACCATCCTTCAGAAGCTGGGAGATAATCATGCCCGCACCATGATAACGGAGACCACCTGCATGAATGTTGGCTGGCTTGAAATCATGACCCAGAGTATACATTGGCAGCAATGGAGTATAACCTGCCTCATCACCGAAATCATACTCAAACTTACCGCGAGTCAGCTTAGGACAGCTCTCCGGCTCTGCAGCTATAAACTCAGTATGGCGCTCGCCTGTGAAGTTGTGACGGAGGAATGGGAAGGCAATACCACCAAAGTTACTACCACCACCGAAACAAGCAATCACCTGATCAGGATACTCACCTGCCATCGCCATCTGCTTCTCTGCCTCTAGACCGATGATGGTCTGGTGAAGTGCCACATGATTGAGCACGGAACCCAGCGTATACTTACAGCCCGGTGTTGTGGTAGCCAGCTCAACAGCCTCACTGATGGCAGTACCGAGCGAACCAGGATGATGAGGATCACGTGTGATAATGTTCTTACCTGCGCGTGTACTCATAGAAGGAGAACCCTCTACAGTGGCTCCAAACGTACGCATGATGCTGGAACGGTATGGTTTCTGCTGCATGGTAATCTTTACCTGATAAACTGCTGCCTCCAGGCCGTAGAGTTTTGCTGCATAAGAGAGGGCTGCACCCCACTGGCCTGCACCAGTCTCTGTAGTGACATTGGTATCACCCTCCTGCTTACAGTAGTAGCACTGAGGAATGGCTGAATTGATTTTATGAGAGCCTAACGGATTGATACTCTCATTCTTGAAATAGATATGCGCCGGAGTACCGAGTGCCTCCTCAAGGGCGTAAGCACGTACAAGAGGGGTTGAACGGTAGAAGGTGTACTTCTCCAGCACATCTTCCGGAATATCAATCCAAGCGTGCTCTGTATCAAGTTCCTGCTTTGAGCACTCCTTATTAAATACATGTGACAAATCATCAGCATTCATTGGCTGGTGTGTCTGAGGGTTCAACGGTGGCAATGGCTTGTTAGGCATATCTACCTGAATGTTGTACCACTGAGTAGGAAGTTCCTGCTCGCTTAAGATGTACTTTTTCTGTCTCATATTTATATATATGTTTAAAATTGTTGTATGCCAGAACAAAGGTACAAATAAAAAATGAAATAAAGAACTTTTTTATGTGTTTTTCCACTATTTTTTTATTTTTATCCAATAAAATAGTTCATTCTACAGGTATTATTTGTTATATAAGTGTATTTTCAGTGTTATTTTTATAAATTTAATCAAATATTACCCCATAAAATACCAAATATTACCCCCTATATTATAATGAAAAATAGTATCTTTGCAACAGAAAAATTCAAAATGCGTTGTGAAACGCTTATCATCATCTTTTACTTATACAAAAAAATAAAACATTGGAGTTCAATAGGGATATTGAGATTCCAATGTTTTTTTTATACACTAAACTGAAACATATTATCATGTAAAGTTGACATATCATCATGTAACGTTGTCAGATTTCTAACCTTTCAGTATAAATCAACAGTCTGTTTTATTGTCTACTTCCACAATTGATACAGGATTTTACCCATAGACTGTAGACACAGATTATTTCTTTTCATTACCTAAATCTATCTGCGATATCTGATTCAACAGATTTACAGCCTGCCCTACTGTCTTCACATCATTGATGCGAAGCATTCGCTTATTGAATTTTTCCTTCAGAACACAATCTTGAATATGACTGGTAACGTAAGCGAGTATGCGGTTAAACATCTGACTTCTGTAGAACGGACTGTTTACATTGCTCACAAACTGCATCTGCATATAGCCCTGCTTGAGAATAATCTTCTCGCAACCTAGCTTCTTGCCTACCCTACGCAGACCTACCACATGCATCAGTTCGTCTGCTTCATGAGGCACAGGACCAAAACGGTCTATCATACGCTTGCGGTAAGCCTCTACTTCCTCATCGCTCTCCAGACGGTCCAGTTCACGATAAAGGAGCATGCGCTCACTGTCACCCGGCACATAAGTCTGAGGAAAATACATCTCCAGATCGCTCTCTATGCCACAATCGTCAACGAAATCATCACCCGTAAGCTGGGCGCCTTCATCCATCTTCTCCTGATAAAGGTCAGAGAACTCCTCGTTCTTCAACTCCGTGACAGCCTGAGAGAGAATCTTCTGGTAGGTTTCATAACCGAGATCTTCCATAAAACCGCTCTGCTCAGAACCCAGCAAATTACCCGCACCACGGATATCCAGGTCTTGCATGGCGAGATTGAAGCCGCTGCCCAGTTCGCTGAACGTCTCCAGTGCCTCCAGTCGGCGACGTGCCTCAGGGGTAAGTGCGCTCTTAGGTGGCGCCATCAGATAGCAGAAAGCCTTCTTGTTGCTTCTTCCTACGCGTCCACGCATCTGATGCAGGTCACTCAATCCAAAGTGATGAGCATCGCTCACGATAATCGTATTGGCATTGGAAATATCGATACCGTTCTCTACGATGGTGGTAGAAAGCAGCACATCATAATCGTAATTGATAAAGCCCATGATGATTTTCTCCAGATCCTCAGGCTTCATCTGTCCGTGACCGATGGCTACCCTGCAGTCAGGAATATGCTTTTCTATGAGCATCTTGAGCTCAGGAAGCTTGGATATTCTGTCGCATACGAAATAAACCTGTCCGTTTCGGCTCATCTCGAAGTTGATGGCATCGCAGATAACTTCACTACTAAACGTTACCAGTTCGGTATGAATCGGATAACGGTTAGGTGGCGGAGTGCGCA
The DNA here is from genome assembly GCA_963594575.1 of Lachnospiraceae bacterium. GTDB lineage: Bacteria > Bacteroidota > Bacteroidia > Bacteroidales > Bacteroidaceae > Prevotella. The sequence goes on along the minus strand of CAVBFV010000007.1, from coordinate 15,593 downwards.
TGATGCTCATATCCCGGGCGCCCATCAGAGAGAACTGGAGGGTACGCGGAATCGGAGTGGCACTCATCGTAAGTGTGTCGACATTCACCTTGAGCTGACGGAGTTTCTCTTTGGTAGACACACCGAACTTCTGCTCTTCATCGATGATGAGCAGTCCCAGGTCATGCCATTTCACGGTCTTGGATATCAGCTTATGTGTACCTATTAGGATGTCTATCTTACCCTCTTTCAGGGCATCAAGCACCTCTCTGGTTTCCTTCGTCGTGCGTGCCCGGCTGAGGTAATCTACCCTTACAGGCATGCCTTCCAGACGCTTCTTGAAGGTCTGATAGTGCTGGAAAGCCAGAACGGTAGTAGGTACCAGCACCGCAACCTGCTTGCTGTCGCACGCTGCCTTGAAGGCAGCACGGATGGCAACCTCAGTCTTGCCGAAGCCCACATCGCCACAAACCAGACGGTCCATCGGTCTTCCGCTCTCCATATCCTTCTTCACTTCCTGAGTAGCCTTATTCTGGTCTGGCGTATCTTCATAGAGGAAGGAAGCCTCCAGTGTATGCTGCAGATAATTGTCGGCACTGAAGGCGAATCCCTTCTCGCGCCGGCGCTGGGCATAGAGTTTAATCAGATCGCGCGCAATGTCCTTGATTCGCTTCTTTGCCTTGTCCTTGAGTTTATCCCAGGCTCCTGTGCCCAGTGTAGACAGGCGTGGCGGAGTACCGGTATCGCTGCGGCGGTATTTGCTGATTTTATAAAGCGAGTGGATAGAAACATCCACCTTGTCATTGTTCGTATATACGATGCGGATCATTTCCTGATAGCTGTTGCCCGCAGGAACCCTTACCAGACCGCCGAATTTACCGATACCGAAGTCTACGTGCACGATAAAATCGCCCACTTCCATCTCTTGTAGTTCCTTCATGGTGAGTGCCATCTTGCCCGCTCTCGCCTTATCTGAGCGCAGGTTATACTTGTGGAAACGGTCGAAAATCTGATGATCGGTAAAGAAACAGCACTTCTTGTCGTGATCAGTAAAGCCTTCGTGAAGCGTCTTGTCTACCGGTGTAAAACGGATGGCATAACGCTTCAGTTCTTCGCTTTCAAAGATATCCTTCAGACGCTGTTGCTGCTTCTGGCTATCTGCCAATATATATAAGGTGTAACCCTGGAGCAGGAAATCCTCCAGAGTCTGGCAAAGTAAATCGAAATTCTTATGGAAAAGAGGCTGTGGAGCGATATTGAAAGGTATCACCGCCGCACTTTCTGACGGAGAGACCTTGCCGAACTCGATACGGAGATGAGCCGCTACAGCCTTCTTGAAATCGAGCTGAGAAACAAGATTGAGCTCGGTCTTCATATCATGTCTGATGCGCTCAGCCTCCACCTCTGTGGCTCCCTCCAACTGCTCTGTAAGGCTCTGCGATGAGAAGCCTTCGGTATAAATCTGACCGATGCGGTCGCAAACGAAAGAGAGGTCCTTCGCTACGACGGGCGTACTTTCGGAGAGAAAATTGAGGAAACACTGTTTGGTACTTTCGATATGGGCGAGTTCGGGCACGATTTCTATCTCTGTGCGCTTCACCTGCGAGAGCTGGGTCTCTACATCGAAAGTACGGATGGTATCAATCTCATCGCCGAAGAAGTCGATACGGAACGGATATTCGCAGCTGTAGGAATAGACATCGAAGATGCTTCCACGCACGGCAAACTGGCCCGGTTCATAGACATAATCGGTTTCTTTGAGTTCGAAATCGCGCAGGGTATGAACCACATCAGTCTGGGCAATCTGCTGACCAGTAGCCAGTTTCAGAATCCGCTCATCCAGATTCTGCTTAGCCACAACGAGTTCTGCCAGTGCATCAGGATAAGTGACGATAAAGAAATGACCGCCCGAAGAGAGGCGCGCCAGCACCTCGGTACGGAGGATTTCATTCGCCGCATCACGCTGTCCGTATTTCACGGCACGCCGATAACTGGAAGGAAAGAAGAAGACCTTCTCCTGCCCTATCATCTGAGTGAGATCGTGATAAAAATAGCCTGCTTCATCGGCATCATCCAGCACGAAGAGCACCGAACGCCTCATCTTCCCCTGCAGAGAAGCAAAGAACATCGGAGCCGAAGAGCACAGCAAACCCTGGAGAAAAATGGAATGAACCGACTTCTTCCCCATCAAATCAAAGAGGGCATCCGCCTGTGGCGAACGCCCGTATGTTTTTTCTATCTTTTGGATTTCCATCCAATTAATGATTAGTGATTACTGAGTAGTGATTACTGAGTAATGATTAGTGATTATTAATCTTTCTTCGGATATTTCTTGAACCAGCCATCCAGGCGCAGTCGTATCACACCAAAGAATGCCTCACCGAAGATGCCACCACTCATCTTGCTCACACCTTCACGACGGTTGACGAAGACGACAGGCACCTCCTTAATCTTGAATCCGATGCGATGAGCTGTGTACTTCATCTCTATCTGGAAAGCATAACCCTTGAAGCGGATAGCATCCAAATCGATGGTTTCCAACACCTTACGGCGATAGCAGACGAATCCGGCTGTGGTATCATGTACCTTGAAACCGGTTACGATACGCACGTATTTAGAAGCGAAATAGCTCATCAATACGCGTCCGATAGGCCAGTTGACCACATTCACACCCGAAATATATCTTGAACCTACAGCCACATCATAGCCCTCATCGTGAGTTGCCGCATAGAGACGTGGCAAATCATTAGGGTCATGGCTGAAGTCGGCATCCATCTCGAAGATGAAGTCATAGCCCTGCTTCAACGACCATTTGAAGCCCATGATATAAGCAGTACCCAACCCGAGTTTACCCGAACGCTCCAGGATATGCAGACGACCGGCAAACTCATTAGCCATCAAGCCCTTAACGATGGCAGCAGTGCCGTCAGGACTTCCGTCATCGATAACGAGGATATCAAACTGCTTTTCGAGACCGAAGACAGCACGGATGATTTTCTCGATGTTTTCCTTCTCATTATATGTAGGAATGATTACTATGCTATCACTCATAACTTCTTCTATTTTAAATGATTCTGATACTAAATAATGTAATACAGATGCAAAATTACAACTTATTTTTGAAATAACAAGCGAAAAACCGAAATTATTGGTCCGGATTCTCTACAAAGCCCTGATATTCCTTGTCGAGTCCGTTCATAATCGCCTCATAGCTCTTGTTCATCTGGTTCTTGATATTGTCAGCTCCCTTGCCAATCGGCTCGATAGGCTCATGAATAGTGAGCTTCAGAGGATGCCAGAAAGCCCAGTAGATATCCTTCATGCGAGGCTTCACATCGAAACTGCCATTGATGGTAAGCGGACATACCGGCAACTGCAGTTCATCGGCAAGCATGAAAGCACCGCGGCGGAACACGCCCATGTGACCCGTAAACGTGCGGGCACCTTCTGGGAATACCACCAGCGACATACCCTCTTTGAGCACCTCGCGGGCACGGTCATAAGAAGCACGGATTTTGGAAGGTCCGCTCTTGTCAACAAAGATGTGATGGGCATACTCACAGGCGATACCGATGAGAGGCACTTTGCGCAAACCCTTCTTCATCATCCACTTGAAGTTTCTGCCCAGGAAGCCGTAAATCAGGAAGATATCGAAAGCACCCTGATGATTGGCCACGAAAACATAACTCTGGTTCTTCTTGAGATGCTCACGACCCTCCACCTTTACAGGCAGAAGGAGGATGCGGATCCAAAGCATGGACCAATACTTGCCGGGATAATAGCCCCAGAAATGACCATTGCCCAGCATGCATCCCAAAACGGTAAACAGACTGGTTAAAACGCTAGCCACCAACAGGATAGGCAAGCATATTACAAGCTGATATAGACGATATAAGTACTTCATTTTCTAATTAAGAATTAATTAAGAATGAATAATTTAACACTCAACATTCAACACTCAACATTCAACACTCAACACTCCTCATTTCCTCTTCAGAGTGATGACCACGATTTCTGCCGTAGCCCCGATGCGGATTGGAACGGTACCGCCCAGCCCCGATGTGGTATAGAGCTGGCAGCCCTCCTCTTCGAAGAGGCCGTAATCATAAGGAGTGAACATCGACGGACGCAAGCCCAGAACGCTGATCTGACCCGCATGCGTATGACCGCTCAATGTAAGCTGCGGCGCTACTACCAGCGAATCCTTCCTGTCCGGACCGATCACATCGCCATCCTCATCCTTCTCCTTATTAATAGTAGAAGGCCAGGTCTCTCGCCACTGCTTCGGAATATGCTGCAGCATCAGCACGAAAGAGCCCGGTCTGATGCCATAAAGCGCCTTCCTTACGTTGGTTCGCTTTGGCTTGTCATAGTTCTCTGTACCAGCCACATAGATGCTGTCAGCGCCTCTATGCACCGCCACATGCTCATTCATCAGCAGGCGCCATCCGCAACTCCGTTGGAAGTCCTGCACCCGCTTCTCGAGCGCAGCTATCTCCTGCTCGTCATCTACATCCATATAATAGGTGTAATCGTGATTGCCCAGCACACTCATCACGCCGTCTCTGGCTTTCAGACTGCTGAGCAGCGCCTGATACTTAGGCAGTTCATCGGGTGTAACATTCTGTAAATCACCCGTAAAGCAAATCAGATCAGGTTTTTCGGCATTGATGCTGTCGATATCGCGCTGAGGCAGATGACCACGCCAGCCATAGTATGACCCGAGATGGATGTCGCTGAACTGAACGATGCGATAGCCCTCGAAAGACTTCGGCAGATTGGGTACATAGATGGTGATTCGCTTGACCTGCATCTTAGGAAAACCCTCGGTAAATCCGTAGATAAAGCAGAAGAACGCCACCGCTCCTACTACCAGTCCGAGGAGCTTGCCCCAGTTGCGATGTCCGTGAAGGAGCCGCATACAGCACCAACCGAAGAGACTGAACAGGCTGAAGACAAACTGCGGAACCGCACATACTGCCATCATCACAAACCAGATGTCGATGAGCACCGGATTGCGTGGCAGGAAGTTGGGCAGTATCGTGATATACGCGCTGTAGGCGATAACCACGAAAGCCGGCAACCAGAAGAGCACCCGCTGCCAGAGACTCTTCAGCCGTAACTTGCCATACCTTTTATATATCCACAGATACGGCAACAGGGTGAATACCACTACGGGTATCAATATTCTTGCTATCATTTCTTGATCAAACTTGATTGAAGATACGTTTTCATTGCCTGCACGGGCACTCCTCGGCGCTGTGCATAGTCGCGAAGCTGGTCGTCTCCTATCCGTCCCAGTTCGAAATACCGCGACTTGGGATGCGCAAACATCAGTCCCGAAACACTGGCATGAGGCGTCATCATTCCGCTTGTGGTGAGCCGGATGCCCACCTGACTCATATCGATGAGCTGGTCGATGATGAAGTTGGCACTGGTATCGGGCAGCGAAGGATATCCGATAGCCGGACGGATGCCCTGATAGCGCTCCTGGTGCTGGTCTTCGATGCTCAGCTGCTCGTCGGGAGCATAGCCCCAGATGCTGCGTCTTACCTCTTCGTGCAACTTCTCTGCCGTGGCTTCAGCCAACCGGTCGCAGAGTGTCTGTGCCATCATATTGAGGTAGTCGTCCGAGCGATATTTCTTCTCCAGACCGCCATCTACCGTCGTGCAGAAGATACCCAGCCTGTCTGTTATTCCACTGCCCAGAGGACGGATGAAATCAGCCAGACAGAGATTGGGTTCTCCCTGAGCCGCCGGATGCTGCTGACGGAGCATCGGAAAGCGGACATTCTGCCCTTCCAGCCAGATATCATCCCCCTCGCTGTTCGCCTCGAAGAGTCCGAAGACGGCATAGGTATGATATTCGCCTTCCCATGAATGGAGCATATCGAGCGCCTCAGCCTTCATTTTTTCCTTTTCCTCTCGAGGTTTGCCGCTCAATCCCCAGGCATGATAGAAATATAGCCAGTTGATATATGGCTCAATTTCGCTTATATTGTATACTATTCTTCGCATCCGATACGATATTTTATTTTACAATTCCCGTAAGACTTCTCTTTTTTCAGGAATTGTTTCTGAACTCCAGTTCTTCTCCTCTGCTGGCGGCATCAAACACGCCTTTGTCGTAGATAAGACGACCGTTACAGAAAGTCTGTTCCACTTTCCATGCAAACTCATCACCCTCTACAGGGCTCCATTTACACTTGCTCTGAATCACCTCTTCGGTCACCTTCCAAGGCTCTCCCTTGCGCACCACGACGACATCTGCCTTATAACCCGGACGCAGGAAACCGCGCTGACTGATATGGAACAGACGGGCTGGATTATGGCACATCAGTTCAACCAGACGCTCGATACTGATTATCTTTTCGTCAACAAGTTTCAGCATGCTTACCAGCGAGAACTGTACCATCGGCATACCTGATGCAGCCTTGGCACAACCGCCCTGTTTATCCTTCAACTGATGAGGAGCATGATCGGTACCTACTACAGTTATCTTACCATTACTCAGCGCCTTACGCAAAGCATCGCGATCAGCAGCGGTCTTTACTGCAGGGTTGCATTTGATGCGTGCGCCCTTCACAGCGTAATCTTTATCCGAGAACATGAGATGAGCCACAACAGCCTCTCCTGTAATATTTTCATCCTTACCGAAGAACTCCAGTTCCTTAGCCGTAGTAACGTGGGCGATATGGAGATGCGCCCCGCTTTCCTTAGCCAGCTGCACCGCCAGACGGCTGCTTTCATAGCAAGCCTCCTCGCTGCGTATTTCCGGATGATGCTCTACGGCAGGGTCCTCACCCCATTTCTGCTTAGCCAGCTGCATGTTGCGATTGATGATTTCGGTATCCTCACAGTGGGTCATCACCGGCAAATCCAGCTCTTTCGCCTTCTTGAAGATAGCCTGCAGCGCCTCATATTTATCCACCAGCATATTGCCCGTACTGGAGCCCATAAAGAGCTTGATGCCCGGTACACGATGCGTATCGAGCTGCTCAAAATCATTTACATTGTCATTGGTAGCACCAAAGAAGAAACTGTAGTTCACATGACTCTTCTCAGCGCCCAGCTGCCGCTTTGCCTGCCAGGCCTCCAGAGTGGTAGTCTGAGGCACCGTATTAGGCATCTCGAAATAGCTGGTCACACCACCAAAGGCAGCTGCACGGCTTTCGCTCTCGATGTCAGCCTTCTGCGTAAGTCCCGGCTCACGGAAGTGAACATGATCATCAATCACACCCGGCAAAACAAAACACCCCGAGGCATCGATGACTTCATCGTAATTGCCACGGGGTGCCTCGCCTTCATATATCTCCTTGATAAATTCACCATCCAACAAGAGGTCGCCCACAAAAGAGCGACCCTCATTTATAATGGTTCCATTCTTGATTAATTTCATACTTCTAAACTTATAAAATGAAGAGTTTTACAAGATGTTAATGCCCAAGACCTTGAAAGAAGAGTCCTGTTTCTACTCCTGACCTTCCTGTTTTTCAGGAATTGTAGGCGCAGCCAGTTCGTTGGCTGTAGGTGCCGGAGCCGCATCAGGATTTACCTGTGGAGCCGCTTCCATCTCTGGCTGCATGCCGCTCTGCGCATCTCGTGTACCGTTCATAATCTCCTGATTCTCTTGAGCTTTCTTATAATAGTCCTTTACATAAGGATCATTCTTGAAATAGTCGGTAGCCTTGCTCATGATGTCCTCAATCCAAGGAGAGAGCATCGGATACTGGTTGCCCATCGTAACGAGGAAGAAGACGCCCGGTCCCAGCACATTGTTGAAGTTGTCGGTAACAAACGAAGTGATGAGCTTGTCTTCCTGCTCAGAGAGGCGGATGGATTCCTCGTTCAGATGCTTGTTGACAGCCACCATATCGCTACCGTTCATGATAGCCTGGTCGTGCTTGTGCACCAGTTCGCGCAACTGATTCTGAATCTGCTGGTATTTCTTGAAGAATCCGAAGAGTTTATCGTTCATAGGAGTACCGCTTACCACCTGCTGTGTATCATCGAGCTTCACCGTAATGCTTCCACTCTCCAACACCAGCGGCAGCACAGGGTCATCATCCATGAAGATATTCGCCATCTTCATAGAGTCGACAGAACCCTGAAAATGGAACTGTCCGTGCACTACATCGCAAGAATCCACGTTCTTGAAATCGTTGTTTTCCAGTATCTTAAGGTACAGCATGCGTCCGTCCAGAGTACTTACGTTAGAAGTACCCGAGATATCGTAACTGTTGGCACAAGATGCAAGTGCCATCAAGGCAATGAATGCGTAAAATATTCTATTCATAAGCTATCTATATCACTTTCGGTGAACAAAAGTACAATCTTAATTTGAACTGACGAAATAAATTGCAGCAATTTAATTCATTCTTACAAGATTTATGTTTTGTTTGCACTCCTATTGGCCACCGAAAGCTTTTTTCTCGTCCTTTCTATATTACTGATTGCTTTCCTTCTTCAGTTCATGAGAGATGCGATGCGTGGTATACAGTTCCAGCAGAGCTGCGATGAGGAGGAAGACTACCCACTTATTATAGAAATAGGTGATATAGGTCTCATAATTCTCAAACCAGCGGCGCAGGAAAGCATACACCGTATCTACCATCGAGATGCCTGAGAGCACGAAGAAGATGTCTGCTACATACTGCATGCGCTTCAGGCGGTGGATAACCAGCGAAGGTCCCTCATAGAACTGCATCGCCTGCATCACGCTGAAGAGCATGGTGCCCAGCAGGAACCCCCAGCTCGTTACCTGCACCAGCTGCGGATGTGAAAAACCAAATGCGAAGCAAGCCGCACCGACAACCATCAGCACGCCGCCCAGCAAGAAAATAGCACTTTCCAGTTTACTCAATTGTTTCATTTTCGTCTTGTTCGTTAGTTTTTTCCGGAATATCCGAACTCAATACAAAGATGTCCTCATCATCAGCCTTCATGAAATAACGCTGGCGGGCTATCTTCTCAAATGCCCGCACACCATGCTGCATATCACGCAGGGTATGCTTGTCGTTTTCATACTGCTCACGATATTTTTCTATCTCCGAACGGAGCGTAGCTATCTCTATCTGGTACTTAATGTGCTGTCTTACACTGTTGTCGTCAACTACACCAACTACCAGAACACCCGCTACAATCACTATAAGATACTTATAATGAGCGAGATAATTCCATATAATACCAAGTTTTTTACTCATTTCTTCCGAATTTGTTTGCAAAGATAATATTTTTTTGTTATCTTTGCATCATCAATTAAGAAAAAATAATGGAAGAGTATATAGTTTCTGCAAGAAAGTACCGTCCGATGACCTTCGATTCGGTTGTCGGACAGAGTGCATTGACCACCACTTTGAAGAATGCAGTGAAGAGCGGCAAGCTGGCGCACGCCTACCTTTTCTGCGGTCCGAGAGGTGTGGGCAAAACCACTTGTGCCCGCATTTTTGCGAAGGCAATCAACTGCGAGCACCCTCGCGAAGACGGCGAGGCATGCAACGAATGTGAGAGCTGCCGTGCCTTCAATGAGCAGCGTTCCTACAACATCTTCGAGCTGGATGCCGCCAGCAACAACGGTGTTGACCAGATTAAGGTTCTGATGGAACAGACCCGCATCCCGCCTCAGGTGGGCAAGTATAAGGTGTTTATCATCGATGAGGTCCACATGCTCTCTACAGCTGCCTTCAACGCCTTTCTCAAGACGTTGGAAGAGCCGCCTCAGCATGTCATCTTCATCCTCGCCACTACCGAGAAGCATAAGATTCTGCCTACTATCCTGAGCCGATGCCAGATTTACGACTTCGAGCGAATGACGGTAGCCAATACCATCAACCACCTGAAGATGGTGGCTGAGAAGGAAGGCATACAATATGAAGAGCAGGCGCTCGCCGTGATAGCCGAAAAGGCTGACGGAGGTATGCGCGATGCCCTCTCTATCTTCGACCAGGCTGCCAGCTTCTGCATGGGCAACATCACTTACCAGAAGGTTATCGAGGACCTGAACGTGCTCGACAGCGACAACTATTTCCGTCTGGTAGACCTGGCTCTGGAGAATAAGGTGGCAGAGATGATGGTAACACTCGACGGCATTCTGAGCCGCGGTTTCGATGGCGGCAACATGATTCAGGGTCTTGCCCAGCACGTGCGCAATGTGATGATGGCGAAGGACCCTCAGACCCTGCCTCTGCTCGAAACCAGCGACGACCAGAAAGCCAAGTTCCAGGCTCAGGCCCAGAAGGCGCCTACACCTTTCTTATATAAGGCGCTGGAACTGATGAACCAGTGCGATATCCATTACCGCGCCAGCAGCAACAAGCGATTACTGGTAGAGCTCACCCTGATACAGATAGGCCAGATTACGCAGCCCGAGGATCAGGATGTGCCTAGTGCGGGGCGTACGCCCAATAGATTAAAATCCCTGTTTCAGAAACTTCTGGCTCAGTCTAAGCTTGCCTCTCAGGGTGCAGGTTCTGAGCCTTCTGGCAGCAGCGAAAACCGGTCATCACAGCCGGGAGCGTCTGCTGCTACAGCTACTGCTGTGCCTTCGTCAGGGGCACCGACAGCCGCTTCTGCAGCCTCTAATGCTGCATCTTATTCTGCATCTGCCACCGCAGCCGCATCAGCCTCTCCAGAAGGCTCAGCCGCTGCCGGAGCTGCTACTGATGCTGCATCGCCTCACAAGCCACGACTCAAGAATATCAAGCTGGGCGGCATAGGCATGACTTTCTCTAACCTGAAGAAGAGGGAGGAGAACCAGCGCCGCCTGCACAGTCCGTATGATGATACCAATGAGGAAAAAGCGACCATCACGGGCGACCAGAACGAGTTCACCCAGGAGCAGGTGGAAGCAACATGGTTCAGTATGTGCATGAGAATGCAGAACAAGCTGGATTTCATAGGCTTAGCCAACCGCATGAAGAGTATTGTACCGAAGATAACCAACTATCCGCAGATAGAGGTTATCATCAACAACCAGCTCTTGCTAGACGACGTTTTGAACATCAAGAACCGCATTCTCAAGACTTTCGTCTTAGGGCTTCACAACAGCGAACTGAGCATCACCTACCGCCTTGCCGACCAGGAAGAGGTAGGCAAGGTTCTGACCAAGAATGAAGTTCTGGAACTTCTTATGGAGAAGAACCCTGCGATGAAAAAACTCACAAAGGACCTGGATCTGGTCATGACATAGAAGATACTCCACACGATACGAAATTCTCCACTCCATGTAGGACAACCTATACGGAGTGGAGAAACTAGTACTATCTTCCCCAAATGCTGCCATTATACCCGGGCGTATGATGCCCAAGAGGTTATTCAGTATTCAGTTTTTTTCGCGATAGTTACCTTTTATATGGTTACAAATTGTAAGTAATTATTTTATATTATATATATATTATTATATATATAATATACTATCTATACAGAGAGTGGCAACAACAGCGAAAAAAACTGAATACTGAATACTGAATACGTTCCACGTAATCGGTTATTACTTTGTAATATACTGATTTATAGCGCAAAACATAGTTTTCTACACCGCAAAACATAGAGATGCGTCCCATGAAACATTGAGTTATTTCTCTTTACTAAGTTTCAAATCGTAAGCTGCTGAAAATCGCTCCTTATCACATGCCTAAATTTGTTAGATACCAGAAATCTTCGTATCTTTGCACCGGCAATCGAAAGAACAGTCTTTTGTGCCTCGCTCGAGTCTTCTATTAAGACCAACACGGGTTATAAATGATGGCAGACGCCGGTCATCAATGAAGACCCCGAAAACGGCAGAAACGGGGCGTTCTGGGGAATTTGAACCAACTAGGTTAGTGTCATACCGACACACAACAAAAAAAGCCCCCGATGCAGAAAAGCACCGAGAGCCTTCGTAAGCAAATTATTATTATCTTAAAAAGATCAACTGAATATGCAGCACATCACAGTATACACCATGACGCACCGCCAGAAAGGCTTAAATGAGGTTCATGCCCGCTTCCTCAGCCTCCTTGCGCATCTCCTCAGGCCAGATGCTAGCCTGGATTTCACCAATGTGAGCCTTATGAAGCAATACCATGCACAGACGGCTCTGGCCGATACCGCCACCAATGCTCAGAGGCAACTTGTCGTTCAGGAGCTGCTGATGGAAGTAAAGCTTCTCTCTATCCTCCTTGCCCTCCAGCTTAAGCTGACGCAGCAGACTCTCCTTGTCGACACGGATACCCATAGAACTGAGCTCGAAACTGCGACCCAGAACAGGATACCAGATAAGGATATCACCATTCAGTCCCATCTTGCCGTTCTCAGCCACGGTGCTCCAGTCATCATAGTCAGGAGCTCGGCCATCATGCTTCTTGCCATCGCTCAACTTGCCTCCGATGCCCTCTACAAATACAGCGCCATACTTCTTGCAGATAGCATCCTCACGCTCCTTAGGAGAAAGGTCTGGATACATATCGAGCAAATCCTGCGCATGAATAAAATGAATCTCCTTAGGCAGGAAAGGCTTCAGCTGAGGATAATGCTCGCAAGCCAGGAACTCGGTACGCAAGATGGCACCATAGATGCGGCGCACGATATTCTCGAGGAAGGCGATGGTACGGTCTTCCTTGGTAATCACAGCCTCCCAGTCCCACTGGTCAACATAGAGCGAATGAAGATTATCCAGCTCCTCGTCAGCACGGATGGCGTTCATATCGGTATATACGCCATAAGCAGGCTCAATCTCATACTCGGCAAGCGTCAGTCGCTTCCATTTGGCAAGAGAATGAACCACCTCAGCCTCGGCTTCGCCCAAATCCTTGATAGGGAAAGTTACAGGGCGCTCCACTCCATTCAGGTCATCATTGATACCCAAACCCTTCAATACGAAGAGAGGGGCGGTAACACGACACAGACGGAGCTCGGTGCTCAGGTTTTGCTGGAAGAATTCTTTTATCATTTTAATACCCATTTCGGTCTGGCGCATATCCAGCAGCGCCTTGTACCCTTCAGGTTTTATCAAATTGCTCATTTTTATTTCATATTTAGTATTTGCGCTGCAAAGGTACAAAATAATAATTAATCTGCAAGCATTTTTCCGTATTTTTTCGCAAAATGATAGCATTTTTAAGTTTTTTAGTAGCATTTTGTAGAACTATTCACAAATACACATTATATATATGAAAAAATCTGCCCCAAATATTTGGTTATTTCAAATAAAAGCAGTAATTTTGCAGTCGACTTCCCGATTCGATGTCATTCAGGCGGAGAAACGGGCGGCAGAAAAGAGGGTCTCGTAGCTTAGCTGAATAGAGCGTCAGATTCCGGTTCTGAAGGTCGTGGGTTTGAATCCCACCGAGATCACCCGAAACAACAGAAATGATTAATAATTGAAAACATGGATTTAGTAGAACGATTTATAAACTATACGAAATTCGACACACAGTCGAGCGAAGAATCGACCAGCGTGCCTAGTACGGCAAAACAGCTCGAATTTGCCAAGTACCTGAAGAAGGAACTTGAGGACGAAGGACTGAGCGATGTCGAAATGGATGACATGGGCTATATCTATGCCACCCTGAAGAGCAATACCAAGAAAAAGACTCCTACCATCGGATTTATTTCACACATGGATACATCGCCTGATGCCAGCGGAAAGGATGTAAAGGCGCGCGTCATCAAGAACTATGACGGCAACGACATCGAGCTGAGCCCGGGCATCATCTCAAGCGTTGAGACTTTCCCAGAGCTGAAGGCTCACAAGGGAGAGGATATCATCGTAACAGACGGTACTACCCTGCTGGGTGCCGACGACAAGGCGGGCATCGCTGAAATCGTACAGGCTATGTGCTATCTGCGCGACCACGACGAAATCAAGCACGGAGATATCCGCGTAGGTTTCAATCCTGACGAGGAAATCGGTATGGGTGCACATCATTTCGACGTAGAGAAGTTTGGCTGCGACTGGGCGTACACCGTAGATGGCGGCGACCTGGGCGATCTGGAATATGAGAACTTCAATGCTGCCGGAGCCAAGATCGTTATCAAGGGCGTGAGCGTTCATACAGGCTATGCCAAGGGCAAGATGGTGAATGCAAGCCGACTGGCTGTGGAATTCCAGAATATGATTCCTGAGAACGAGACTCCTGAGCAGACTGAAGGCTATCAGGGTTTCTACCACCTCATCGGCATCGAGAGCCGCTGCGAGGAAGCAAAGCTCAGCTACATCATCCGCGACCACGACCGCGACAAGTTTGAAGACCGCAAGGACTTCATCGAGGACTGCGTGAACAAGATGAACGAGAAGTATGGCGACGGAACCGTAAAGGCGGTTATCTACGACCAGTACTATAACATGAAGGAGAAGATTGATCCTAACATGCACGTCATCGACATCGTGCTCAGAGCGATGCAGGAGAGCGGCGTTCCACCTCGTGTAGAGCCTATCCGCGGCGGTACCGACGGAGCCCAACTGAGTTTCAAGGGTCTGCCTTGTCCGAACATCTTCGCCGGCGGTGTCAACTTCCACGGTCCTCACGAGTTTGTGAGCATCCAGGTGATGGAGAAGGTTGTGAAGACCATCGTGAAGATAGCGGAAATCACAGAAGAATTTAATGATTAGTTTATAGTTAATAGTTTATAGTTAATAGGGCATTCTTGCTGCAAGCAAGCGTCTTATCTACTATAAACTATTATTTTTATCAGCATCCCTCTTCTTTAAGCAAGTTTGCTAAACGGCGAAGCCGCTATAAACTATAAACTATAAACTATAAAAAAGTTATGGCAGAAATTCCATTTTTAGTAAAAGACCTCGCCCTCATCCTGATGGTGGCAGGCATCGTAACCCTCATCTTCAAAAAGCTCAAGCAGCCGCTGGTGCTGGGATACATCATGGCGGGATTCCTGGTTTCGCCACACATGCCTTATACCATGTCGGTAGTCGACGAGACGGATATCCAGACCTGGGCGGACATCGGCGTCATCTTCACCCTCTTCTCGCTCGGTCTCGACTTCTCGTTCAAGAAAATCGTGAAGATGGGCGCCTCGCCTATCATCGCCACCGTGGTCATCGTGTTCTGCATGATGATGCTGGGCATCAGCGTAGGCCACGGCTTCGGCTGGGGAAGGATGGACTGCATCTTCCTGGGCGGTATGCTCGCCATGAGCTCCACCACTATTATATATAAGGCATTCGATGACATGCGGCTGCGCACCCAGAAATTTGCCTCGATGGTGATGAGCGTGCTGATACTGGAAGATATCCTGGCTATCGTGATGATGGTGATGCTGTCGGCGATAGCGAGCGGAAGCAGTCCAGATGGTGGACAGATGCTTGCCTCTATCGTGAAGATAGGCTTCTTCCTGGGCGTGTGGTTTATCGTGGGCATCTTCGCCATTCCGTGGTTCCTGCGTTCGGTGAGGAAACTTATCAATGCCGAAACCCTGCTCATCGTTTCGCTGGGTCTGTGCTGCGGCATGGCGGTGCTGAGTACCAAGGTGGGGTTCAGCAGCGCCTTCGGAGCCTTCGTTATGGGAAGCATTCTGGCAGAAACCATTGAGGCTGAGAAGATTATCAAGCTCGTAGAACCGGTAAAGAATCTCTTCGGAGCCATCTTCTTCGTATCGGTAGGTATGCTGGTAGA
>CAVBFV010000006.1:0-31747 GCA_963594575.1 Lachnospiraceae bacterium | reverse complement strand
GAAGATTACGCTCCTGGCTCTTGCCAGAAGGGTCGCCAATCATACCTGTAGCACCTCCCACGAGGAGATAAGGCTTATGGCCACAACGCTGCAAGTGACGCAACATCATGATACCGCAAAGGTGACCGATGTGCAGAGAGTCTGCAGTAGGGTCGGTTCCGAGATAGGCTGACACCATGTGGGTGTTGAGATATTCCTCAGTACCTGGCATTATCTGCGCCAGCATACCACGCCATTTCAATTCTTCAACAAAATTTTTTGCCATAGAATATGATTCTTTATTATATTATATAATATGTATAAGGGGCCCAACAACACAGTCGGAAACTTACGGTACGGGATCATAACCCGAACCACCCCAAGGATTGCATCTTAAGATGCGCCAAACAGCCAAAGCCAACCCCTTAAAGGGACCATGCTTCAGGATGGCTTGTCTCGCATACTCTGAGCAAGTGGGCTGAAAGCGACAGGAAGGTGGCGTATAAGGAGTAATACACTTCTGATAAAACAATATCGGCAGTATAAGAATCCATACCAACACCTTTCTTATTCCATGTGCTATCATTAACAGAACCTTCATCATAAACTGCTCTCTTTTATGACAGTTTCAGATTGCATCTCCCTGATGTTATCAACCAATCTATCCAAAAGTTTAGTCATTTTGGTTGAAACCAGCTTTGAAGGCTGCAATTGTTCTGTTTGCCAAACAAAAGCCACAAGCAACTGTTTTCCAACATAATTCTGCATACAAGTCTCCAGCTCTTGTTTTTGACAACGAAAAGCTTCACGTATCTGTCGCTTTACCCTATTGCGTTTTACTGCACGCTTAAAATAACGCTTTGATACACTGACGAGAACTTGAACAGAAGGGGCTTGCTCATCTTTCTTGTCAACAAGAAGAAACACCATTCTCATAGGCCATGCCGTCATTGCTTTAGCACCACCTCCAAAGAGCTGCTCTATAAGTGTCAGTTTACATAGATGCTCTTTCTTTCCGAATGTTTTATTTCTGTCTGGTGACATATCTATTTTATTAAATATTTCCTATTTATTGTGACGTTTCAGATAATCAGCCAAGGCACCAGTCATAGATGGAAAAGCTTTATTAGGAGCCTCCAAATCAAGACGCAAGCCTTCATCTGTTACAGTCTTGGCTGTAGCAGGTCCAAAAGCGCCAACAGCAATATTTCCCTGTTCAAAGTTAGGGAAGTTCTTTTTCAAAGCCTTCACACCCGTTGGGCTAAAGAAAAGCATCATATCGTAATCGAAGTTCTTGATTTCCTCTTCTGAGAAATCATTGCTCACGGTACGATACATTACACATTCTGTATGATTGAGTTTTTTCTCATCAAGCAAATTGGCAATATCATCATTATGAACACTGCTTAATGGTACCAGATATTTCTCGGTTTTATGGCGAGCCATCTGTCCCATCAAACCATCAATTTTACCTGTATCTCCAAAGAACACCTTACGCTTGCGATACTGCACATACTTTTGGATGTAGAGAGCGATAGTTTCTATCACACAGAAATATTTCATATCTTCAGGGATTGTGATACGCATCTCCTTAGCTAATTTAAAGTAGTTGTCTACTGCATGACGAGATGTAAACACAACGGCAGTATAGTCAAGCAAATTAATCTTCTGCTGACGGAATTCCTTAGAAGAGAGTCCCTCTACCTTAAAGAATGGACGGAACACGCATTCTACTCCGTATTGATCCTGGATATCGAAGTAAGGAGACTTCTCACTTGCAGGTTTTGGCTGAGAAACTAAAATTTTCTTTATCATTTTGTCTTAAAAGTTTATTTTCAAATAATGACTGATTAACACTAGTCCACCCCAAAGAGCGAACAAGGGTACCACTTCAAGGGCACAAAAGTACAAAAATATTTGCAGAAACACGCCATTTCTTCTAAAAAAGATAATGTAAGCCTTCAAAAAAGCCAACAATTTAACTAATCCTAGGATAGTCAACGTGTATATCACCGCAATTTGCAATGGAAAATCGAAATACGACAAGAGCATCACCATTGGGAACAAAGCCACTCCCTGACATGATATAAGGAACAGGAATGCCTTAAGCCATTGTACATTTTTTTTCTTTTCAAAGAATACCCAACCAGAAATCACATAAAGGAACGTCTTCAACAAGAAATAGCCCCCCATACAACCAGCATATATACTGATTACCTGATATTGGTCGACAATAAACGTATCGCTGATAGATGCTTTCGAATAAATGAAATACCCGATTGCCAACAAAAGACAGGTCTGCAACACGAAGAAGAACTGGTATCTTACTTCA
Source organism: Lachnospiraceae bacterium (assembly GCA_963594575.1). Classification (GTDB taxonomy): domain Bacteria; phylum Bacteroidota; class Bacteroidia; order Bacteroidales; family Bacteroidaceae; genus Prevotella. The sequence continues at coordinate 29,436 of CAVBFV010000006.1, read as the reverse complement.
GAACTGGTCTCCGTCACCTCTGTTGTACCGATGCGTGGAGTACGGAAGAAGGTTTTTGCCTGGCGTATAACAAAATGCTTAGATTTAGAGAATGCTATACAAGCCAAGAGAAAACAGACCAACAGCAATGAAGTAATAAAGCTATCACCAGCTACCGTATAGGGAACAGGATCACCTGCCACCCCTAAGCGTCCACCCTTTAATTCCGGATGAAACAGAGAATCTTTTGAAAAGAATGACTCACGATAATATTGTGGCAAACTTACATCCCTAAAACTCTTACCTGCCTTATGTCCTGGCAAGTGTAATGTATCCGGCATCTTGCTCCAATGAATCTCACTGGGCTTGATATGTGCCCTAATCATGGAGTCCTGCTGAGCTGGCGTTGCATTCTTAGGCAGCCAGCTCAACACCTCTTTGGGTGTGAGCTGGCTGCTATGTTGCCTGAGCACTTGCTGTTGCGATTCAGCCTCAAGTGCGGCATCTGTCTGTATCGAATCTGCCTGTTGCACCATTCCTTAAAGTCCGAAAACTTTCTTGATTTCGTCTACCTTATCTAATTTTTCCCATGTAAAGAGTTCTACCTTCACAGTTTTAGCCTCATGATATCGGCTAGTGAAGGTTTTCTCTACTATCTCATTCTTACGTCCCATGTGTCCATATGCCGCAGTTTCCTGGAACATTGGCTGGCGCAACTTCAACTGGCGCTCGATTGCTTTAGGACGAAGATCAAACATTTCTGCAATTTTCTTTGCAATCTCGCCGTCAGTCATATTCACATGGCTTCTGCCGTAAGTATTTACATAGATACTAACCGGTTCTGCCACGCCGATAGCATAACTTACCTGAACCAACATTTCATCTGCAACGCCGGCAGCAACCATATTCTTTGCAATATAACGGGCAGCATAAGCAGCCGAACGGTCAACCTTACTACTATCCTTTCCAGAGAAGGCACCACCACCATGAGCACCCTTACCTCCATAAGTATCTACAATGATCTTACGACCGGTAAGACCTGTATCTCCATGAGGACCACCAATCACGAACTTACCTGTAGGGTTTACGAAGTACTTGATGTCATCATTGAAGAGAGCCAACACCTTATCACTCAGGTGAGTCTTTACTCTTGGAATCAGGATATTGATTACATCCTCACGAATCTTTGCCAGCATAGCATCATCATCGTCCTCACCATTTGCCTTCTTGATAAAATCATCATGCTGGGTAGAAACTACGATGGTATCGATGCGCTGTGGGATATTATCGTCTGAGTATTCGATAGTTACCTGGCTCTTAGAGTCCGGACGGAGATAAGTCATCACCTTGCCCTCCTTGCGGATATCTGCAAGGACACGCATGATGAGCTGAGCCAAGTCAAGTGATACCGGCATATAATTTTCGGTTTCCGTTGTAGCATAACCGAACATCATACCCTGGTCGCCTGCACCCTGATTATCATCCTCCTCACGACTTACACCGCGGTTAATATCATCGCTCTGTTCATGGATAGCAGTAAGCACACCACAAGAGTCGCCGTCAAACTGATATTCGCTCTTGGTATAACCGATTTTCTTGATAGTCTTGCGGGCAATGGTCTGCAAATCAACATAAACGTTAGAGCGAACCTCACCCATGATTACTACCTGACCAGTAGTACAAAAGGTTTCGATGGCGCAATGAGCGTGGTCATCGTAAGCCAAAAACTGGTCAAGCAATGCATCTGAAATCTGATCAGCCACTTTATCTGGATGTCCTTCAGAAACTGATTCTGATGAAAACAAATATGCCATATTTTCTTACTTTATTTCTATTAATTATTGATATTCATTATTTTGCGGCTGCAAAGTTACTCATATTTTTTCAGATTTTGTCATATTCCTATATAAAAAACGTCAATTCCTTGTGCTTTATCTGTTATTCGGGCATCTTTTGTCTGTTTTATCAGAATCAAGCACTTGGTTTTCTTCACTATATTTGATATTTCGAGGATGATGTTCCAAGATAGCTCTGCGCAAATCTGAAGTTTCAAGATGAGTATAAATCTCTGTGGTTCCAATATCTTCATGCCCCAGCAAGGCCTGAATTACCCTCAGATCGGCTCCACCTTTCAACAAGGCTGTAGCAAAACTATGGCGTAAAGTATGAGGAGAAATGGTTTTCTTGATTCCTGCATCATAAGCCGCATTTTTAATCATGATAAGTATCATATTGCGTGTGAGATGAGCACCTCTACGATTCAAGAAGACATAGTCTTCCTCACCTGGCTTGATTGTCATCAGATTCCGGTCTATATACCACAAGTTGATTTCTTTCAGAGCTTTACCAGAAATAGGAACGATGCGTTCCTTGTTACCTTTACCTATGACCCTAATAAACTTTTCTTCTTCAAACACATCGCTTTTCTTTAGATTCACAAGTTCCGAAACGCGAAGGCCACAGGAGAACAGGGTCTCTATAATCGCCTTATTACGCTGTCCCTCCCATTTTTCCAAATCGATAGCCGCTTCAAGCATGTCAACCTCTTCTACAGATAAATACTCCGGCAAATGCTTTCCTATTTGGGGAGAAACCAGTAATTCGGTCGGATCGTCTTTTATATAATCCTCAAGCACCAGATAACGGTAGAAAGAACGGATTCCGCTCAAAATCCGAGCTTGTGAACGAGCAGAAACACCACGATCATGCAAACTTGCAGAAAAATTCTCCAAGTCTTCCAATTTCATTTCCGTCAGCACCAAATTGTTCTTATCAGCATACTCCAAGAGAAAATTCAAGTCATGGTAATAGGCATCCAACGTATTTTTGGAGAAATTACGCCCCAACTTGAGGTATCTCATATAGTTCTTTATAATTTCATTCCTCATTTTTTGTCAGTTTCCTTAATTTATTGTATCTTTGCATCGTCTTTGCATAAGACAGGAGAGCATAAAAGATCTCTGCCGCAAAGATACAAAAAAAATATGGATTACGATTAAAAATCAAGTAAATATGAAGATACAAATTATTAATGGTCCAAACTTGAACCTTCTTGGTGTAAGAGAACCGGGTATTTATGGTAGCAATTCTTTCGAGAGTTATCTGCCTAAGCTGAAAGCGAAATTCCCTGATATTGAGATAGAGTACTTTCAGAGCAACATTGAAGGCGAGTTAATCAACAAGCTGCAGGAAGTAGGTTTTTCCTATGATGGTGTAGTACTCAATGCTGGCGCTTATACTCATACCAGCATCGCCTTGCAGGATTGTATTCGCAGTTTGAAATGCCCTTGCGTTGAAGTACACATCTCTAATGTGCATAAACGTGAAGAGTTCCGCCATCATTCATATATTTCCTGTGCTTGCCTGGGCGTAATCTGCGGTTTCGGTCTGGCTTCTTACGAACTTGCCATTTCAGGAATCTTAGCACAGAAAGAAACAGAAGAGTAAGATTCCCGCTACTCTAAATCCATAAGATTATGACAGAGACAGAACTCATAGACAAATATATCAGCCAGCATATAGACCCAGAAGGCGATTATCTGTACCGACTTTACCGCGCCACCAATATACATACTATCCATGGACGTATGGCTAGCGGCCATATCCAGGGCAGACTTCTCAAGATGCTTGTAGAGATGATTCGCCCGAAGAACATTCTGGAAGTAGGCACATTTAGTGGCTATAGTGCCATCTGCCTTGCCCAGGGATTGCAGGAAGGTGGAAAACTCTACACTTTCGAAATCAATGATGAGATGGAAGATTTTACCCGTCCCTGGATAGAAGGTTCGAATGTTGCCGATAAGATAGACTTCCGCATCGGTGATGCCAACATTGAAGCGCCCCAACTAGGCGTAAAATTCGATATGGCTTTTGTTGATGGCGATAAGCGTACCTATATAGAAACATATGAAATGGTTATGAGCATCCTGAACCCTGGAGGCTACATCCTTGCAGACAATACTCTTTGGGATGGTCACGTCATCGATCCTGCCTACGACCGAGACCACCAGACTCAAGGCATTCGGGCTTTCAATGATTTAATAGCAAAAGATCCTAGGGTAGAGGTTGTTATCTTACCACTACGCGATGGTCTTACACTCATCAGGAAAAAATAAAAAATCAATTAGAACAAGAAATGGCATGAATCCCCCATGAAAGATTCATGCCATTTCTTTTAGTATATGCGCCCAAGTATAAGAAATTCTGTAGGTTTAACTCAAAAGCCTTTTACTCAGCGCTCTTACAGGATACCATACAGCAAGCCAACCTACAGCAATTACAGTAACGAAGATAATGGCAACATCTGAGTAATGGACACTTACCGGATAAGCATCAACAATAAAGGAGCCTTCAGAATCTCCCAGACGTACAAATCCATATTGCTGCTGCAAAAAGCAGAGGAGCAAGCCTAATCCAATACCGATAACAGCACCTATCACAGCTATCATTCTACCTTCAAAAAGAAATACTCTGGTAATCTGCTTATCGTTAGCTCCAAGATTACGAAGAGTCACTACATCATTTTTCTTATCAATAATAAGCATAGAAAGCGAGCCGATGATATTGAAACATGCAACAACTAAGATAAAGGTCAGGAAGATATAAGCAATCATCTTCTCTATCGACATAATTTTAAAGGTATCTTCCTGTTGTTCAAATCTGTCAAGCACTTTATATTTATTACCAGCTATCTGCTGCATCTCAGCCTTTACAGCATCCAGATTGCTACCCGGTTTCAAGCGTAATTCCAAATCAGAGAGCATACCTTGCTGACCAAAGAGATTACGGGCAAATGAAATAGAAGTGATGATGTAGTTTTTATCATACTTAGCCTGTTTGACGGCAAAAAGTACGCCAGGAGAGTTGAGCGAGTCAACTACAAAGCCATCACCAGGGTTAGTCATATCCAGCTGTCCTTCCTTTTTAGGAGCATAGATTTTCAGGAAACCATCCCATTGTGCTCCTATGCCTAAATTCTGGGCAAGACGGATACCTACTGTTCCATATTCCAGATTGGCAGCATGCAAGGAGAAAGAGCCATCACCATATAAAATATCTGTAATATGAGAAAGTTCTGCAAAATTATCATCTACACCCTTGATTTTCACCATAGCCTGATGATCATTATAGATTGCAAGAGCTTGATCTTCTACGGTTTCTGTCGCAACATCCACCTGCGGCAAAAGACGAATCTTAGTAAGAATAGGATCATCTGCTGGTGCAGTCTTTCCCTCAACAGGCACAACCTTGAGTTGTGGGTCAAAACTCGTAAAGAGTGAAGCTACCAGGTCATGGAAGCCGTTAAAAACACTCAGAACGATGACCAGAGCCATCGTAGCTACCGCCACACCTATTACAGAAATAGAACTGATGACGTTGATAACGTGCGTACTCTTCTTAGAGAAAAGATACCTGCGAGCTATAAAGAATGGGAAATTCATAATTCTATCTTACCTTATTCATATAATAGTATAGGGAGTCAAGAATTGCCGTCTTAACTCCCTTGTCTTTTTACTTCTTTACTCTTTTACTTTTTCAAGAGTTCATCAATGTGCTCCAAATAATCGAGACTATCATCAAGGAAGAAACGAAGTTCTGGAATGATACGCAACTGGTTTCTTACTTTTTTACCCAAGTCGAAACGGATCGTCTTCTCATTTGCATTGATATTCTTCAAAATTTCCTCTCCCTTTTCAGAAGGGAACACACTCAAGTAAGCAGTACAGATACTGAGATCTGGACTTACTCTAACCTTAGTAACACTTACCATCACACCATGCATCATGCGAGTTTGTGACTGGAAGATAAGACTCAACTCCTTCTGGAGAAGTCTTGATATACGGTTTTGTCTTGTTTCTTGCATAACTATTAACTATAAATTATTAACTATAAACTATTCAAGATCTACATGTGTAACCTCCACCTGTTCATGAAGGAAAATCTGTGCAGATTCCTTGAATTTATCCTCACTTTCTGTTGTGAGATATCGGCAAGAGCCTGTTTTGGTTATCATCTGTTCCATCTGCGGATGGCGGTTCAGATAATCTTTCAGACTGTTTGCCACATATTGTCCTTGCGGAACCACTCTTACGCCATCAGGAAGATTCTTCACGATGCTGCTCATAAGAAGTGGATAATGCGTGCAACCCAAAATAATGGTATCAATATCAGCGTCCTTCAGCATCAGCTGGTCGATGCGTTTCTTTACAAAGTAATCAGCTCCCGGACTATCCGCTTCATTGGCTTCCACGATGGCAGCCCAAAGCGGACAAGCCACGCCACTCACCTGAATCTCTGGCCAAAGTTTAGATATTTCCATATTATAACTTTGGCTTTTGATAGTACCTTCAGTAGCCAGAAGTCCTACGTGATTACTCTTGGTGATAGTACCGATTACTTCGGCTGTAGGACGGATAATACCCAGAACTCTTCTGCTGGGATCCAACTCTGGAATATCGCGCTGCTGTAAAGAACGGAGAGCCTTAGCCGAAGCCGTATTACACCCCAGAATGACGAGATGACACCCCATAGAGAAAAGTTTAAGCACAGCCTGGCGTGTGAACTTATAAACCACCTCAAATGAACGCGAACCATAAGGGGCACGAGCGTTATCACCCAAGTACATATAATCATACTGAGGCATCGTCTGGCGCAACCCATGCAGAATGGTCAGTCCGCCATAACCAGAATCGAAGACACCGATTGGACCGGGATTAGAAGGCAACATCATTTCAAAGTCTCCTCCAGCAAAGCTGTAATATCCTCCCCCATCTCTTCGTTGAGATAAGGAGCTGCGTTATTGTCTGTATTGAGGATAAAGGCAAAACCCTTCTGCTTGCCAATCTTTTTGGCTTCCTCGTTTATTTTTGCTTTGAGCGGAGCATAAGCATCATTCTCTGCTTGCTGCAAAAGGCGGGTAGCCTCAGCCTTGAAGGCAATATTCTTCTCCATCAATTCACGCAATTCAGCTTGACGTTTCTCCAGAATTGTCTTGGCATAAGTGCGCTGTCCATCAAGAAATTCCTCATACTTAGCATTAAACTCTGTTTCTACACGCTTCGTTTCTGCATCGTATTTCTCACGGAGTTCATCCATATTATGCTTGGCTATAGCGTAGCCAGGCATAGTATGAAAAACCTTATCAAAACTAAAGTAGCCAAAACGCAAAGGTGCAGATACAGCAATCTGTTGTTGCTGAACCTTTGCAGCAGGCGTTGTATGCTGGGCTGAAACTGTCAAAGAGATGAGAGCAAAAGCCATGAATAAGAGATTCTTTTTCATGATGAGTGATACCGTTTATGATGAATACCTTATGAATACCTCGTTATTAAAAATGAGAAATAAGGGCAAGCACTTCTGCCTGCCCTCAATCTATTTTCTTTTTATTTGCCTTGATTACTTAATCTTAGCCTGTACTTCCTTAGTAACGTCTACTACGTTAGTACCAGTATATACAGCTGCACCATCCTCGAAGATGAAGGTGTAGTTGCCAGCCTTGCCTACAGCCTCGATAGCTGTACGTACCTTTGCTACGATAGGCTGCATGAGTTCGCTGCTCTTCTTCTGCAACTCCTGCTGACCATCCTGGTAAGCCTGCTGAATTTTCTGCTGAAGAGTCTGCAACTCAGTTTCCTTCTGCTGCTTTGCTGTAGCGTTCATTGTGCTGGCACCCTTCTGATACTCGTCAGCCTTACGCTGGAACTCATCCTGCATAGACTTCAAGTCATTCTCCTTCTGCTTCTGGAGAGCTTCCATCTCGCCATTAGCCTTAGCTACATCTGGCAAAGACTGCATAATCTGCTGAGTATTTACTTTACCAAACTTCTGAGCCATCATAGTCATTGGTGCACAGAGCATCAACATTAAAATAAGCTTTTTCATTGTTCTATTCTTTTTAATTATTAATTTCTAAATGATGTTTTCATGCTGCCAATTATTGGTACATGTACTTATCGGCTGCAAATATACAATTATTATTTGGAATAACCTAATTTTTGGAGCACTTCGTTGCTAATATCTATCTTAGGAGAGCCAAAGATGATGCCGCTGTTGCTAGCTCTATCGAGAACAAGCGAATATCCGCGCAGGTCAGAAATCTCTTTTACGGCTGTATAAATCTCTTCCTGAATAGGGCCCATCAATGCCTCACGCATCTTATAAAGGTCGCCTTCTGCACCAAAATATTTTTTCTTCAAATCGCTAGCCTCCTTTTCTTTCTGCATGATGGCATCCTGCTTAGCCTTCTTCTGCTCCTGAGAAAGGAACACTACCTCGTTCTGATAGTTCTTATACATGGTGCTTGCCTCCGTATTAAGAGCTTCTACCTCAGCCTGCCATTTGCGGCTTACCTGATTCAGCTGCTCGTTGGCACGCTCATAAGCGGGTACATTCTTCAAGATGTACTCCATATCTATCAATGCATATTTCTGTGCATGTGCTGAGATGGCTGCTACAGCCATCATCAGCATCAATACTATTTTCTTCATAAAACCCATTTTTAGAATTCCTGACCTAAGATGAAGTGGAACTGACTTCCACCCTTCTTATATGAGCTACCATTCCATACGGTATCGAAACCGTAAGCCCAGTCAATACCCATCAGACCAACCATAGGCAAGAAGATACGTACACCGACACCGGCACTACGTTTCATGCTGAATGGGTTGAACTTCTTGGTTTCATACCAGGCGTTACCAGCCTCTACGAAGGTCAAACCGTAAATGGTTGTATTACCTAAGAGGAATGGATAGCGAAGCTCCAATGAGAAGCGGTCGTATGCATAAGCATAGTAACCGGTTGTAGGACTGTAAGATACAGAACCATTCTCATAACCGCGGAGTCCGATAGTTTCCTCACCATAATATGATGAGTATCCACTCATACCGTCACCACCCACATAGTAGGTCTCGAACGGACTCTTCTTATACTTGTTATAAGAACCGAGCAAACCGAGTTCTACACGGGTCATCAATACGAAGCACTTCTGACCCTCTGTGAGTGCAGTATAAGTCTTTGCCTTGAACTTCCACTTGTGGTATTCAATCCATCTGTACTTCTCCTGCTGCTCAGCAGAATAGGTTGGCGACTTAGAATCGTTGGCAAGATTCTTGTAGTCCTTGTTGTCGAACGCACTCCATGGTGGAGTAAGGTTGACACTTGCCTCAAACTCTGAACCACGACGTGGGAAGAGTTGGTTATCGGTTGATGTACGGTTCAATGCGATGGTCAAGTTCAAGTTGTTCGCATTACCGTTGGTCATCAGCATATAGCTCCAGTTCTTCATCATGTAGCGCTGGTAAGCCAACTGCACAGACAAGGTGAAGTAATCATCCGGCCAACGGAGGCGCTTACCCCAACCGAGGCTCACACCCACCATCTGGATGTACTTGTCTGGATCGTAATAATTCTCGTAGTTGTTATAGTAACTAGAACCGTAACCATACATATAGCTGTAATAGTTGTTCATGTAAGCACTATTATAATAGTTGCTTGACACGTCGGTACTCTTACTGTAGTATGCACCTACGCTGAACTGGATAGGGCGCTTGCCTCCAAACCAGTTGGTAGAGTAGCTTACGTTATAGCTCTGATAATAGGTACCATTGGTCTGTGCACCGATACTCAGCACCTCACCATCACCGATAGGCATGATACCACGATGCTCCTTGTTCTTGTTGAAGAGGTTTGCCATAGAGAAGTTGTTGAGCTTCAAGCCCACACGTCCGATGACACCCGTCTGACCCCAACCGAGTGAGAACTCAATCTGGTCGTTACTCTTCTGCTCCAGGTTCCAGTTTACATCAACCGTACCATCTTCAGGATTAGGCTTTACATCCGGGCTAACCTTCTCAGGATCAAAGTGTCCCATAGAAGCAAGTTCACGAGCCGAACGCATCAGAGCATCCTTAGAGAAAAGGTCGCCTGGCTTGGTACGAAGTTCACGACGCACTACGTTTTCGTAAAGACGGGTATTACCATTGATACGTACATGGCTCAGATAAGCCTGAGGTCCCTCTGTTACGCGCATCTCCAAATCGATAGAATCGCCATCAATATTGATTTCAGTCGGTTCGATACGAGAGAACACATAACCATTATTATAGTAGAGGTTAGAAACAGCGTCATCATCTTCATTCAGGCGCTTACCCAATATCTTCTGGTTATATACATCGCCCTTCTTCATGCCGAGCAATGCTTCGAGATAAGCTGAAGAGTAAACGGTATTACCTGCCCAGGAGATGTTGCGGATATAGTATTTCTTACCTTCATCTACCTTGATGTAGATATTAACGTGCTTCTCATCGAAGTTGCTCACGCTATCTTCCAGAATCTGAGCATCACGGAAACCATACTCATTATATTTGTCGATGAGTTTCTGCTTATCTTCCTTCCAGCGCTCAGGGGTAAACTTCTTCGACTTGAAGAAAGTAGCGAACTTACCAGCCTCATGCGTCTTGGCAAAAGCACCCTTCGAGAAGAGTCCACCCTTAATCTTGCGGTCAGAAAGCTGTTCGTTTCCATCGATTGTTATCTGATGTACCTTGATTTTTTCTTTCTTGTCAACAACAACATCCAGGATTACCTGTCCCTTGTTGGCAATATCATCGCGCTGGTTAATCTGGATATCAGCGTTCTTGAAGCCCTTATCATCGAAATACTTCTTGGCAAGAATCTTGGCACGGTCGAGCATATTCGGAGTTACCTGAGTGCCCTTTACCATACCCAACTTCTGCTCCATATCTTCACGCTCGCTCTTCTTCAAACCAACATAGTTGATATTAGAGATACGTGGACGAACCGCAAGATAGATATGGAGATAAAGCTTCTCACCTACGATAGAGTCGGCAGCGATAGCCACCTTCGAGAAGAGTCCATGTTTCCAGTAGCGCTTTACGGCATTGGTAATCTCGTCGCCAGGCACAGTAATCTCATCGCCCACACTGAGACCTGAGATACCTGTGAGAACATAGTCTTCGTAGCCCTCAACACCCGAAACATTGATACCACCAATCTTAAGGGTACGAGGTGTACCAGCATAAGAGATGTCAGGGTTTACGATTTTATCTTGTGCCTGAATCTGCATGCATGCCATTACGCCGAACAGCAGGATGAAAATCTTTTTAAATCTATTCATTTATACCTTATTATATATAATATGATTTTTCTATGCTTGTATGAGGTTTGCCTATTTCTCCTCCTCTTCCACCTGTGCCTCGGTTTTTCCAAATCGACGTTGGCGGTTCTGATAACTTGCTATTGCCTTGTGCAGATCTTCTTCATTGAAGTCTGGCCAGAAGGTATCACAGAAATACAACTCTGAATAAGCTATCTGCCAAAGAAGATAGTTGCTGATACGGAGTTCACCTCCTGTACGTATCAGAAGTTCAGGATCTGGCATGAAACTGGTCTCAAGATGCTTCTCGAAGTTCTCCTCTGTCAGTTTATCCTCTATCTGCTCATAGGTTGAACCAGACTCGAGCGCTTCTTTTACCATTTTCTTTGTAGCATTCAGGATTTCCCAACGTGAAGAATAGCTCAATGCCACAACCATAGTCATAGCATCGTTCTTCGCAGTATGGTCCATGGTCTCCTGAAGCTTGTCCTGCACCTGTTGTGGCAGGCGTTTCAAATCGCCTATCACACGGAAGCGGACATTATTCTTCATGAAGATTTCATCTTCGAGCGAAGTCAGTACCAGTCCCATCAAGGCAGCAACCTCATCGGCAGGACGGTTCCAATTCTCGGTAGAGAATGTATAGAGGGTGAGATATTTCACACCCAACCGGGTACACTCCGATGTAATACGGCGCACAGTATCTACTCCAGCCTGATGGCCGTAGCTACGTTCTTTGCCTCGTTCTGTTGCCCAGCGACCATTGCCATCCATAATGATAGCGATGTGCGCAGGAATCCTGTTCATATCTAAGTTGTCCATCATTCTTCTTTATTACAAGTTCTACATTTTGCACTGAAACTATAGGTCACCGAAACGGCTATGGTAGAATAGCAGTCGGAATTCTTGAAAATGCCACTGCTCTTTACCCAGTAAGGGTCTTTCACACCATCCAGTTCATCGCTGAGCGAGAAATGGAAAGTCCAGGCCAATCCCAAGTTCAACCTTTCGTTTACTTTATATTTTGCGCCGATGCCTAAAGGCACGTTGGCTGTAAATACATTTTTTTCGCTACCTTTTACATAGGTTGCTCCCAAGCCACCCAGTATATAAGGAACCAGACGCTGAGCTCCACGATAGTCTCTGCCTGTTCCGTAGGGCCAGAAGTTGTACTCAAACACCAGATTCATATCAACCAGCGTAGAATTGAAGGAATAGGGATTCTCCGCATAATCAGGATAGAAAGTATCCACATTTGCCGAAGAACCTTTTATCTTTCCAAAGCCCACGCTCAGTTTCAAATCCTTGTAGGGGTCGAAATTGTATCTTCCCACCAGGAAACCGGCAGGCTGCATGTCGCTAAGCACATTTCCGTTAAAGTCACCTTCATAGGTCATTACACCTACACCGGCACCTATTTCCATGCGATATTGCGGATCGTCCTGTGCACGAACCGCCAAACAGCCCAGAGTTAAGAAGGCAAGCAGGATGATTAATCTTCCTTGTTCCTCCAACCATCTATGTTGAAACGTCCTCTCCATACGTATCCGTTTCTGATAATCCAATAATAATGCTGATTGTCACGGCAGAAAGCGAAACGGGCAGCAGTATCAAACTCACCTGGCAGAGCTACCTTCTTGTCCTGAGTCCAAGTCAAACCTGCATCCTGACTCTTATACCATTTGCCGTTGCTGCCTAAAGCCACGAAGCCTGTATCGGCAGCACAGGTGATAACCTGATCCATCCAAGGCATCTGATTCTTTTCGATTTCCAGATAGTTCCACTGTCCGTCTTCAGCATTTGCACCATAGTCTACCGTGCGCAACCATGTGGTGGCAATCGTATCTTTCGAAGCCTTGTCACGAGTACCCAGCAGCATTACGTTCTCCACATCTTTTGCAGAGAGTACGCCAGCCACATTCATTGAGACATTGTGAGTTGGCAAATAGGCAATATCTTTATCAAGTTTCTCTACCTCCCAGCTGGCACCCTGATCTTTTGAAACAGAGATACCTGCAGCAGTATATGCATAGAGATACTTGCTGCTTGCACCAATTAGCTGCTTGATACCTGCATTTTCAGAAACCAATGTCCATGCTTTTGCATCGGCAGAAGCATAAACCTTGCCGCCATCTGAAATATAGAGTTTGCCATCCAGCGCTACTGCACTCTGATAAGCGTCACTACTTAAGCTTACGTTCATCATAATAGATGACCAGGCGTTGCCATCATTGATGGCTGACTTCAGCACCTCAGTACCCTCGGCAGTCTTGCCGAATACATAGATATCATCACCACAAGCTACAGCCTTCAGATCAGAGAACGCTGCCAACTGACTGTTGTTCTGAGCCAGCTCATGCCACTTAAACTCATAAGGCAACTCCTTATGTACATTTACGATAACCTTATACTCGGCATAGGCAGAGTAGTCGCTGCTGTAAACTCTAATAAAGCGAGGCTTTGAGAAGTTGATGGAATCAGAGCTTGAGTAGTAACCTGCGACAGAATCAGTCTTGTTGATATCCATCAGAAGGATAGGACTGCTATTCTTGCTGCTGATAGTAGCCAATATGGCAGTATCCCTCACCCCACAAGGCAAGGAATCTACATTATAAATCAAGCGTTGTACCTGATCTATGGAAAATTTATAGTCAGAGCCCGTCACATTAGCCTTGAGCAAGGTATCTTTACCTGCCTTCGTTTTGGTATATCTGTCAAGACTACCCAACGAGAAAGCCGTGATGGCTGTATCATGTGTATATTCTACTGTTGTTTCATCGCTGCTCAAGCAAGAAGAGAGCGAGAGCGTAGCTGTAATCAGCGCTATGAAAGCAAAAAACTTCCTTTTCATTCTATCCTATTTTATTTTTAGCTGCAAATTTACTGAGAATTCTTTAAAAACTCGACCTTTTCTCCTTATTATTATGCAAATTATTCATTTTTAGGCGCATTTTTTAAGTTTTTTAGTGATTTCGAGGCGTAAAAACGAAGAAATCCCGCTTCTCTTGCGAGAAACGGGATTCCATATTTAGTATAAATTCGAAATGTCGAATTAGAGCTGTGGACCAGCAGCAACGAGAGCCTTACCAGCCTCGTTTGTCTCATACTTCTTGAAGTTCTTGATGAAACGAGCAGCCAAATCCTTAGCCTTCTCCTCCCACTGAGAAGCCTCAGCGTATGTATCACGTGGATCGAGGATCTTAGGATCTACGCCTTCCAACTGTGTAGGAACTACGAAGTTGAAGAATGGGATAGTCTTTGTAGGAGCTGCGTCGATTGAGTGGTCGAGGATAGCGTCGATGATACCACGTGTATCGCGGATAGAGATACGCTTGCCTGTACCGTTCCAACCTGTGTTAACCAAGTATGCCTTAGCACCAGACTTCTGCATCTTCTTTACCAACTCCTCAGCGTACTTAGTTGGGTGCAACTCCAAGAATGCCTGACCGAAGCAAGCAGAGAATGTTGGAGTAGGCTCGGTGATACCGCGCTCTGTACCAGCCAACTTAGCTGTGAAGCCAGAGAGGAAGTAATACTTAGTCTGCTCAGCGTTCAAGATAGATACTGGTGGCAATACACCGAATGCATCTGCTGAGAGGAAGATAACCTGCTTAGCAGCTGGACCCTGAGAGAATGGACGCTGGATGTTCTTGATGTGGTAGATAGGATAAGATACACGAGTATTCTCGGTAACAGTCTTATCTGCGAAGTCAATCTTACCATCCTTAGCTACAGTTACGTTCTCGAGAAGAGCGTCACGTGTGATAGCACCGTAGATGTCTGGCTCAGACTCCTTGTCGAGGTTGATAACCTTAGCGTAGCAACCACCTTCGAAGTTGAACACACCCTCGTCGTCCCATCCGTGCTCATCGTCACCGATCAACTTACGCTTAGGGTCTGTTGACAATGTAGTCTTACCTGTACCAGAAAGACCGAAGAAGATAGCAGTGTTCTCACCGTTCATATCTGTGTTGGCAGAGCAGTGCATAGAAGCCATACCCTTCAATGGCAAGAAGTAGTTCATCATAGAGAACATACCCTTCTTCATCTCACCACCATACCATGTGTTGATGATAACCTGCTCCTTAGAAGTTACGTTGAATACAACGGCTGTCTCTGAGTGGAGACCCAACTCCTTCCAGTTCTCAACCTTTGCCTTAGAAGCATTGTAAACGATGAAGTCTGGCTCCTGATCGAACTCAGCCTCGTTCTGAGGACGGATGAACATATTTGTTACGAAGTGTGCCTGCCATGCTACCTCAACGATGAAACGTACCTTCATACGTGTATCCTTGTGTGTACCGCAGAAACCATCTACTACGAACAACTTCTTGTTAGAAAGCTCCTTCTTAGCGATCTCCTTAACGGCGTTCCATGCCTCTGGAGTTGCCTTGTGGTTATCGTTGTGATACTCCTCTGAATCCCACCATACAGTGTCGTGAGATGTAGCATCGTCAACGATGAACTTGTCTTTAGGAGAACGACCAGTGTAAATACCAGTCATTACGTTAACTGCACCGAGCTCAGTCTCCTGACCAACCTCAAAACCCTCGAGACCTTCCTTAGTCTCCTCATTGAACAATACCTCATAAGAAGGATTGTAGAGAACCTCAGTTGTACCTGTGATTCCGTACTTTGCTAAAACTGACTTATCAAACTTTGCCATTTTATTTTAAATGTATTTAAGTTGTGAATAATTTCTCTTTACCTTTTTACCTTGGTTGACAGAAGAAATCATCATTCTCCCAAAACCGCCGCAAAGTTACGAAAAATATGTTTTATAGCAAAGATTCTTAGGTATTATTCTTTCTTTTTAAAAGCTTTTTAGGTTAAAGAACTTAAAAAAAGCCGATTCGACCGACATTTGCCACGTTGACTTTGCAAAAAATCTCTGCTTAGAGAAAAACAAGCAGAGATTTACACCTATTTATATATAAGAGGGTATTTGAAGGAAAAATAAGAGTTGCTTTATATCTTTGTAATCACAAAAGGATGTTTAACAGCAGCTCTAGCAGACTTCTGTGCTACAGTACGTTCGGCTTCTGTCATTCCCATAGGCAAATATTTATTTCCCACAACCGACTTTTTAAAAATAGCTTGATACCAAGTGCATGCAGCAGTATATCTACCATAAGTCAAATTGAGGTGATACCCATCTCTATTCATTCTGTCGCCAATATAAGATGTACGCGCATTCTGAATGGCCGTACCTGCAGGAACAAGAATATCAGGATGGCAATCATGAATAACTTTGCGGGTAGCATCTAAGATGCAATTATACATTATCAGTTGATTATTACCATACTTTACAAAGCCATCATGCTTAGAATCATTAGCATACGCCCATGTCTGATGAAACACAATCTTTGTTTTTGGTGAAGTATGCGTCTTGACATAGGCAACCAACTCTTTCAAATATGGCTGATAAGTATCGTAAACACCAGAGAAATGACTAGCTTGCTGTACACTTACATAATCCCATTCCTCATCTGCCAACGCCTTTGACACCTGCTCTTTATCTATTTGCTGCATTTTACCATCTACCCCTATTTTGCGATAGCGATAAGATTTTGAATCCTCATTGACACACTTCATATGATGTTCCAGAGAGCATCCCGGAATATAGAGATTAGCAATAATGGTTTTCACCCCATCAGCATCAGCTAATTCGTGCAAATTCTGCTCAATAGCATCCTCCGAAAAGCTATTTCCGATAGCTAATATTTTAACGACCTTAGCAGCATTTGCCCCCATGAGGACAAATGCCGTAACTATAAACAATAAGAAGATTCTCTTTTTCATAACTAACATTATTTTAATTCAAACTTTAGAGTCTGTACATTTTTACTGTTTGGACCAACCATTACCTCGAATTCTCCAGGTTCATACTTATATTCCAATTCCTGATTATAGAATTTCAAATCATCAGGGGTAAGAGTAAAGGTAACTGTTTTTGTCTCGCCTTTCTTCAAACAGATTCTTTCAAAACCCTTCAATTCCTTCACTGGTCTAGACACACTTCCTACCAAATCGCGGATATAAAGTTGAACTATCTCATCTGCATCATAATTACCAGTATTTGTGACATCTACCGAAATCAGAATCTTACCATTCTCAGAAAGAATTGTACTAGAAAGAGATGGCTTTCCGTAGCGGAATGTGGTATATGAAAGTCCATAACCGAATGGATATAACGGTTCATTATCTATATCCAAATAGTTGCTGCGGAACTTCATAAACCATTTTCCATCCTCAAGCGGTCTACCTGTATTCAAATGATTGTAGAAGAGAGGAATTTGCCCTACACTCTTTGGCATAGTGGCTGTCAGTTTACCACTTGGAACCTTATCACCAAACAAGACATCACAAATAGCATCAGCCGATTCACATCCACCAAACCAGACATTCAAGATAGCAGGAAAGTTCTCCTTTTCCCAAGTCATCACAGTAGTTCTTCCTGAGAAATTAACAAGCACAATAGGCTTGCCCATTTTTTTAAGAGCAGCCAACAAATTCTTCTGAGCATCAGGTATTTCCAAATTAGTTCTACTACTACATTCACCACTCATTTCTGAAGACTCGCCCACAGCAGCAACAATAACATCAGCCTGTTTAGCTACAGCAATTGCCTCCTTCAACATCTCTTCTGCAGATCGCAGATCACGCATTTCTCTTCCAAACATAGTAGCATCAGCCTCTCTCTTTGCATCATACAACAGATTAGAGCCTTTAGCATAAAGTACTTCTGCTTTATTTCCTACAGCCTCCTTAAAAGCCTGAAGCACAGTTTTATTATCATTCAATCGGGCAGCAACGCTCCATGTTCCCGACATATTACTACGAGTATCTGCCAAAGGACCAACCAAAGCAATTTTACCCTTTTTCTGCAAAGGCAAAAGATTACCCTCGTTCTTCAACAGAACAAAGGTTTCTGCAGCAATCTTACGAGCGATAGCCTTGTGCTCTGGTGTAAAGATTTCTTTTTTTGCCCTTTTTTCGCTACAATATCTATAAGGATCATCAAACAGACCTAGCTTATATTTAGCTTCCAATATACGACGACAAGCCGTATTAACCGTCACCTCAGAAACCTTTCCTTCTTTTATTGATTTTTCTATAGTACCAACAAAGCCATCGGAAACCATATCCATATCGGTACCCGCATTCAACGCCATAGCAGAAACCTGCTGCAAATTGCCCATTCCATGTGCAATCATTTCTTCGATAGCCGTATAATCTGTTACAACCATTCCCTTGAATCCCCACATATTTCTGAGCACATCAGTCAAAAGCCATTTGTTACCAGACGCAGGTATACCTTCTACCACATTAAAAGAAGTCATCACACTTAATGCACCAGCATCAACAGCAGCCTTATAAGGAGGCATATAATAGTTAAACATACGCCATCTACTCATGTCTACCGTATTGTAATCTCTTCCAGCCTCAGCCCCACCATAAAGAGCAAAATGCTTGACACAAGCCATGACTGTATTTGGTGCAGACAAATCATTACCTTGGTAACCTTCTACCATAGCCTTGGCTATGCAAGAACCCAAATAAGGGTCTTCTCCATTGCCTTCAGACATTCTACCCCAACGAGGATCTCTACAAATATCAAGCATAGGGCTGAAAGTCCAGTTAATACCATCAGCCGAAGCCTCTTGAGCTGCAATTTGAGCAGACAGCTTGATTGCCTCCATATCCCAGGAACAAGACAACGAGAAAGGTATCGGAAACACGGTTTCGTAGCCGTGAATTACGTCCATTCCAAAGAGAAGTGGTATTTTCAAGCGACTTTGTTCTACTGCAATTTTTTGAACTTCCTTAATGTTCTTCACACCTTTCAAGTTGAAGAGTCCACCAACTTCTCCTCGTTTGATTTTTCCTGCAACATCACTACTTTTAGCCTGTCCTGTTACTATTTCACCTGTTACGGGAAGATTAAGCTGTCCCAACTTCTCCTGTAAGGTCATCTTACTCATCAAATTATCGATGAACTTATTCATTTTTGCATATTCTCCGGTTTGCTGTGCCATAGCCGGACTTACTCCCATGGCAAGCGTTACGAAAGAAAGTATCCAGTTTTTTGCTTTCATAATTTTGTTTTTTATTTATAGATAAAACCTAGTTTCGTTAATCCTTCTTGTACCTCAGGGCAACTCATGAAGAGTTTCCACAAAAGTCCTGAGCGATAATTTTCTATCATCGGAGCTATCGTCAGTTGATCTATTGCCAAATAACGAGGCACTGTCCATTTTTTTGTTTCAGAGAAGGCATCATAGAATCCATACTTGCCCCAAATCCAAGCCCCCTTGGCATAGAAATATTTAAGGGCATTCATTGACTGTTCTGGTGTATATGGGAAAGAAGATAGAGCTGCTGTTGGCGTTATCACACCTAAATCATTATTTGGTGCATGAGCCGAATAGCCATCAACCGAATAGCTAGCAGTCAAACCCCAGCATTTTTTTCCATAACCTTTATAGCCTTTAGGATTACGAACGCAGTATTCGTAATCGCTCAGAGCATGGTTCTGTACTACATTCCAATAGTTGGCATACTGATCCGACAAATTTCTAGGATCGAGCCCGATATATGAATATTGAGCCCAGAAAAGCGGACCGCCCATTTGTTCTGCTCCATTATGTTTCAACTCCAATGCATAACCAAAAGGCTTAGCTGTACTCTTGATTCCGCCACTACGAGCCCATCCTTTATGATAGCAGTCTGCTGAAATAGAATGAGTAGGTGAAGCCGCTCCAAGAATGTAAGTAATCAGACACTCGTTATAGCCCTCCAAAGGAAAGTTCATTTCCCATCCATAGTTAGGCGACCAATGCCAATAAAGTACATCCTGCCCCCCACGACGATACCAGTCGAATTCCATTTCCTTCCATAACTTGTCAATGCTAGCAGCAACTTGCTTCTCTTCGGCATTTCCATCTTTGAAATACTGTCGGGCACAGAGCAAACTAGTCATAAGAAACGAACTTTCTACTAAATCTCCACCATCATCTTTTCGACCGAAGGGAACAATTCTGCCTGTCTTACCATTGATCCAATGTGGCCAAACACCATGAAAACGATCAGCATTCTCTAAGAAGTTCACTATCTTCCTAAATCTCTTTACCCCTTCCTGACGGTCAATAAAACCACGATCGATACCAACCAGTAAACCTGCAATTCCAAATCCACTTCCACCGGTTGTAACCACATCTTTATCATTCTGCGGATAAATGCCATCCAGATGAATACGTTCTGGCGCCAGTCCTGAATTACTTTCCGCACCATCCCACATATAATTAAGGTGTACTTTCTGTATATAGTCCAACATTTCATTATCATTAGCAAAGGATGTTGGCCTATCTTGCTTTACTGAAGGCGGAAGTGTTGCTGCTGGAATATTCTCCCCAGATGCTCCACATGAAATCCATGACAATGTCAACATGAAGAGCGATATTAGTGTTTTATTGATTTTCATTACCTTATTATATATAATATGTTTTATTATACTTTAATTACTTTGTTACGTAACAAGTACCCAGTTTTCATCGATTGTCCTCAATTTACATCTTGAAGAAAAATAACAATATCAGAAAAGAGTGATTCTTTCATTCTTGTAGATGCTATTATTTATAGTTTAAATCAACCAGTACTGGAAAATGGTCTGAAAGATAGACCTTCTCCGGTTTATCATCTATCACACGATAACGGGTAGCTTTTACGTTCTTATTCACAAACACATGATCAAGCAATGGGCATTCACCGACAGGAAGACGACCGAAATCATGCCAAGAATAATTAGGACCATATTTAACAGGCGCTATATCACGAACACTTTTCATGCCATTTTGGCGAAGCACCATGAATGGCGGTTCACCATCAGAGCAATTATAATCAGCTGTGATAATCACAGGCAACCCCTTAGCGCACTCATCTATCTTTTTAAGAATCAACCGAATACCTTCCTTTCTTGCAATCTGCCCATCATTATCAAGGTGAGTATTGAAGAAAGCTATCTTCTTGTGGTTGATTTTATCTTCTAAGATAGCCCAGCTACAAACACGATTATAAGAAGCATCCCAACCTTTTACACCAAACACATCTGGAGTCTCGCTCAAAGAGAAATCACCATGCTTAATAAGCTTAAAACGACTTTTCAGATAAAATAGAGGACTATGCTCACCCTGATGTTTACCATCGTCTCGTCCTACGCCAAGTGCTCCGTATTGAGGAAGTTTTGATTTTAAATCATCCATTTGATTAGGGCAAACTTCCTGCATACCCAGAAGATCCGGCTGATAGTAATTGAGCATATCAACAACAGCCCCTTTTCGATTGTTCCAGATATTATCTCCATCTGATGCAGCATCCAATCGGATATTAAAGGTCATCACGCTCACTTTCTGGGCATGAGTAGACAGAATACAAAAGATGCATAATGTCAGAAAAGAGAATATTCTATAGATTTTATTCATAATAAACGCATTGATTGTGAGTATTCATCCTATAGGACCAGCCCCATTACAGAGCCAGTCCATAGATTTATATAAGAGAGATTGATTATTCCTCGATTGGTTCTTTCTTCAAGTCTGGATTATCATTTACGGTCATGAATGGCAACGGATAGTAAGTCTTAGCCTCTGTCCATCCCTTTGGTCCTAGCACGGTCTTAGCCTTGCCTGTACGTACCAAATCGTTATAACGCTCACCCCACTCACAACAGAGTTCCATTCTACGCTCATCAAGAATCTGATCAACCGTTACGTTGGTCAACTCGCCTAGATGTGCTCTAGATCTTACCAGATTGAATGGAGCATCACCATTCTTGTTCAAGCGGACCTTAGCCTCGGCATTCATCAGGAGAACATCTGCATAGCGCAAGATTCGAATGTTATTATTGCTACCATACTTGGTTCTGCCTTCAGTCAACTCGTTGGTTGGAGTATAAGCCTTACCATTCCAACAATCAGTCTGGGTAGGGTTTTTCAATGGGCGGATAACATCACCACTAGGAGTTGTTGTACCAGCCTCCAGGAAAGAAGTAGTATATCTTACTGTTTCACCACGATTCTTAGCCCATGCTCTAAACTCAGGGTAAAGGCCAATAAAACCCCAGCCAGAAATATTACCATCATTAGCCGGTCCCTGGAACACAAACCACTGGTCAGCATCGACCATTGTACCAGAACCGACACCGAAGTCTGTACACTGACATTCCATCAAAGACTCATCACAGAGTTTTCCAGGAATTTTGAACAACTCATAAAAGTCATTATACAACTCAAAACCACCATTTGCAATGATATCATCAGTCAATCTTTCAACCTCATCATAGTTACCCATATTGAGGTTGATCTTGGCAGCCAACGCCGCAGCTGTGTAAGCAGTAACAGCACCCTTGTGCTCCATTTGGTTAGGACGCTTACGAGGAGCATTCTCCATTGCATACTTCAAATCCTCCAACATATAGCGATTTACAGAATTTAATGTTGAACGTGTCAAATCCTTCTGTGTATTGCTACGCAAGATAGTTACAGGACCAAAAGCCTGTGTCAGACGATAATAAGCATAAGCACGAAGAATCTTCACCTCACCTTGATAAGCACGATTGGTCTTCTTGTCTGCTTCAGTAGTCAGATTCTCGGCATATCCTTCCAATGATTCGATAGCAGAATTAGCCACCTTAATCATACCATAATATTGATTCCATAATTCCTTTAAGCCCCAGAAGCCATTGTCGTACTTAAAATTGCCGAAGTCTACCAATGGAGCTTGGTCATCAATACGACCTGACCAGACATCGTCATCTCTAACAATAGACAAAGGCCAAATCACCCAGTGCATACCACCTGTTCTCAACTTTGCATACACACCTGATACAGGCTGATACATATCATCGGTCTTTGTAAAATCTACCTTCTCCTCAGGAACTTTGTTCTCTGGGTCAATATCAAGATAGTCACTGCATGAAGTTACACCAACCATCAGTGCTCCAACAGCAAAAGCTGATATATATTTATTGATTCTCATTGTTGTATCTTTTTAATTAGTTAGAACTGAATTTGAACACCAAATGTATAAGTGCTTGTCAATGGATATACCTCTGTATCCCACCCCTGTGCATCGCTCAACTCTGGAGTGAAAGCGTTGGCACTGAAAAGAGTCAATGGGCGGTCGGCTGTTACACTCAAACGGATTGATGGCAAGGTATAGCTACCCATCTTGATATTCTTGAAACTGTAACCGAGAGTTGCATTCTGAATACGGAAGTAGTCTGCGCTCTCTACGAAGAAAGAATTAACTTTTTGGTCTGATACGTTCCATCCTTTTATCAGTGCCTTAGCAGATGGATATGTGTTGGTTGAACCAGGACCGGTCCAACGGTTCTTTACCTGATCCTCATCAAAGTTGAAGTCACTCTGAGCATATCTCAAAGCACGCTTACGGTTGTACATCTGAGCACCAGCCTGTCCGTATGTACTCAACTCGAAGTCGAGATTCTTGTAACTGAAACCCAGATTGATACCGTATGTGAAGTTAGGGATATAAGAACCCAATGTCTGCTTATCTGCTGCGTCTATCACACCATCATGGTTTACATCCTCATACTTGAAGTCACCTGGTTCCAAACCGTTTGCTACAGCAATAGGATCATTCTGACACTCCTCTGGAGTCTGATAGATACCAACAACCTTGAAACCATAGAAAGAATTCATCTCCTTGCCAACCATATTGATAGTCTTACCACCATTGATTATGTTAGCGCCACCCAAGCTCTTTACCTTATTACGAAGGAAAGACATATTTACACCTGCATGATACTTGAAGTCCTTACCTATACGGTCGTTCCATGTCATAGAGAAATCAAGACCTTCATTCAAAATCTTACCATAGTTGCCAGCCAATGACTTATTCTCAAATGAAACCAGCGGAGAAATCACAGCATGCTTGGTCATTCTGTGGAAGTAGTCGGCATCAATATTCAAGCGGCCCTGCAAAGTAGAGAGATTGAAACCTGCGTTGATTTCATCTACAACCTCCCACTGCAACCAGCTGAAATATGTATTATTCTGATAGCCAGGGAAAACAGTATTTCCGAATACACCAGAAGCACTATTACCGGTGGAGATAGATGCGAAGCCATCACTTGCTGCTACGTGGTCGTTACCCAACTTACCCCAGCTGGCACGAACCTTCAGATAGTCGATAATTGACTGGTTCTTCATCCAGGATTCCTCTGAAATTACCCAAGAAGCACCTACTGATGGGAAGTAACCCCACTTGTCCTGATACTTAGAAGAACCATCAGCACGCATCGTGAACATCAAGTAATACTTGCTGTCGAAATCATAGTTCAAACGGGCAAAGTAAGACAAACCTCTAAACTTTGTTCCGTCATCACCCAATGTAATACCTGTTGTGCTGCCCTGTCCTAAATACAGATAAGAATCGTTGCCCTCTGGTACGTTAGGAGCAGAGCCCCACAAGTTCTTATAAGTTTCCTGACGCATAGATGTACCAAGCATGGCACCGAAATTGTGCTTACCGAAACTATCCTTATAGGTCAAGGTATTATCCCAAATATAGTTGTTATACTGGGTATTGGTCTTGGTCAAAGAAGTAGCATTGCTCTGCTGATTGCTTTCTACATAGTAGGTAGGAACAAAAGTTCTGCCATCAATATTCTGATAGTTGTAGTTGATACTTGTCTTGAAAGTCAACTTCTCTGGCACGATATTCAACTGAGCATAAAAATTGGTCATATACTGACGCAAATCATTCTTTGAATCATAGTAGTTGGCTGTAGCTACAGGATTCTTGAAGTTGTCAGACAATCCGATGCTCTTAGGCGAAGCATACTTTTCTGGCTTGGCATTCTCATTGTTATTATCATATACAGGTATCAAACCAGGAGTATTGAATGCTTGCTGCCATGCTGTATTGTTTGGCAAAATCTGGCTTGACTGGCTGAATACTCCATTGAAACCTACCTTCAACCACTTGGTTGCATCGTAATCTATGGCAGCACGGAAGTTAAGACGCTTGTAGTTGTTCTTCACATCCATGATACCATCCTGTGCCAAGTAGCTCATACCCAAAGAGTAAGTTGACTTATCGCTACCGCCACTGATACCAATACTGTGGTTGGTCATTACTGCTGTACGAAGAAGTTCGTCATACCAGTCGGTATTTGCACCATAAGTCCACTTATGGAAATCGCTGTCAGCATAGCTACCCCCAAAACGGTCGATAGAATTCTTGATCATTGGGGAGTAAGCATCAAAGTTTGCTTCCATCAACATGGTAGCATACTGGCTAGAGTTCGCCATCTTCAATACATTTGTAGCTTTCTGAATACCTACATATCCATCGTATGTAATCTTGGCACTCTGATTCTTAACACCCTTTTTGGTCGTGATGAGTACAACACCATTGGCAGCTCTTACACCATAGATTGCTGCAGCAGAAGCATCCTTCAGAATTGTCATATCCTGAATATCATCATTGTTGATGAAGTTGATGTCATCATAGAACATACCATCAACAACATAGAGCGGAGAACTGTTTCCGAAAGAACCGACTCCACGGACACGCACTATAGGACCAGCACCAGGCGTACCACTATTTACGACGTTCACACCTGCAACCTTACCCTGCAAGGCAGACATAGGAGAAGAAGAAGGTGTAGACTTGATATCATCAGCCTTGATAACGGTGATAGGCGAAGTCAAATCCTTGGCCTTAGCAGAACCGTAACCGATGACTACCACATCATTGAGGTTCTGGAAATCATCGTTCAAAACTACTTTCAGGTTATCAGTAACCTTTAAGGTCTGAGGCTGCATACCAATGTAAGATACATTAATAGTAGCCTTAGGGTTAACATCTTGGATCGTAAAGTTACCATCCATATCGGTAACGGTAGCTTGGTTAGAGCCAACAATCTTAATGGCCGCACCTATAATAGGGTAACCAGATGTGTCTAGGACACTACCTTTCACGACCTTATTCTGCGCAAAAGAGAATTGCGCAAAGCAAGAGAGTGTTAGAAGCAATAATAATTTTTTCATAATTTAATCATTTTGTTCGTTACTTTTATTTAAGTTTAAAATTGCGGTGCAAAGTAAACACTTTTTTGTTTCATTAGCAAATTTTGGACTACTCTTTAACTACTCTACACTATTTGCCCACTACGCTATTACTACTGCATGAATAGTTAACTTCTTGTTTTATAGAATGTTAAAGATACGCATATTTTTATCCTTTTTTCTTTGCCCATTCACATATTTTTTGTATTTTTGCATGCGGATTCAATAACAACTAAACTTTGAAATATGTCACGACTAACATTTATCTACATAAATATACTATGTTTTTTATGCTTTGCTGGGCAGAACTGCAAAGCACAAACCTTCATGCCTATCATCACCAATTATAACTCGTTCTCCTACCAATTCGGTATTCAAAATTGGAGTTGTACCCAAGACGATAGAGGCACAATGTATTTCGGCAACAACGATGGCATGCTTATCTATGACGGCTATGAGTGGACACATGCTGCTCTTCCCAACAAAGGAATCATCCGCTCTGTTCTTGCTGATGGAGACAGAATCTACGTAGGAACTTATACTGACTTTGGATATTTCACACGCGACAACCGAGGTCGTATGACTTATCACTCTTTGTGGCCATCCCAGTATAAATCGCATAACGATGAGATATGGAATATCATTAAAGTGAAGGATCATATCTATTTCCAGTCTTTCTGTTCTTATTTCGATTACGACGGCAAACAGGTTACGCCTTATTTCAATAATAAGGAATTACCCCTTTGGTTCTACCCTGCCAGAAACAATGTCTATGCTCAAATTGTAAACGGCGGAATAAGCTTGGTCAAGAATGGAAAATTTCTGCCAGTTCTCTCTGCCACTAAAGTAAATGGCGACAACATTATGGGCATGTACGCCCTTTCCGGGAACAAGACCTTGCTGATTACGCACAAACAAGGATTCTTTATCATGGAAGGATCAGAGGCGAGCCCTGTCCACACCAGTCTTGACGCAGAATTGTCGCGTTCTTTAGTCAACAGAACCGCTCTTCTTAACCCAACCACACTAATCGTAGGAACCATCAAAAATGGTGTTTATGCTATCAATCTCAACAATTTCCAAGTAATATGGCACTACAACAAAGCCAACGGATTGCACAACAATACCGTTCTCAACCTCTATGTAGATAACAGCAAGAATCTCTGGGTAACGCTTGACAATGGCATTTCTCTGATACATACCGGTTTACCATTGTCGGTAATGAATATGGAAGGCTTCGGCATGACGTATGGCATGAGTATCACCAACAACCAGATGTATATTGCTACAAACCAGTCGGTATGGCAATATGATATGGCGAAGCACCAGACCATCAACGTATCAGGATGCGAAGGCCAGAACTGGTACTTGGCGGCGATGAACACCCAAGTGTTTGTTGGCAATAATAATGGTATCAAGAACATTGTTGGGGACAAATCTTTCAATCTAAGCAATACCATCAATGGAAGTACTTGCCTCAAAGAATACCATCTCTTTGGGCAACATGCCTTGATAGAGTCTTCCTACACCATCTTTCATTTCTTCAGAAAAGAAGGTAACAGATGGGTTAACAGACAGGATATCAACGGCTTTAGTGCTCCTATCCGAGAATTCGAAATAGACAATACGGGCGTTCTCTGGGCAGCCCATATGAGTAAAGGTCTGTATCGGCTCACATTGTCAAAAGACCTTTCCCGCTTTACAAAAGTACAATATTATCCTTCGCTCAACAATGGGCCAGAACAGATGTTTCACGTCATGAACATCAATGGAAGAGTAGTCTTCTCTTATAATAACGGGCTATATACTTACGATGATATCCAAAAGGAAATTGTAGCTTACAAGGGATGCGGATGGCTCAGCAATACCGGCATCATCACCTCTTCGTTCATTGACAAGAACCAATATTGGGTGCTTAATAAAGACGGTTTCTGGTTGATCCAATCCAACGAACAAAACGGACACCCAAAGGCATTTATATCGAACACCATCTTTGGAAAAGAAATCAACAACTACGGCCATGCGATGTATACGCAGGGAGCCAATACCTATTTCTTCCTGAACGATGGCATTGGCCGATATAATGGCAAAGACATTCGTTCAAAGAGAAATCTGTATAAGATTTTCATCAAGGAGGTGACTACCAAGGGGAAGGACAACCATCAGGAATACCTGCCGATACATAGCAATAAAGAGGAGGTTGATTCAAGGGGAAATATGTTCTTCAAGCTATCTTATCCAAACTTTGATAACGAGAAACTGGTATTTTGTTATACGCTGGCAAAAAATGGCAAAAAGCTGACAGAGAAAAGTAGTTCACCAACCATCTCTTATAATAACTTAGATTACGGAAACTATACTTTTACTGCAACCGTCAAGAGCCTGAGCGGAGAGGTACTGAGCGATTCTATCGTCTATCAATTCTCATACCCAGCCCCATTTTACCTTTCTATTTGGGCATGGTTTGGATATGCCTTCCTGCTCTATGTCTGCGTATATGGCTATACTCGCTGGCATATAAACAAGATTGTACGCCGCAACCAAAAGGTGGCAGAAGCAAAACTGATGGTACAGAAGATGAAGGTTCTGGAACAGGAACGCATTATTGCCGAACAACAGAAGATTCTTCTAGAAAACGAATTGGAAATAAAAGGCAAAGAAACAGCAAGCATCGCATTCGATATGCTCGCGTTGAAAAACTCTATGGGCGATGTAAAGGAGCAACTCTTAAGCGGAATGCACCGGGGAACCTTAAGCTCACGGGATGTAAACAAGATTCTGATGCAGATGAAGAGTCAGGATACAGATTTATTCTGGAGTACCTTTCAGAACAACTTCGACCTCATCCACAAGCGTTTCTTCAGAAATCTGCACGAGAAATATCCGGAGCTTACCGCCAACGATATGAAGATTTGCGCCCTGCTGCGACTAAATCTTAACACTAAGGATATTGCCAACTTTACACATCTCAGCATACGAGGTGTAGAAAGCGTAAGATACCGTCTGCGCAAAAAATTGGGTATTCCTAGCGAGAAATCGCTAACAGACTTCCTGATAGAATTTGAGTAGGCAATCGCATATTTGGTGCTATTCAAGATAAAAAATACGCAAACATTTTGCTGATTCCATATTTTCTATTATCTTTGCATGAGATTTGCTGCATCTCAGCTATCTGAAAACAAAACGAGAAATATAAAACTACAGCTATATGAAGATAAATAATCTGAGCGAGCACAATTGCATCATCAA
>CAVBFV010000005.1:0-32543 GCA_963594575.1 Lachnospiraceae bacterium | reverse complement strand
CTTTGTGCAAATCTACTCATTCCCAACTGTTTACGTTCCAACCTCTCTTATTCTCTTTTGGCTGCTTTAGAGCTTTATGTTAAAAAAACTAACTCATAGTTTTGTGGGTCAAAACTCATAGTTTTTGATTGCGTAACTCACCGTTTTGTATACTGCAAGAGCTTAACCTCTTGCAGGCTTCTCTAAAAAAAATAACACGGACAAATTGAATTTGTCCGGACAAATTGTCCGGCTCCTTGTAAGTGGTTCTTTATCAAATAATTACAAGGGCTCGGACAAAAGAGCCGGACAAATTCAATTTGTCCGTGTTATTTTTTTGCCAGTTTTTAATGTGCATTATAGTAATGGAACCATATATAAAGGTAAATACTCGATACCGTTTTCTATTTTCAGATCAGCTGCATGAATAACGTATGGAGTTGCTAAATACTTATCGTATTTTTTTATACATTTAGTCAGCGAGGTCGTGGTGTACCTTACTGTGGATTTTACCTCTATAGGAGATATGTTGTGCCGAGATGTGGTCTTGCTTTTGGCAATGAGAAAATCTATCTCCATCCTTGAATCTTTGTCTTCTCTGTCGTTGTTAGAGTAGAAAAACAGATGATGACCTGAGGCTTTGAGCATCTGAGCAACAATGTTTTCGATGAGCATACCTGAGTTCATTTCGAGTTTGTCCTTCAGTATCTTTTGATATAACTCTTCTGATATGATGCCTCGTTCGTCAAAAGCGTGACTGATAAGCAGTCCTGTGTCTGCCAAATAGCATTTCAGACTAGAGTCTTCTCTTTTTAGATTAAGTCCGATGCTCGGTTCTGTCGTGTTGTAACACGTATTGATAATCATGGCATCTTTTAGCCATAGAAAAGCACTGTCGTAATCACGCATTCTAGCATCCTTGCTTAAATCTGCCAACTTGAACTTTTTCTCATGCTTTTGGAGCTGTGAAGGAATCTGGTCAAAGATGCTTGCTACCTTCTCTGCATAGTTGCCTGCATAGTCGTAAATACTGTTGCGGTATAAGGTGAGTATTTGCCTTTTTACTCTGTCTGTATCTTCAAAACTATGCGTGTCTATATATTTCTGGACAGCTTGTGGCATACCACCAACAATCAAGTATAGCCTAAAGAAATCCATGGCCTTTCGATGCAAGGCTTGTCCTAAAGGCTGTTTGTTGGCAAATTGGTTTCTGATGAAATCCATCATCATGTCGTCACCATTTGCCCATAAGAATTCCTCGAAGTCCATAGGATACATATAGATGGTCTCTTCTTCGGAAGGAATCAGAATGTTTTCAGTATTCCTTCGAATAGAGATTAATGAACCTGTCTCTATATAATCATATCTGCCGTCTGCAACCAAATATTTGATGGCTGTACGTGCACGTGGACAGAATTGTACTTCATCAAAGATGATGAGTGATTCTCTAGGATATAGCTTTTTGCCACTGTAAATGCTCAGGTGCATAAAGAGCATGTCTAGATTGTCGAGATAAATGTCGAACAGGTGTTTGACATCTTCCCCGACTCTGTTGAAGTCGATAAGAATATAGCTGCGATATTCCTTCTTGGCAAATTCTTCCACCATATAGCTTTTTCCTACACGTCTGGCTCCTTCCACCATCAATGCGGTTTCACCTTTCCTTTGTTGCTTCCACTCGACAAGCTTATCGTATATTTTCCTTTTCATTATAAACTTCTCTAAAATAGGTTTGATAAATACATTGCTTACACGAAAACAAGATTATCGTTTGATGAAATTTACACGAAAACAAGATTATTGTTTTGCGAAATTTACACGAAAACAAGATTATCTCGACTGCAAAGATACTAAAAAAAACGATTCGCACCAAATAATGAGTTGCTATTTTGCACGAAATGGGGTAAAAACATCGTTTCGCGCAGAATAGTGATGGGAAATGAGTTATTAGTCGTGGAAATGTGTAAAAAAATGATAGATTTTCACGACTAATAACAGTATTTAACAGTTTTACAACCGAAATAAGCAACTAGAGTTTTCACTAACTTAATAATAACGTCAGCAAAATAAATAAACTATTCGTATTAATGATGTTGTGGATGATGTCTTGTCTCCCAACCCTGGCACAGGCTCCGATGGATGGCAGACATGTGGAATTCAAAACATTTGAGTGACAGCAGACACTTGTGGGTACCTATTTCTTGGGAAAACGGTGCACCAGTGTTGAAAAAACAATAAAAAATACGGTCGCTCTGCTTGTTTCTAACTTATTTTTCATATATTTGCAGTTGCTTAGCTGAGGCTACAGGCAACTTACAACTTACAATTATCAATAACAGCAAACAAATTTACAACTATCTATGAATTATATATATAGAAGTATCATGATGACTCTCGTCCTGGCGTTGGTTCCTTTTATGGGAATCTCAGCCAAGAAGAAGGCAGTTCAGCAGAGCGACCGCCAATATTGGTGCTCGCTTGCCTATAAGATGGCGCAGCCTGTGCTCGAAAACATGGCTAAGGGCGAATTGCAGAAGAATATGCAGACTGAGTTCAGTCCTAGCTTCGACAACCGCAACAGAAAGGTGCTCTATATGGAGTGCTTCGGCAGACTGATGGCAGGTGTGGCTCCATGGCTCACCCTTCCGGATGATGCCACAGCCGAGGGCAAGCAGCGCAAGCAGTTGCGTGAGTGGGCTTTGGCTTCCTACAAGAATGCCGTTGACCCTCAGAGTCCAGACTATCTCTGCTGGGGTATCGGTGGTCAGAATCTGGTAGATGCAGCTTACATCGCCGAGAGCTTTCTCCGTGCTTACGATACACTCTGGAAGCCTCTCGACGAGGTGACCAAGAAGCGTTATCTCGCAGAGTTTGCCAAGCTCCGCCACATCGACCCTCCTTATACCAACTGGTTGCTCTTCTCTTCTACCATCGAGAGTTTCATGGCAAAGGCGGGTGGCGATTTCGATGAATATCGTGTCAATTCGGCTTGCCGCAAGGTAGAGGAGTGGTATGTAGGGGATGGCTGGTATGCTGACGGTCCTTCGTTCGCATTCGATTACTACAGCAGCTACGTGTTCCATCCTATGTATCTGGAAACTCTCCAGGCGATGGTGGATGCCAAGGTGAATTCCCGTCTCGACTATCAGAAGTATTATGACAGAGAGTTGAAGCGCTGCCAGAAGTACAGCATCATTCTCGAAAGATTCATCTCTCCTGAGGGAACCTTCCCAGCTTTCGGAAGAAGTATTCCTTACCGTATGGCTACCATGCAGCCGCTGGCTCTGATGGCATGGTATCAGAAGTTGCCTAAGGATTTGACCAACGGTCAGGTGCGTGCAGCTCTTACCAAGGTACTCCATCGTATGTTCGACCAGCAGAACAATTTCAACGAGAAGGGTTATCTCTCTATCGGTTTCTGCGGAAACAGCCAGAAAGACGTTGCCGACTGGTATACCAACAACGGTTCGCTCTATATGACAACCCTCGCCTTCATGCCTCTCGGCTTGCCTGCCGACCATCCATTCTGGACCGATGCAGCACAGCCTTGGACTCAGGTAAAGGCTTGGAGCAATCAGCAGTTCCCTAAGGATCACCATTGGAAGGACGATATCGTCACCAAGGACAAGTGGTAATCTTTTTAGTTAAGAGTTTATAGTTAAGAGTTTATAGATTGTTATGCGCAAGATATTGATGATGTTGGCAGCTGCAGCCCTGGCTTTGCCTCTGAGTGCAGCACAGCCAGCCAAGAAGACCGCCAAGGTCAAGAAACAGAATAAGAAGGAAGTGAAGGCTTCCAAGAATTGGGATCATGAGCAGGTGATGGAACTCATTACAAGAGTAAACAGCTACTGGCAGGCTAACAACAAGCCTGAGGTGCGTGCCTTCTGGGATAATGCAGCTTATCATACCGGCAATATGGAGGTATATAAGATGCTGAAAGACCAGAAGATGCTCGACTACTCCATCCGTTGGGCAGAACACAACGACTGGAGTGGTGCTACAGAGGCTAACCCCGCCAAGTGGAAGTACAAGCCATACGGTGAGGGCAAGCAGCACGTTCTCTTCGGCGACTGGCAGATCTGCTTCCAGACTTACATCGACCTCTATAACATCGAAGCAGCCAAGGGCAATGCCGCTGCATCAGAATACATGGTGAAGCGTGCCAAGGAAGTGATGCACTACGAGGCTTACTCTCAGCCAACAGACTACTGGTGGTGGAGCGATGCCCTCTACATGGTGATGCCGGTGATGACCAAGATGTATAAGCTGACCGGTGATACCAAGTATCTCGACAAGCTCTATGATAACCTCCTCACCACCGATGAGATTATGCTCGATAAGGAGACCAACCTCTACTTCCGTGACGGCAAGTACGTTTATCCAAAGCACAAAAGTGCCAACGGAAAGAAGGACTTCTGGGCTCGTGGTGATGGCTGGGTTCTCGCAGGTCTGGCTAAGGTACTCCAGGATATGCCAAAGGACTACAAGCACTATCAGTTCTTTGTTGATAAGTTCCAGAAACTGGCTAAGGCGGTGGCTGATATTCAGCAGCCAGAGGGTTACTGGACCCGTTCGATGATGGACCCAGATCATGCTCCAGGTCCTGAGACCAGCGGTACAGCCTTCTTCACCTACGGTATGCTTTGGGGCGTAAACAATGGTTATCTCAACAAGAAGGAGTACAAGAAGGTCATCGACCGTGCCTGGACTTATCTCACAGAGACAGCCATTCAGGCAGATGGCAAGGTGGGTTATGTTCAGCCTATCGGCGAAAGAGCCATCCCAGGACAGACCGTAGATGCCAACTCTCAGGCAAACTTCGGTGTAGGCGCTGTGCTTCTTACAGCCTGCGAATATGATAAGTATCTTGCCATCAAGTAAGATGCCTATATATAATAAGGTATAGAATAGCCCTATATATAATAAGGTGTAAATTCAATCTGATATATTAATAACTGACAAACATGAAACAAAGACTGTTCGTTACATTAAGTTTGGCAGGATTAGCAATGGCAACCTTCGGTGCAACCAAACCGAAGGCTGCCATTAAGTCGTTGAATAAGACGACCATCCAACAGCCAACTTACACAGAATGGCACGACCTTCAGGTGAATGCCATCAATCGTTTTCCGTTGCACACCAATTTCTTCACCTATCTGGCAGATGACTGGGTTTCTGAGAAAGACGGTAAAATCGTGAGCAAGGATATCCTGCACATGAACAAGACGGAAAGCAAGTATTTCCTTTCGCTCGACGGAACCTGGAAGTTCAACTGGGTGGCTAATGCCGACCAGCGTCCTACCGACTTCTTCAAGGAAGATCTGGATGACTCCAAATGGAAGACCATGAATGTTCCAGGCAACTGGGAGATGAATGGATTCGGCGACCCTGAATATGTGAACGTAGGCTTCGGCTGGCGCGGACATTTCAATGAGCAGCCACCAGCTGTTCCTACCAAGGACAACCATGTTGGTTCTTACCGCCGCATCATCGACATCCCTGCCAACTGGGATGGCAAGCAGATAGTAGCCCATTTCGGTAGCGTTACTTCCAACATCTATCTCTATGTAAACGGCAAGTTTGCCGGATATGCAGAGGATAGCAAGGTGGCTGCCGAGTTTGATATCACTCCTTATCTGAAGAAGGGCAAGAATCTGATTGCCTTCCAGACCTTCCGCTGGTGTGATGGTTCCTGGGATGAGGATCAGGACTTCTGGCGCTTGAGTGGTGTGGCTCGTGAAAGCTATCTCTTTGCCCGCGATGCCAAACTGCAGCTGGAGGATATCCGTGTTACTCCTGATCTCGTAAACAACTACAAGGATGGTGTGCTCAATATCTCTACTAAGGTAAAGGGTAATGGCAAGCTCGTCTTCACCCTTTTCGATAAGGACGGCAAGCAGGTGGCAACCACTACCGGCGTAGCCAAGAATGGTACAGCCAATTTCTCTCTGCAGGTGGCTAATCCTCAGAAGTGGAGTGCCGAGACACCTTATTTATATACACTGCAGGTATCTCTGATGGGTGCCCAGAAGAAGGACGCAATGAAGTCGGCTAGCATGACTCCTGTCAAGGTTGGTTTCCGCAAGGTGGAAATCAAGAACAAGCAGTTCCTTGTTAACGGTCAGCCTGTGCTTATCAAGGGTGCCAACCGTCATGAGATTGACCCAGACGGAGGTTACGTATTGAGTATGGAGCGCATGATTCAAGACATCAAGATTATGAAGCGTCTGAATATCAACGCTGTCCGTACCTGCCACTATCCTGATGATCCACGCTGGTACGAACTCTGCGATGAGTATGGTATCTATGTGGTTGCTGAAGCTAACCAGGAGAGTCACGGCTTTCAGTATGGCGATGATGCTGCTGCCAAGAAGCCGATGTTTGCCAAGCAGATTCTGGAGCGCAACCAACACAATGTTTCCATGTACTTCAATCATCCTAGTGTCGTAATCTGGAGTTTGGGTAATGAGACTGTAATGGGCGATAACTTCCTGCAGGCTTACAAGTGGATTAAGAGTCAGGACCAGAGCCGTCCGGTTCAGTATGAGCAGGCTCGCAGAGGCGAGGGTACTGATATCTTCTGCCCTATGTATTATCCTGTAAGTGCTTGCGAAAAGTATGCGAAGGACCCTAACAGTCCAATGCCGCTCATCCAGTGCGAGTACAACCATACCATGGGTAATTCGGGCGGTAACCTGAAGGAATACTGGGACTTGGTACGCAAGTATCCAATCTTCCAGGGTGGTTTCGACTGGGATTTCGT
Source organism: Lachnospiraceae bacterium (assembly GCA_963594575.1). Classification (GTDB taxonomy): domain Bacteria; phylum Bacteroidota; class Bacteroidia; order Bacteroidales; family Bacteroidaceae; genus Prevotella. The sequence goes on along the minus strand of CAVBFV010000005.1, from coordinate 25,798 downwards.
TGACCAGGGCTTGCACCGCAAGCTCTTGAAGCCGATGACTATCAAGAATCCTGAGAAGATGAGCAATGAAGAGCTCCGCAAGATAGAATATTGCTACGGTGGCGATTACAACAATTACGACCCTAGCGACAACAACTTCAACTGTAATGGTATCATTGGTCCTGACCGTCAGCTCAATCCTCATGCCTATGAGGTAGCTTATCAGTATCAGAACATCTGGGCTAAGATGGTGAATGCTGAGAAGGGCAAAGTAAGCGTACACAATGAGAACTTCTTCCGCGATTTGAGCAACTATGCCTTGGCTTGGAGCCTGATTGAAGATGGCGTGGAGACTCAGAACGGTGCCATCGCTGATATCGATGTGGCTGCCCAGCAGACTCAGAACTTCACCATCCCTTACGACCTTTCTAAGGTAAAGGGCAAGGAGGTATTCCTCAACATCGACTTTCGTCTGAAGAAGGCTGAACCTCTGATGGAGGCTGGTCAGATTGTGGCTTATGCCCAGTTGGCAGTGAAGGAAGGCAAGTGCTGCGGTCATTGTGCAGACAACATGGCTAAAGCTCAGAATGGCAAGAAGGTGAAGACTAAGCTCATCGACAAGAAGGGCGAGCAGGATATCACCGTCACAACTCCTGACCTGACCGTGAAGGTGAACCGTAACACCGGTCTCATCTCTGAATATACCTATCGTGGCAAGTCGCTCCTCGGTGAGGGCGGAACCCTGAAGCCAAACTTCTGGCGTGCTCCTACCGATAATGATTTCGGTGCAGGTCTGCAGAAGAGATTCAAGGTTTGGAAGAACCCTGTCATGAACCTGAAGGGCGTAGCTGTTGAGAAGGACAAGAAGGCAAATATCATCAATATCTGTGCAACCTATGATATGCCAGAGGTGAAGGGAGAGCTGGAAATCGAATATCTCATCATGCCTAACACCGGTGCGATAAAGGTAAGCGAGGAGTTTGATGCTTCTGATGATGCCAAGGTCAGCGATCTGTTCCGTTTCGGTATGCTGATGCAGTTGCCATACGATATGGACAAGAGCCAGTATTACGGCCGTGGTCCTATCGAGAACTATTCAGACCGTGAGGACTGCATGCGTATCGGAATCTACAGCGATGATGCCGACAACCAGTACTTCCCATACATCCGTCCACAGGAGAGTGGAACCAAGGGTGATATGCGCTGGTGGAAGCAGACCGATGCTTCCGGTTTCGGATTCAAGGTGAAGAGCTGCAAGCCGTTCTATGCTTCCGCCATCCACTTCGACACAGAAGAACTGGATGATGGTGATGACAAGGATCAGCGCCACAGTTTCAACCTGAAGAAGTCAAAATTCACCAATCTCTTCCTCGATGCAGAGCATTCTGGTGTGGCAGGTGAGAACTCTTGGGGTGCATGGCCTTTGGAGAAATATCGCCTCCATTATGGCGATAAGAACTTCACTTTCGTGCTCATTCCGTTAGATAAATAGAAGAAAAACAGGGGATTGGACGAAAATCCAATATATTTAAACAGAAAATCCACCTCATTCGGGGTGGATTTTTTTATCTTTGCACCACCTATCACGGAAAAGTGTAGGTACAGCCTAAAAATAAAACAATAACAAACAATATGAGAAAAGCAAAATTTTTCGCAGCAGCATTGCTGGCGATGTCTTCACTCGGAGCTTTCGCACAGCATCAGTTTACTGTTCAGGCTAACAAGCCTGGAGCAGAAATCCAGCCTACCATGTATGGTATCTTCTTCGAGGATATCAACTTCGGTGCCGATGGTGGTCTTTATGCAGAGATGGTAGAGAACCGTTCCTTCGAATTCCCACAGCGCCTGATGGGATGGAATACATTCGGTAATGTAACCCTCAGCGATGTAAAACCAGCCTTCGACCGCAACCCTCATTATGTAACTCTTGAGAGTGCAGGTGCGCGTGAGAAGCAGACCGGTTTGGAGAACCGCGGTTTCTTCGGTATGGGCTTGAAGAAGGATATGAAGTACGATTTCTCTGTTTACGGCCGTCTTCATCTCATCGATGGCAAGCAGGGTAAGATTCGTGTAGAACTTGTCAATTCAAAGAATGATGTCATTGCCAAGCAGGTCATTACCATCACCAATAACAAGTGGCAGAAGCTTACTGCTACCCTTACTTCTCCTCAGACCGATGCCAAGGGCTTGATGCGTGTATATCTGGAGAAAGGTTCTGAGAGCGTAGACCTTGACCACATCTCTCTCTTCCCTGAGGACAACTGGAACGGTCTCCGTGCCGACCTTGTACAGGATCTTGCCGACCTGAAGCCAGGCATCTTCCGTTTCCCTGGCGGATGTATCGTAGAGGGAACTGACCTCGATACCCGTTACGAGTGGAAGAACTCTGTGGGTGCTCCTGAGAACCGTCCTTTGAACGAGAACCGCTGGAGAGATACCTTCCCACATCGCCTTTTCCCTAACTACTATCAGTCATTGGGCTTGGGCTTCTATGAGTATTTCCTCCTTTCAGAGAAGATTGGTGCAGAGCCATTGCCTATTCTTTCTGTAGGTCTGGCTTGCCAGTATCAGAATGATGATAAGGATCCTAATGCGCATGTAGCAGTCAAGGATCTCCAGAGCTATATCGACGATGCACTCGACCTCATCGAGTTTGCCAATGGTCCTGTTACTTCCAAGTGGGGTAAGCTCCGTGCCGATATGGGTCATCCAGCACCATTCAATCTAAAGCAGATTGGTATCGGTAACGAGCAGTGGGGACCTATGTATCCTGAGCGCTTGCAGAAGTTCATGGAGCAGATCCATGCCAAGTATCCAAAGATCAAAATCTGCGGTTCATCTGGTCCATCTGCCGACGGCAAGGATTTCGACTATGGTTGGGAGCAGATGCGTAAGTTGGGCGTAGATATGGTGGATGAGCACTACTACAAGAGCCCAGAGTGGTTCCGCAGCAATGCCAGCCGTTACGACAAGTACGACCGCAAGGGTCCTAAGGTCTTTGCCGGTGAGTATGCAGCTCATGCCGAGAACGATCCAAACTCTTGGGAGGCAGCCCTTTCAGAGGCAGCTTTCATGACTGGTTTGGAGCGCAATGCCGATGTGGTTTATCAGGCTACCTATGCACCTCTCTTCGCTCATGTAGAGGGATGGCAGTGGCGTCCGGACCTCATCTGGTTTGATAACCTCAGTTCTGTGCGTTCCGCCAACTACTATGTTCAGCAACTCTACGGCGAGAACAAGGGTACCAATGTATTGAAACTTACCGAGAACGGCAAGGCTGTAGCTGGTGAGAATGGTCTCTATGCCAGTGCTTGCTTCGATAAGAACACCAAGAGCTACATCGTGAAGATTGCCAACACCTCTAAAGAGGAGAAGGAAATCAACGTAACTTTCAATGGCTTGAAGAAGTTGAACCCAGGTAAGGTTACTGTTCTTCATGCAGATGATATCCAGGCAGAGAACAAGATTGACAACAAGAACGTAGTAGTTCCTGTTACATCAGATGCACAGGTTCAGGGCAATGTATTGAACGTGAAGATGAAGCCAAACAGCTTCGTTGTATACCGTTTCTAAATGCCGGCCTCCAATCTTCAATAGACCCTTAAGGTACAAATAGATAAGTGGATAATGTGAATCCCTTGCAGCTCTAGCGGTTGCAAGGGATTTTTTTGATATCAAATAAACCTGAAAAACCAACGTTTAGGCTGCTGATAGTACAAAAATGGGCTTATTCAGGAAGATGAAGATAGCTAAGGTTCAGCCAGTTGAGTTTTAAAAGAAAAAAAATATCCAAAAATTTGCTCATTTACGGTAATTTTTCTATTTTTGCAATGTGTTTGTCAGAAAATGATGAATATAACGGAAAATAAGATAGATTTTTAAGCATTTAAAACAATATACGTATGATTAGAGAAAAGTATTCTGTCATCATCATGATGATTGCACTCTCTCTGGGACAGGTTGCTCTGGCTCAGAAGGTAGAGCACGCAAAGAAGGTAGAGAATGCAAAGAGGTTTGTACCTGTAAGCAAGTTGCAGAACCAGATGGATGAGACCCCTGCTGAAGTAGAAAATCAGGCTGCTGTGCAAGTGGACAGTATCCCCGAAACGCCTCCTGTACCGCAAGACCGGCTCGATACCATCTATTATAATAAGAATTGGAAAGTAACGCCAAACAAGGCTTTCGCCACTTATTATCGCCTGGCACTCTATCCTGCTGATACTACGGCACCTAAGGAGTTCAGAACTTATTATATGAGCGGTGAACTGCAAGGTGAAGGCAGTTTTGCTGTCATCGACAAGAAGGATGATGCCAAAAGTGAGTTTATTGGTGCGGTTACTACCTATTTCAAGAATGGAAAAGTAGAGACCCAGAAGAGCTATCAGTCTGGTTTGCTCACGGGCGAATATACCTCTTATTTTAATAATGGTAATATTAAGGAGCATTTCTTTATGAATGAAGGCAAGAAAACAGGTGTTGGTGCCTCTTTCTCAGAGAACGGCAGAGTCTGCACCCTTACTCCTTACAAGAATGATGTTCCAGAAGGATTCTATGTTGTTGTAGATGCAGATGGAAATTATTCTAAATATTCTCTCTCCGACCATCAGCCTATTCTGGAAGTTCCTTCCCAGGATGAAATTGTGACTGAGTATAAGAATGGTGTGGCTTGGCCTTATTACAATAAGAACGGACTTATTGTGGGTGTCAGCAATTCGGTGGTAGATGAGAATATCGGTGATTATCGTGAGATTGGCTTGTTCATTGTCAACAAGAGTATGATTAATGTGGATATCGACCCTGCCCAGATTGAAATCTATGACATGAAGGGTGGCAAGCGCAAGAATTTTGAACTGGTGAGTGCTGATGAGTATGATGAGAAAATCAAGAAGTTCAAGAAGAAGGCTGCGAAACGTTCGGTCAAGAACAAGGCTGTTGTGGAGACAGAGCGTGAAAACAATGTGAATGCCAACTTGGGTGCACAGGTGTTTGATGCAGGAACATCTAATACACTGAAGGATTTCCATACCCGCATTTGCAGAATGCAGCAGCTGGAATCTGGCAATCGTATGAAGTATTCTGATAAAATGCCTGAGGATTTGGGCTATCTTGAGCGTACCACCATTCATCCAGGTGAAGTTATTTCGGGCTATCTTTATACTTCAGACCGCAAGACTTCCGATCTCTTTGTCAAGGTAAAGATCAAGGGTATCGATTATGTCTTTGAATGGAAGACAAGTAAGAAGAAATAGACTTTTGTCCTCGCAGAAGCATGGAACGGAGAACTTTTTGTATGCAAAAAATAAGAAAAGTTTGAATTATGCATAAAAAAACGACCGAAATGATAGCAGTTAGCCAATTATTTCGTAACTTTGCACCCGCAAACTTTAATAAAACAATAAAAGAAGAATGGCTAATTTGAGATTTGAGGTTGTAGCCGAGGCTTTTAAGAAAAGACCTGTAGAGGTAGAGGCTCCCAAGGTGCGCCCTTCGGAGTACTTCGCCAAGTATGTATTCAACCGCCAGAAGATGTACAAGTATCTGCCATCTGATGTGTACGAGAAACTCATCGATGTGATAGATAACGGCAGTCGTCTGGACCGTTCCATCGCTGATGCCGTGGCTGCCGGCATGAAGCTCTGGGCTGAAGAAAATGGGGTAACGCATTATACGCACTGGTTCCAGCCATTGACAGAAGGTACTGCAGAGAAGCATGATGCCTTCGTAGAGCATGACGGAAAGGGTGGTATGATTGAGGAATTCTCTGGCAAGTTGCTTGTCCAGCAGGAACCTGATGCCAGCTCATTCCCTAACGGCGGTATCCGCAACACCTTCGAGGCTCGTGGCTATTCTGCATGGGATCCTACATCGCCTGTGTTCATCATCGACGATACCCTCTGTATCCCTACCATCTTTATTTCTTATACCGGTGAGGCTTTGGACTACAAGGCTCCATTGCTCCGCTCGCTCCATACCCTGAGTGAGGCGGCTACCGAGGTGTGCCACTATTTCTATCCACAGGTAAAGAAGGTGCAGACCAATCTCGGTTGGGAGCAGGAGTACTTCCTGGTAGATGAGAGCCTTTACTCGGCTCGTCCTGACCTGATGCTTACGGGCCGTACCCTGATGGGACACGACTCTGCGAAGAACCAGCAGATGGACGACCATTATTTCGGAACCATCCCTGAGCGTGTGCAGGCTTTCATGAAAGATCTGGAAATCCAGGCACTCGAACTCGGCATCCCTTGCAAGACCCGTCATAACGAGGTGGCACCAAACCAGTTTGAGCTGGCACCTATCTATGAGGAGTGCAATCTTGCCGTAGACCATAATATGCTCCTGATGAGTTTGATGAAGCGTGTGGCACACAAGCACGGCTTCCGTGTACTCCTTCACGAGAAGCCATTCGCCGGCGTCAACGGATCGGGCAAGCACAACAACTGGAGTCTCTGCACCGATACCGGCGTACTGCTCCATGCAGCAGGCAAGACTCCTGAGGATAACCTCCGCTTCGTTGTCTTCATCGTAGAGACCCTGATGGGTGTTTACAAGCACAACGGACTCTTGAAGGCATCTATCATGAGTGCTACCAATGCGCACCGACTCGGTGCCAACGAGGCACCACCAGCCATCATCTCTTCATTCCTCGGCAAGCAGCTCACCGACCTGCTCGACCATATCGAAAAGGCTGATAAGGAAGAACTCTTCGCCCTGGCTGGCAAGAAGGGTATGGAGCTGGATATCCCTGAGATTCCGGAGCTGATGATTGACAATACCGACCGTAACCGTACTTCGCCATTCGCCTTCACTGGTAACCGTTTCGAGTTCCGTGCTGTAGGTTCTGAGGCAAACTGTGCGTCATCTCTTATCGTATTGAATGCTGCCGTAGCTGAGGCACTCGAAGACTTCAAGACTCGTGTAGATGCCTTGATAGCCAAGGGCGAGGACCAGACATCGGCTATTATAGATATTGTACGCGAGGACATCAAGACCTGCAAGCCTATCCGCTTCGATGGCAACGGCTATTCTGATGAGTGGAAGGAAGAGGCTCAGAAGCGTGGCTTGGACTGCGAGGCATCTTGCCCGGTAGTCTTCGACCGCTATCTGGATAAGGAGAGCATCGAGATGTTTGCCAAGACCAACGTGATGAGCGAGAGCGAGTTGAAGGCGCGCAACGAGGTGAAGTGGGAGACTTATACCAAGAAGATTCAGATTGAGGCTCGTGTGATGGGCGACCTGACCATGAACCACATCATCCCTGTGGCTACCCACTATCAGAGCCGTCTGGCAAAGAACGTAGAGGGTATGATTCACATCTTCGGAGGCGAGGAAGGCAAGAAGCTGACCGCCCGCAACGTGAAGATTATCCGTGAGATAGCCGAGCGCACCGAGGCAATAGAACGTGGTGTAGAGGCATTGGTAGATGCCCGCAAGGTAGCCAACAAGATAGAGAGCGAGCGCGAGAAGGCAGTAGCTTATCATGACACGGTAGCTCCCAAGATGGAGGAAATCCGTTATCAGATAGACAAGCTCGAGCTTCTCGTAGCCGATGAACTTTGGACTTTGCCAAAGTATCGTGAGCTGCTGTTCATCAGATAATATTTCCTGGATAAGGAATTGATATAATAAAAAAAGAGTGCATTGTTTATTACAGTGCACTCTTTTTTTATCACCTTGCTCCAGTCAACATCAACGCTTTCTTGTCAGCGTTAAAAAAGTTGGCTAAATATCTGTCTATCTTCGTGCTTTTTGTCCGTTTTCCCAAGATTTAACACTTTGCCTAGTTAAAAGAGGGTGTGTCATAAATCTAGATAATAGTTGGCGCATAACAGTTGATCACCGCATGCACAACAGCTGTTGTGCATGCGTATATCAGCTGTTATGCAAGCGCACAACAGCTGTTGTGCGACCGGAGATACTGACTACCTCAACAACATATCCTATCTCTCCCAACAACATATCCTATCTCTCCCAACAACTTATCCTATCTCTTCCAACAACAAGAAGAGGGTGAATAATTATCTTATGACACACCCTTTTAGATTCCGGGAATATGGTAAAGTTGGTTATAAGTAATATTAAGAACGTGGGGAAGTTTGTTTCCTTGCTTGTTTTTTAGTACTTTTGCCCCATAATTATGGACTCAAGTGTGGAAAATGTGGAGAATTACACAAAAGAGATACCAAAAATGTGTAAAATCCCACATTTTCCCTACTTCAATTAAAATACAGGGATACGTTTAATAGTATGGTTATTCAAAAAGTCTAGGGTGTTGTAAATATTTATATCCATAATTAGCTTCCTTGGTTTGGGGTAATCTAGCAGTGAGAAGATGGATTATAACATGCATGTTTCCTCTTTTTTATCACTTTCAGCAAAATAAAATTCTATAGTTGTACGACTATAAAGCTACAGTTGTACGACTATACATGCTATAGTTGTACAACCATAGAGCTATAGTTGTACAACTATAGGGTTCTTAGTCGTACAACTATAGAATTTCTATTCGTTATTCTAAAAGTGTAAATATGTAACGCGTTGATTTTCAGTATGTTGCTATTCATTGTTGTGTTTGCAATATTCATGAACAAATTGGAGTCAGTTGAAAATATGGAAATCTCAGCGATGTAAAGCTAAAGAAAAAATCACGGAAGAACCTGATGTTACCTCATCATTATAGTCGGCACTTTTACAATATAAGTTTTTTCAGATTGCAGAACGATAGGAACATAGTCTGTCAGCAGTTTATTGCGGCCGAAAAGCATACTTTTTGCTTTTAACGAATGAATAATGATACGATGATACTTTGTTGCCTTATTGCGGTTTTATGCTATCTATTTTTTATTAATTTCTCGATTTGTCTTACAAAAAACAGGAAAAATAGGATATTTTTGCAGATTTTATGCAAAAAAAGATAATATTTCATATTTTTGTTGTAATTTTGCAGCCGATATCACATTATTATATAATAATTTAAAATAAGACGAGAAATTATGGAAAAAAGACTCTCGCTCTTCTTTGTTTGTCTCTTGATGAGCATCGGAGCAGCGTTTGCCCAGATTGACGTATCTGGAACCGTAATATCTGCGGATGACAACGAACCGATTATTGGTGCCTCTGTTTTAATTTCTGGGGGGGGCAGCCACTAAGGGTACAGTCACAGATGTTGACGGTAACTTTAAACTGAATGTTCCTAATGGAACTAAACTCGTGTTTAGTTACGTGGGAATGAAAAGTCAGACAGTACTTGCCTCTGCCCACATGAAGGTGGTGCTTCATCCAGAAGCGCAGTTGCAGGAGGTAGTTGTTACTGGTTTACAGAAAACAGACCGACGCTTATTTACCGGTGCTACCGACCGTGTAAATGCCGAGGAAGCAAAATTGAATGGTGTTGCCGACATCAGCCGTTCTTTGGAAGGCCGTGCTGCCGGTGTGTCTGTGCAGAACGTGAGCGGTACCTTTGGTTCTGCTCCAAAGATTCGTGTGCGTGGTGCAACATCTATCTATGGTTCTTCAAAACCTCTTTGGGTAGTGGATGGCGTTATCATGGAGGATGTATCCGATGTGAGCGCAGATGATTTGGCTTCCGGTGACCCGGAGACCCTGATTTCTTCTGCCATCGCAGGCTTGAACTCTGATGATATCGAGAGCTTCCAGATTCTGAAGGATGGTTCTGCTACCTCTATTTATGGTGCACGTGCGATGGCAGGTGTCATCGTCGTTACTACCAAGAAGGGTAAGCAGGGACAGGCTCATCTGAACTATACCGGTGAGTTTACCACCCGTCTGATTCCATCTTATGGCAATTTTGATATTCTCAACTCTCAGGACCAGATGGCCATCTACAAGGAGTTGAGGGATAAGGGATGGCTCAATCTTTCTGATATTCTCAATGGTAGCGACTATGGTGTATATGGAAAGATGTATGAGCTTATCAATACCTACAACAGTACTTCTGGTATGTTCGGACTTGCCAACAATCAGGAGTCTCAGAATGCTTATCTCCAGCAGGCTGAGTATCGCAATACCAACTGGTTCAAGCAGCTTTTCTCTTCTGCCATCATGCAGAACCACTCTGTAAGCTTGAGCGGTGGTACTGAGAAGAGTAACTATTATGCTTCACTTTCTGCTATGGTTGACCCAGGATGGTACAAGGATAGCAAGGTGAACCGTTATACCGTGAGCATGAATATGACCCATCATATTCTTGATAATCTCTCTGTCAACTTGATTGGTGGCGGTTCTTACCGTAAGCAGAGAGCACCAGGTACACTGGGACAGGATGTGGACGTTGTATCAGGTCAGGTGAAGCGTGACTTCGATATCAACCCATATTCTTACGCCCTGAACACATCACGTGCGCTCGATCCTTATACTTATTATCATGCCAACTATGCAGCATTCAACATCCTGCATGAATTGGAGAGCAACTACATCGACCTGAACGTGGCTGATGCCAAATTCCAGTTGGAGTTGAAGTGGAAGCCATTCAAGGATCTTGAATTCGCTACCCTGGGTGCCATCAAGTATAGCACTTCTTCACAGGAGCACAATATTCTGGAAGATTCCAACCAGGCTTTGGCTTATCGCGCCATGGACAACGCACTGATCCGTGATGCCAACAAGCTGCTCTTCACAGATAAGGACGACCTCTATGCCTTGCCAGTATCAGTATTGAAACAGGGTGGTATCTATCAGCGTACAGAAAACCGTATGTTGGACTATGACTTCCGTGCCACAGCCAACTACAACCATACTTTTGCGCAGAAGCACATCGTCAACCTCTTTGGTGGTCTCGAAACTACCAGCATCAGCCGTAACCGCAGCTGGTTTAACGGCTGGGGTATGAACTACCGTGGTGAGACAGCTTACTTCGAGTATCTCTATTTCAAGAAGTTGGACCAGGAGAACTCAAACTATTACAGCTTGCGCAACACCGATTCACGTAGTGCCGCATTCTATGCCAATGCAACCTATTCTTTCAACGGAAAGTATGTAGTGAACGGAACATTCCGCTATGAAGGTTCTAACCAGATGGGTCGTACCACCAAGGCACGTTGGATGCCTACATGGAACCTGTCAGGTGCATGGAACGTACACGAGGAGAGCTTCTTCCCTAAGCTTCAGCCATTGTCAAGCCTCACCTTCCGTGTGTCTTACAGTTTGACTGGTACTCCTCCAGATGCAGCTTACTGCAATGCACTTACCAAGCTCTCTATGAATACCCCTTACCGTCCTACAACTACCGACAAGGAGTTGGGATTTGTGGTAGCAGCACTCGGTAATGATGAGCTTACTTACGAGAAGAAGCACGAGTTCAACTTCGGTGTGGATGCAGGTTTCTTCAACAACCGTCTGAATGTGACCTTCGATGTATATCAGCGTCGCAACTTCGATGAGATTGCTCCTACTGTTACCCAGCTCTATGGCACCGCTTATGCCAATGTAGGTTCCATGAAGTCATGGGGTGAGGAGTTGAGTATCTCTTCTACCAATATCAAGACCCAGGATTTCAGCTGGCAGACCAGTCTGATTTATTCTCACAACCGTACAGAGATTACTGACCTCTACAATCAGGGTCGCGTTATCGACCTGGTTCAGGGTAACGGTTTCGCCAAGCAGGGCTATCCAGCCCGTGCCTTGTTCTCAATCCCATTCGTGGGCATCAATGAGAAGGGTTACCCGGTATGCATCAATGAGAAGGGCCAGGCTACCGTGGGTAACCTCAACTTCCAGGAGCGTGACAATACAGATTATCTGATTTACGAGGGTTCTACAGACCCAGTTTACAATGGTTCTTTGGGTAACACCTTTAATTATAAGGGTTTCCATCTGAACGTATTCCTTACATACGCCTTCGGCAACGTGGTTCGTCTTGACCCGGCTTTCAGTGCCAAGTATAACGACTTGACCTCTATGACCCACGATTTCAAGAACCGCTGGATGCAGCCTGGTGATGAGAATGTTACCAATGTGCCTGGTGTAGTGAGCCGTTATGAGTATGAGCAGAACAGCACATTGCTTGCTACTGCCTACAATGCTTACAACTATACATCTGTCCGTACAGCCAAGGGTGACTTCATCCGCCTGAAGGAAATTTCATTGGCATACGACTTCCCACACCGCTGGTTTGAAAAATCACCAGTGAACAACATCTCATTGAAGCTTCAGGCTACCAACCTCATGCTGCTCTATGCAGACAAGAAGCTGAACGGTCAGGATCCTGAGTTTATGAATGCGGGTGGTGTGGCTTCACCAATGCCAAAGCAGTTTACTCTTACATTGAAACTTGGACTTTAATTATTGTAGAAAATAAAAATGAAAATAAAGAAATTATATATCGCCATTGTTGCGTTAGCATTGTCGGCTGGCTTGTCTTCCTGCAACGATTATCTGGACAAGCAGCCAGATAGCCGTCTGGACCTGCAGAGCCCTACCGATGTGTCGAAGCTTCTGGTTAATGCTTACCCACAGGTACATCCAGCCTATTTGCTGGAGATGTATTCTGACAATACCGATTGTAACCTGAATACCGGTTGGGATGCTGCCGACCGTTTCCAGCAGCAGGCATACGAATGGGCCGACATCACCGAGACCAGTCCTTATGAGACACCTTCTACTTACTGGTCAACTTACTATGATGCCGTGACAACAGCCAATATCGCTTTGCAACACATCAACAGTCAGGCAGACCAGAGTTCTTATGCAGCCCAGAAGGGTGAGGCTCTCCTATGCCGTGCCTATGCCATGTTCCAGTTGGCAAACGTATTCTGCATGGCTTATGATGAGACCACAGCAGCCAGCGACCTGGGTCTTCCTTACCCGGAAACCGTTGAAACCAATGTGCACGTGAAGTACGACCGTGGTACTCTGGCAGACCTTTATGCCAAGATAGACAAGGACTTGCAGGAAGGATTGAAGTTGGTAGGCTCAACTTATGACAAGCCAAAGTTCCATTTCACTTCTGCCTCTGCATCCGCTTTCGCAGCCCGTTTCTACCTCTATTATCAGAAGTATGACAAGGCTGTGGAGTATGCCAACAAGGTGTTGGGCAGCAATGCCAAGAGTATGTTGAGAGACTGGGCAGCCTGGGGTTCTCTTTCTCCTAACAAGCAGGTTCAGCCTAATGCTTACATCAGTTCATCTGTAAAGGCAAACCTCCTGTTGCAGGTAGTTGCTTCTGAATGGGGAGCCATCGGTGGTCCGTTCCAGTATGGTGACAAGTATGCACATAGTGCCATTGTTTCAAGCAAGGAGACCATTCAGTCTGAGGGTCCTTGGGGAGTTAGCGACAAGGTGTTCAATTACACCGTGTTCAACTCAGGCTCTCTTTCTAAGTACATCCTCCGTAAGGTTCCTTACGATTTCGAATATGCTGATATCCAGGCAGGTATCGGTACCCCTCACGCAGTATATGCAGAGTTTACTGCCGATGAAACTTTGCTCGTAAGAGCTGAGGCTCAGGCTTTGCTCGGTCATTATGCCGAGGCTTTGGACGACCTGAACACCGAGTTGGCTGCCTTCTCTAAGGATGGTGTGCAGCTTACACTGGATGATGTCAAGAAGTTCTATAGCGACGATGTTACCGCTTATTACACTCCTGAGAAGCCAACTCCACGCAAGGCGTTCCATACAACCTTCGCCATCAGCAAGGATACAGAGGAGCCTATGCTGCAGTGCATCCTTCACCTCCGTCGAATCATGACCATTCATGAGGGCTTGCGCATGCAGGATGTAAAGCGCTACGGCATCACTATCTACCGTCGTGATGTGAAGAGCAACTATAAGATTACAGGCGTTACCGACACCATGAAGGCTCGTGACCCACGTCTCGCTATCCAGTTGCCACAGGATGTTATCACAGCAGGTGTTACACCAAACCCTCGCAATAAGTAAAAAACATAAAGTAATAGTAAGAAATGAAACATAATATATATATGTTGATGTTGGCATTGGTGATGGTTTTGGGCTTCGTGTCCTGCTCAGACAATGACCCGGACGGACCAACCATCTTCCCTGTTACCTCTCCAGAGAGAGACCAGTTGGACATGTGGTTGCAGAAAAACTACACCAGTCCTTACAACATCGATTTCAAGTATAAGATGGAGGACATCGAGTCTGACTATCAGTATACCCTGACACCAGCCGATTCAGCCAAGTCAGCTAAGTTGGCTATCATCATCAAGTATCTCTGGCTCGATTCATACGCTGAGGTGTTGGGACCTGATTTCGTGAAGCACAATGTGCCAAGAGTTATCCACCTGATTGGTAGCCCAGCCTACAACAGCAACGGAACCATGGTTCTGGGTACTGCCGAGGGCGGTCTGAAGGTTACACTCTATATGGTGAACAGTCTGACCGATGCCATGCTGGAAAGCTATGCTTCTATGACAGAGTATTACTTCCACACCATGCACCACGAGTTCACCCACATTCTGAACCAGAAGAAGCCTTACGACACATCTTATAATAAGATTACCGAGTCGGGCTATGTAAGTGGTAACTGGTATCAGGTTCAGGATTCTGTGGCTCATGGCAAGGGCTTTGTTACTCCATACGCCATGTCAGAGGGTCTGGAGGACTTTGCTGAGATGCTGTCAACCTATATCACTTATACTCCAGATCAGTGGCAGGCTATCATCAACGATGCCCAGAAGGTAGGTGGAAACGAGGCAGTATCTGCATTGAACCAGAAGCTTAACATCGTAAGAAACTACATGCTGGAATCATGGGATGTGGATATCGATGTATTGCGTGCAGCCATCCTGCGAAGAGGTAATGAGTTGAGTTCTTTGGATTTGGAACATTTAAAATAGAATAGATTTATGAAACATATATTTGTAGCTATCGTCTGCTTGTTGGGCAGCATGAGCTTGCAGTCGTGTCTGCACGATGACAAGGAATTCTTCGACGAGTCGGCTGCCAACCGCATCGAGAGCACCGTTGAGAATACTCAGAAGATTCTGGAATCTTCTGAGAACGGATGGCAGCTTCATTATTTCACAGGCAAGGGAATGACCGGTGGCGGTTACACCTTCCTCATGAAGTTTGCCAATGGCAAGGTGACCGTGGCTGGTGATGCTGCCATTGCTGAGCCTACAGAGCGTGTAACATCCAGTTATACCGTAGACCGCAGCATGGGACCAGTGCTCTCCTTCAACACTTACAACAATATCTTCCATTTCCTGGGAGAGCCTACTTACGGTGAGATTGAAGGTGACCAGGGCGACTGGGAGTTTGTTGTTACCAAGCTTACTGAAGACAGTATCTTCGTAAGAGGAAAGAAGTGGGAGAACGAAATGGTATTCACCCGTATTCCTGCCGATCTGGACTGGACTTCTTATCTGAACAGCATCGCTGATGTACAGAAGCGCTTGGGTGTGAACTATCGCGTAGGCAATTCTACTGATGCCAGCAAGATGATTGAGATTAATTCCAGCAAACGCCGCATCCTTTCGCGTACAGCCAACGGTCAGATAGTAGAGCAGCCATTCTATATTACTACCACCGGTATCCATGCCGTAAATGAGCCTGTGGTTCTGGATGGTAACGAGGTACAGGACTTCCTGGTCAGCCCGACTGGCGTGTTGTCAGCCAAAGACAATGAGGCTCTTACCTTGAAAACTTATGCTCCTAGCATCGATACCTGGGTAGGCAAATGGACCCTCTCTGCCATGCAGGGTTCCTGCGATATAACCATCTCTAAGATAGAAGATGAGGAGAACATGCTGAAGGGTACATTCACCACAGGTGGATATACTTATAATATAGGATTGGATTTCGACCCAGAGACGGGTAACCTTAACCTGCCATCTCAGATGATTGATGATCCTAGCGGCAAATATCCTGCTCTCTGGCTGATGAATGCTGACTTGAATAAGGGTGCATTGCTCGGAGATGGTGGTATGAATATCGTATGGCACGGTGTTGCTCAGGAAGGTGATTTCGAGGATGATGGAACCGTGGCTGATAGAGGCTATGTCACCGATACTTTTATTGCCTTGGCTTGTACAAGCAAAGGTGAGCCTATCACGAAGGACGATAAGTATATATTTGTCATCGAATGGTATTTCCTTTCTAATTTGACTCCAAACAAATAAACAATGAAGATGAAGAAATCTATATATATAATAGGTATAGCTGCCATGGGGCTGATGGCCTCATGCAGCAGCGATAGCGATTATCAGGCTGTGGCTGAGAGCACCATCAATGTGCTTTCTGCCCAGACTATGCTCGGACCTAACGACAGCGAGGGTGCTGTCACCGTTGACTGTACCCCAATGAAGGCTTATACCGATGAGCCTTCATGGCTCAGTACCAGCATTGAGGGTAGCACCGTGAAACTGGCTGCTATTGCCAACGACTCCCGCCAGTCGCGTAACGCCAAGTTGGTTATCAAGAAGACAGAGACCGATTCTGTGGTTATCAATGTATCTCAGTATGGCTTGGTGCTTGAGATAAACAATGCTAATATGATTTATAGCAATAATCAGCCTGTTGAGTTCACGAAGACATACCGTTCTAACACCGATATGAAGGTAATCTATGCTCCTGAGTGGGCGAAAGCTTCGGTTGATACCAATAGCAAGGAATTGAAGGTGTCGCTCAGCGAGAATACAACCGGTCATCTCCGTGCTGATTATATCAAGTATCAGGTAGCTGCCGTTACCGATTCATTCATCGTGAAGCAGTTTGATTTCGACAAGGATATTGCCGGAGAATACGTGTTTGCTTATTACGATTTTAATGAGGAGGATACAAAGCTGGAACTCCAGACGGTTCGTGCCAAATTGAGCCGTACCGAACTTGCAATTCCTGAAATGGGACTGGTATTCCCTGTTTCTATCAACGAGGAAACAGGTAGTGTGGAGACCCGCAGCAGCCAGTATCTGGGTAAGTTTGGTAAGTACTATATCTATGATACCTTTCTCGATACGGATCTTCTTGGCTATGTGGGTTCAGAGTCTGGTCTTCTTTCTGCTACCTTGAAGTTTAGCGAGGAGTATGGAACTTACGGATTCTTTGGCGGTACCGCTTATACCATCAATAACAAGACGGGCGAATTCCTTGCCATGCTTTTGCAGACATTCAAGGCGAAGAGTGCTTCAGAGGCTAATTATTACAACGACTTCTGCTGGATGGTAGCACCATATATCATGTCAGTTCCAAAGAAGGATCCTGCTTCTGTCAAGCAGCAGGCACCGGCATTGGCTCGCCAGTTGACTCCATCTGCCAGCAGTCTTGCTACCAAGCTTTCTGCATGGCAGTCATATCGTAAATCATCTATCATCAAATAAACTTAATAAGTTTTTATTATGAGAATTTTATCTACACTTTGCCTCACTTTGCTCCTGGGAGCAAGCGGCACAGCAGCGATGGCCTCCAGCAAGGCTTCGTTTGCCAAGAAGTTTAAGAATGTTGACATTCATCGCCTGGTTTCTGTTCCTGGTTTGGTGGATTGCAGCAACAGTGCTTATCAGATGCGTCAGGCTGGCTTTGCTACAGTCAGCAATGCTCCTATGCGTAGTAGTGATACTCCCGCCAATACTGCTTCGGGTCAGACTTACGGATGGGTAACTGCTCCAGACGCAAGCAACTGGTATTTTACCCAGGACATTACATCCAGAGACTCTGTTTTCAGCGAGTATTATACAGCCCACTTCCACGAGTCTTCAAAGATTACCCTGTTTGATAATAACCACAAGCAGGTAGGTTCTTTCAACGTCAAGGTTCCTGAAGGATGGATACATGTGGCAGACATCACTCCATACGGTCCTATCACCAAGAAACTCTTCGATAGAGACGAGAAGTCTAACGAAATCCTGGTGGAGTTCCACGATGCCTTCAATGGCTCAAACAAGTACCTCACCCGTGCCTATGATATCAATACAGGTGAAATCAAGTTCGAGATGGAGGGTACCGGTCTTGTATTCGATGCTTCAAAGGGATGGAATAGCTACCAGCGTCTCATCATGACTCACGAGTCTGATGAGAAGTATAGTATCGATGTCATCGCACCTCCTGCCAATGGACAGACAGACTGGACTGTAGAGCATACTTTCAACTTTGATATTGACAACAAGATTACCTATCTTCAGGGTTCTTGCTTCAACTGTATGAATGTGGATGGTACTCCTTACTATGTTCTGGCAGAGTATGATAAGCCATTTACAAAGACCGATGCAGGTGATGGCTCTAAGGATATTAAGCAGGAGCCAGACAACTTCCTGGTGTTGAGAACTTTTGATAAGAATTTCGATAAGGTTGATAGCCTCCGTGTTTCCATCAATGCACCAGAGGGAACTCCTTACCGTTCTGCTGCTTTCGGCCTCTTCGGCAACAACGATTTGTCTAAGGGCTACTTCAGTAACAGCGGCAAATTGAACTATGTGGTAGGACTTCACGATTATGCTCCTGCTTTGGATGGAGACTTGATTTCTTATGCCGTTTACGACTCAGAGAATGGTAAGTTGAAGGATATCTGCGACAAGGTAACAAGCAACAAGAGGGGTTTGTTGAATACCATCCATGGTAAGTCTGAACAGATGTGGTTCTTGCAGACCATTGGTACAAGCGAAGGTTCAGGTCAGCAGATTCAGCTGGTAGATGTTCCTTCTTGCGAGAAGGTTGGGGTGTTGCCACAGAGCATTGATGGCAATGCCATCTCTTCTAATTTCGACCGTTACCCAACTACTGCCAATGCACAGGGTTACCAGTATGTCATTGCTTTGTCAAAGGCACAGTCTAATGAGGCTGGTGAGGTTCTTGCTCCTATCGCTTGGGTGAACCCTGATTGCACCATCGATCATGTGGACCGACTTAACTTGGGCACAAAGGCAGAGAACTTCACTCCATTAATCAACAGCACATCACTCAACCCATATCTCTTCAATACCAATGATGATATGGAGTATGTATATATTGCCAAGAAGCGTCGCGAGGATGGCAGCAACAAACTCGATAACGTCTTGGAAGTTTCCACGCTCGACGGTACCGTTATCAAGTCATGGCGTGGTGATGATAACTATGTCTTCTCACAGGCAAGTTTCCCTGTTATGAACGATTTGGGCAAGCGCCAGATGTTTGTCGTGTTCGAGGATAGAGCGAATAACAAGTATGACATGAACTTCTACGACCTTCCTTTCACCAAGTTTGAACAGGGTGGTACTGGTACTGTAGAGGATCCATACCTGATTGCTACTACTGGTGACTTCCAGCAGCTGGCTCTGGAGCCAACCAAGAACTACAAGATGGTAGCTGATATTGATATGTCTAAGGCTGCACAGTGGTGGGCTCCTGTCAAGAACTTCACTGGTTCTCTGGATGGTGACGGTCATACTATCTATAATCTCGGTGTGAAGACAACTGAGGACCATGCAGGTTTGTTTGGTACACTCGACCTCAATGGTATTGCCAAGAACCTGATTTTCGTGAATCCTACTGTTGAGGTAACCAATACCAACCAGTATGCCGGTGTGTTGGCAGGTGAGACCAATTATACTTATGATGGTAAGGGCCAGGCTACCAATGTAGACAGCATTTTTGTTTATGGTGCCAAGATTGCAGGTGATGACCAGGGCTTTATAGCTGCGGGCGGTCTCGTTGGTAGCGCTAATCTTAAGACCAAGATCAATAACTGCTCTTTCCAGGGTGAGATTACTTTGCCTAACACTGAGAATGTAGGTGGTATCGTTGGTCAGACACGTTCAGGCTCTAGTGTAAACGCATGTTATGCAAATGTCAATGCCACAGCCAAGACAGTTTTGGGTGGTATTGTCGGTATTGCCGGTACTCCTCATGACTACTGTAAGTTCACCAACTGCGAGGTTCGCGGTCAGCTGACAGCTGAGAATACTGTAGGTGGATTCGTTGGTGACAATTACTTCAACGAAATCTCTAATGTTGTCAGCCATGCTGATATCGTAGCTACCAAGAAGTCTGCCTGGAACGGTTATGCTGCCGGTGGTATCATTGGTTTAATGGAGAGCGACTGGAATGGTAATACTGGTTTTGCAAAGAACTGTGTTTTCAATGGTTCTGTCAAGGCATTACAGGATGGTGAAGAGGTAAACACTCCTGCTACTGTTCATCAGATTGCCGGTAAGACTATTGCTGACGAAGAATATTCTGCAGGTGAAACTCCTAAGAAAGAAACTCGCCTGTCTGGCAACTACACTACCAACAATGTGGGTAGCACAGATGCTACAAGCGTAGATGGTGCTTACAAGGCAGCCAAGGAGATGGGCAAGGACTTCTTCACAGGTTTGCAGTATGCTTACGGAAACACACTTGCTGAGCCTTGGAAAGAGGACGGAAGCAAGATTCCTACTCTTTACTTCAACAATATTGCAAAGGCACTTGCTGTCAGCTCTGATGACGTAACTGTAGGTACTACCGATGAGGGTACTGCTGTTGTCAAGGTTTCTGTATACGGCATGGAGAACCCTGACTTGGAGTCAGAACTGAATTTTTCTGCTTCTAAGGGTAATGCCATTGTTACTCTTGGTGAGGCTCATGGCAACACCATCGACCTGGTTATCAAGGGTAAGAAGCAGGGTATCGATGTAGTTACCGTTAGCTTCGGTGAGTTCTCAGCTACTATCAATGTAGCCATTTTCAAGAACTTTGTAAGTGGTATCGAGAACGTAGAGGATGCAGAGGCTTTGGTTATCAAGGCTGCTGATGGTCAGATTTCTGCCGAGGGTGCTGATGCAATCTGGGTTTACAGTGTAAATGGCAAACTCGTAGGCAAGACTTCAGGTGCTGCATTCAGTACTTCTGGTTTGACTTCTGGTCTCTACATCGTGAAAGCAACTGATAAGGCTGGTCATAAGGCTACTGCTAAGTTTGTTATCAAGTAAGTATGAAGAGAATCATTATATTCAGCTTATTGGTGGTCTGTTTCGTGCAGACCACCTTTGCTATTCCTGCTTATCCTAAGCCTTTGAAGGTAAAGCAGGCTGATGGCTCCTGGCTCACCATCCAGATGCGCGGTGATGAGCACGGCCATTATGTGCTGACCTCTGATGGCATTCCGCTCGTGTTTAATGCTCGACAGAAAAATTACGAGTATGCCGATTGGAAGGATGGCAAGGTGCAGGCTAGCGGCATCAAGGCTGTTGAGGCTTCTGAGCGCACAGCAAAGGTCAAGGCGTTTGTTGAGAGTCAGGACAAGTCTGCCATCCTTGAATCTTTCAAGCGTGCCCGTCTGCAGCAGTTGCAGCAAACCCTTTCATCTCGCAGAAATGTTTCTCTGAAAGCCAGCAGCAATCCTCAGAAAGAGAAATTGAACAATTTCCCTACCATTGGTGAGGTTCACTCATTGGTCATCTTGGTGCAGTTTGCTGATACCAAATTCTCTACCGTAGGTAGCGATGCGCATCAGTTCTTCAACAACATGCTCAATGAACCTGGATTTACTTACAGCAATGGTGCCAATGGAAGTGCGAGAGATTTCTATCTGAACAGTTCCAATGGCAGATTCCAACCTCAGTTTGATGTTATCGGTCCTGTAACATTGCCGGAGAAATATTCTTATTATGGAGCCAACAAAGGCTCTTCGGTAGATAATCCTGTCCGTCTGGAGGAATTCGTGAGAGAGGCTTGTACACTTGCTGCCCCATCGGTTGATTTCTCCCAGTATGACCATAACCAGGATGGCTTCATTGACAACATCTATTTCTTCTATGCCGGAAAGGGTGAGGCTGATTCAGGCGATGGCAATGCCCTCTGGCCACATTCTGCCTATTATTCTGATATCGCTACGCAGGCAGGAGCTGCCCAGACTTCGCTGAAACTGGATGGAGTAGAGGTAGGCAACTATACCTGCAGCAACGAAATCAATGGTACCATCATCACACCTCAGCCTGCGGGCATCGGTACCTTTGTGCATGAATTCGGTCATGTGCTCGGACTTGCCGACCATTATGATGTAAATTATGGCATAACAACCTTTGCACCTGGTTCTTTCGATACCATGGCACAGGCTTCTTACAACAACAATGGCAATACGCCTGCGGCATTCTCTGCCTATGAGCGTGCCTGTCTGGGATGGATTGACCTGACCGTGTTGAAGAATGGGGTAGATACCCTCAATGTCCTGCCTGACCTGAACGACAGCAACAAGGCATACATGGTACCTGTGGGAGGAACCAATGATCAGGAATACTTCATCATGGAGAACCGCCAGCAGAAGGGCTGGGATAAGTTCATTCCGGGCCATGGCATGTTGCTCTGGCATATTGACTATGATGCCAAGGCTTGGGAGAAAAATGAGTTGAACATCACTGCCGATCATCAGCGTGTGGATATCGTTGAGGCTGATAAGAAGCTTACCGACAATACCCGTGCGGGAGATCCGTTCCCTGGAACATCGAATGTAACCCAATGTAATCTGACTTCCTGGGCTGGTGGAAAGGTGATGTCACTGGATGATATCGAGGAGAAAGATGGCGTCATCAATCTCATGCTCGGTGGACTGAACCTGAAACTGAATACACCTGACGTGAAGGTTGCTGAGGTCCAGGATAGCAGTATTGTGGTAGGATGGACAGAAGTGCCGGTTGCCAAGCGATATGTTCTGAATATCAGTTCCGTGGTGAATGGAAAGAAGGAATCTCTGCCGCTCTATAATAATAAGGTGTATACAGCAGCACAGCCTTCTCTTCATGTTGAGGGCTTGAGTCCTGAAACAACCTATGAGATTACCTTGCAGGCAAACCGTGGCTCTTATTCTTCTGATGTCTACACCCAGCAATTCACTACTGCCGCTATCCCTTTCAGCAAGTATTATGTGACTGATGTAAAGGCTACCTCTGTCGGTAAAACAGGCTTCACGGCTTCATGGAAAGGTATGGAAGCAGCCGATGATTACGTGGTCACCCTGCATAAGTTGGTTTACGCAACAGAGGCAACTCAGAAGGGCTATGATTTCAGCAAGGAACTCGAAGGTATGCCATCACTTTGGAAAACCAATGGTAACCTGAGCATGAACAATTACGGCGAGGAATCACCTTGCCTCCGTCTGAACAAGATAGATAACTATCTGAAGATGGCATCTGCCAGCAACCGTATATCTTCTGTCAAGTTCTTCGCCAAGTCATCTTCTTCAACCAAGGCAACCTTGGCAGTAGAGGCTTATCAGAATGGAGAATGGAAGCAGATAGCTACTTTGCAGGGCGGTGCTGACATGGCTTCTGGAGATACCTATAGCTATGAGCTGCCGGAGTTGGCTGATTCAGTGAGACTGAATGTCATCCAGCGTACTTCCGGTGCTTTCTATATCGATGATGTCCTTTTGGGATGCAATGCTCTGATTCACGAACCGGTGGCAGCCTACCAGAAGGTTTCTACCCATGGCAAGACTGAGTTCGCATTCTCTGGTCTGGAATCAGATGCCACCTATGTGCTGGTAGTTAACGGCAGCAAGAAGGGTGAACTTTCTTACAATTCCAAGGAACTCATCGTGACACCGGCAAGTTCAACGGGTATCAGTTCCGTTACAGCCACCCCGTCACGTAATGGTAAGAAGGTATTCTACGACCTCAATGGCCGCAGGGTATCAGACAAGGAACTGCGTCATGGTATTTATATCGTGAAGCAGGGAAACAGTGTATATAAAATCGTGAGATAATAATTTTTTAGTATTAACTTTTAATGTGAGTGATTATGAAGAAACAATTACTTTTTGCGGCTATGCTCATGTTGAGCGCAGCGCCAGCGGTTTCAGTATCAGCAGCTCAGCCTTTTGCGGCTGCAGCAGAAGAGGGTCAGACTCTTGCAACTCAGGAGCAGTATGATGCACTTGTGAAGTCTATCGCAGAAGTGCAGCAGAACATCGACGCTATGCTGAAGGAGATTAACGACAAGTATCCTGATGCAGAGGATACCAAATACTCGTTGAATTTCAACAAGGAAAGTCTTGATAAGATTGCTGATGAGGCTAAGGCAAAGTTTGATGCAAAGACGCTTACTGCAGCTGAGGTTGATAGCTATCAGGCTTCTGTAAACGAGATAGCTGATGGTCTCAAGGATGCAGTGAAGAATGCAGCGCAGGAGGTTTATTCTTTCCAGGTGAATAGCCATTATCAGAATGCTGCTATGCATAAGTCTGAGTGTTTGGGACAGATTCCTGCGAACGTACAGAATCATTATGCACCAGCTTTCGATGAGCTGGATGCTGACATGATGCAGGTTTATATGCCTGTTATGATGGGTACTCCTATCGAGTCTGCAGAAAAGGCTAAGGAGATGTGTGACCAGTTTGATGCCATCAGCAAAAAGGCTGATGCCCTCTTGGCTGCATCACAGAAAGCCAGCACTTTGGTGGATGATATCACAGCAACACTCGCTTCATTGAATGAAGAAATAGAAAAGGTAAAGAAGGATTTCCCAGAGTATGACCTTTCTGCGGTAAATGAATCAGCAGAGTATTGGAAGAACCTTGCTGCTGAGTTTGCTCAGGCTCCAGCCGATCCTGCGGCTCCTTATACAGAGGACAAGATTGATGGCTTTGCACAGGAGTTTGGTTATTTCAAGGAGAATGTTTCTGGCTTGTATGCTCAGGCACAGAAGGATGAGTGGATGGCTCAGTTCAACGCAAAGTATTATCCAGCTTCTCAGAAAATGGATGAATACGTCTCTACCCTTGACTCTGAGTGTCCAACAGTAAAGGCTGACTACTTTACCAAGCTGGATGACCTCAATGTAGAATTAACCCAGATGTTCATGAAGCTTTATCAGGAAGACTTGACTCAGGAGCAGTTCAACGCGTTGATGGCTAGAATTGACGCTATCCTGGTTGAGGCTCAGAAGATTATAGATGAGGCTAAAGAGGCTGAGAAGGTTGCAACTGGTATCAGCAACATCTCTGTCAGCGAGGCTGTGAAGGCTGGCAAGGTTTACTCTATCGACGGCAAGCGCGTAAGCAAGTCTGTAAAGGGTCTTGTCATCATCAATGGCAAGAAGGTGATTTTAAAGTAAATTATATATCTTCTCTCGAGCCCATGAAGTAGGGCTTAAAATAGACTTCATTTCGGCTCCCTCAGTCTTTGTGCTGAGGGAGCTTTTTTTTTGCTTATCCTGAGCGGAAAAGCGCGAACTAAGTTAAATATTCATAAAAGTTTGGGGTTAAAACTCGTAACCTACACATAATCAAAAAAATATGTGTAATTTTGCAGTCCGATTATTTCGGGGATACACTTAGAGTCCCCAAGATATGGTGTGTTAATAGCATGTCCTGTGGCCGGGGTATGTGGTTAGTGAATCACCTATCTAAATAGTGAGTAAAAAAGATTAAAACGTTTTTTAGTAGTAAATTTAAATTTTAAAATGGACACATTAAGTTACAAGACTATTTCCGTAAACAAGGAAACAGCTAAGAAAGAGTGGGTCGTAATCGACGCTACCGACCAGGTTGTAGGTCGTCTCTGCTCAAAGGTTGCTAAATTGCTCCGCGGAAAGTACAAGCCAACTTTCACTCCACACGTAGATTGTGGTGACAACGTAATCATTATCAATGCCGCTAAGGTAGTTTTCACTGGTAAGAAGGAAACAGATAAGGTTTACACTCGTTACACTGGTTATCCAGGTGGTCAGCGCTTCAACACTCCAGCAGAGTTGCGCAAGCGTCCTGATGGAATGGACAAGATCCTCCGTCACGCTATCAAGGGTATGTTGCCAAAGGGCCCTCTCGGTCGTTCTTTGATGGACAACCTCTTCATTTACGATGGCACAGAGCACAAGCACGAGGCACAGCAGCCAAAGGCTATTGATATTAACCAGTATAAATAATTAAGGTAGAATGGAAGTAATTAATGCAATT
>CAVBFV010000004.1:0-37478 GCA_963594575.1 Lachnospiraceae bacterium | reverse complement strand
TCGAGATGACCTCGTTCCTGGATGTGGCACTCTCGCCATTCGCCATCAACAAGTTTACCCATACCGTTACTTCCTCCTGGATCATCGGAGCCACCTTCGTGGTAGCCGTAAGCTGCTGGTATCTCCTGAAGAAGAGAGAAACCCAACTGGCGAAGGCGAGCATCAAGATGGGCGCCGGCGTAGGACTTATCGCCACCCTGCTTGCTGCGATGACCGGAGACAACTCTGCCTATCAGGTGGCACAGGTGCAGCCGATGAAACTGGCTGCGATGGAAGCCTTATATAATGGTGGAAACGGCGAAAGCCTTACGGCGATAGCAGCCGTTCACCCCTTCCAGCAGCCCGATTACAAAAACGAGCAAGAGCCAGCCATGCGCATCGCCATCCCCAACATGCTCTCGTTCCTAGCCACACGCACAGCCGATGGCTACGTGCCAGGCGTGAACGATATCATCAAGGGTTACACCAAAGAAGATGGCACCCGTGAACCATCCGTGCAGGAAAAGATAGCCCGGGGCAAGAAGGCGATTGTTGCCCTGAAAACCTATCGCGAAACCAAGGCGCAAGACCAGCTCCCAATCCTCAGGGAGAACATGAAATACTTCGGATATGGTTACATCAAGGACGCCAAGGAACTGGTACCGAGCATTCCAATCTGCTTCTACGCCTTCCGCCTGATGGTGGGAGTAGGCTGCCTGCTCATCCTCTTCTTCGCCCTCAGCCTATTCTTGGTCTATAAGAAGGAAATCGCCCAATACCGATGGTTCCTCATTTCCGCCATCATCATGATTCCGCTGGCTTACATCGCCTCTGAATCGGGCTGGATAGTAGCAGAAATCGGTCGCCAGCCTTGGACCATCCAAGACCTGCTGCCAGTAAGCGCCGCCATCTCCGACATCGAGGCAGGCAGCGTGGCCACCACCTTCTTCATCTTCCTGGCACTCTTCACCACCATGCTCGCCGTGGAAATCAACATCCTGGTGAAGCAGATTAAGAAAGGACCGGAATACGAATAAAAAAAACTTAAGATGATAAACTTAAGATTATGAAATAACTTTATGACATTAGCATTATGACATACGAATTTTTGCAATCATACTGGTGGTTCCTCGTATCATTATTAGGAGCCCTGCTGGTGTTTCTCATGTTTGTACAGGGAGCCAACACCTTGATTTTCTGTTTGGGAAAAACAGAAGAAGAGCGTCGCCTCATCATCAACTCCACGGGGCGAAAATGGGAGTTCACCTTCACCACGCTCGTCACCTTCGGCGGAGCCTTCTTCGCCTCGTTCCCATTGTTCTACAGCACCAGTTTCGGCGGAGCCTACTGGCTGTGGATGATCATCCTGTTCTCGTTTGTGATTCAGGCGGTGAGCTATGAATTCCAGAACAAGATAGGTAATTTTCTTGGACCGAAGACCTTTCAGATCTGCCTCATCATCAACGGCATCGTGGGTCCGCTGCTTCTTGGCGGCGCCGTAGCCACCTTCTTCAACGGCAGCAATTTCCTGATAGACAAGGGCAATATTACCAACGGTCTGCAACCCGTCATCAGCCGATGGGCAAACGCCAGTCATGGTCTTGATGCCCTGCTCGACCCATGGAACGTAGTGCTGGGACTTGCCGTACTGATGCTGGCCCGCATCCTGGGCATGCTCTACATCAAGAACAACATCGAGCACCAGCAGATACAGGAGCGCTGCACCCGCCAGTTGCCATGGAATGCCCTGATTTTCCTATTGTTCTTCCTGCCATTCCTCATCAGATTAATGGTAAAAGATGGATTCAGCACAGCGGCAGAAGCAGGGATGAGCGCAGCATCTTCGGGCATCATTACGCTGGAGAGCATGAAGTATCTTCACAATCTCCTGGAGATGCCAATCTTGCTTGTAATATTATTAATAGGAATAGTGCTCGTTCTCTTCGGCATTTTCAAGTCATCGAGAAGCGTGCAGTATAGAAAGGGAATCTGGTTTACGGGCATCGGAACCGTGCTCACCGTGCTGGTTCTGCTGCTGATAGCCGGCTGGAACCACACCGCCTACTATTCGTCGAACATCGACCTTCAGAGTTCGCTCACCCTCGCTAACAGCTGCAGCAGCGAGTTCACGCTCCGCACCATGGCGATAGTTTCCCTCCTCATCCCGTTCGTCCTCGCCTACATCGTCTTCGCCTGGCGCGCCATCGACCGCAAGCGCATCACGCAGGAAGAAATAGAGCAGGGAGAAGCTTATTAACTGAAGTTTCGAGAGTTAGCCCCCGGAAGCCCAGTACCATTGACTACTCTTATTTTCGGCACTTTCTGTTTTTGCAGAATATTATTCTGCCGCAGTTATCGTTTTCCGCATATTTCAGAATGTTTTCCTGAAAACAAAAGAATATTTGGCGGATAAGATTCTTCTTCTTACCTTTGCAGCCGAAAACGAATAACAACATAAAAAACAAGAGATATGAGTAGTATCAAAAACATCAAGACAAATGTGCTGGGCTATCCTCGCATTGGTAAGAAGCGTGAACTCAAGAAGGCTTGCGAAGCCTATTGGGCTGGTAAGATCAACCGTAACGAACTGGAGAATACCGCCAGAAATCTCCGCAGAGAAAACTGGAACTTGCTGCAGAAGGCAGGCATCGACCTCATCCCTTCCAACGATTTCTCCTACTACGACACAACCCTCGACCTCACCCTCACTCTCGGAGCCATCCCTTCGCGCTACAATAGTCTGAAGGAAGATAAGCTCCGCCTCTATTTCGCCATGGCCCACGGCGAGCAGAACGAGCAGGAAGATGTGATTGCGATGGAGATGACCAAATGGTTTGATACGAATTATCATTACATCGTTCCGGAATTTATAAAGGATCAGGAATTCTCACTCTTCGATACGAAAGTGGTGGATGAATTCTGCGAAGCCCTGGAATTGGGCATCAAGACCAAGCCCGTGATTCTGAGTCCAGTATCGTTCCTTCTTTTAGGAAAGGAGAAGGAGGATATCACGGGAATGCAGGATGGTTTCCATCGCCTTAATCTGCTCGATAAGGTTCTCCCGGTTTACGTCGAACTTCTCAAAGCCCTGGAAGAGAAGGGAGCAGAATGGATTCAGATAGACGAGCCTTATCTCGCCCTCGACCTGGACGATGAGCAGCGCAACGCCATCCAGAAGGCGTTCGGTTACATCAGAGAGAACACCCGCCTCAAGATTATCGTAGCCACCTATTTCGATGGCTTGAAAGATAATGCAGATTTGGCGGTAAACCTGCCTGTGGAAGCCCTCCACATCGACCTGGCAAGATGCCCGGAGCAGTTGGATTCCATCCTCAACATCCTGCCTGCAGACAAGATTCTCTCGCTCGGCGTAGTGGACGGCCGCAACATCTGGAAGAACGATTTGGAGAAGTCGATCGAGCTAGTAAACAAGGCGACAGGCAAGCTCGGAGCCGATAGAGTCTTCGTGGCAGGTTCCTGCTCGTTCCTCCACGTGCCATACGATCTGGCGCTCGAAACCAAGGAGCAGAATCTCCCTACCGGCATCAAGCGATGGATGGCATTTGCGGCACAGAAGATAGAGGAACTGGCTGCCATCAAGGCGCTTGCCGGGGGTGAGACTAAAGAGGGATTCTCTCATCAGGAAAAGACTGCAGAACAAGACTACGCAGCAGGCATCCAGGCTTACTTCGCTGAAAATCAGAAGGATATTGCCGACAGAAAGGTTTCTTCCCTGATTCACAACCCAGAGGTGAAAGCCCGGGTTGCCGCCTTAACCGACAAGGATTCAAAGCGCCACTCTGCCTTCGGAGTGCGCCAGAAGATTCAGCACGAAGAGCTCCATCTTCCGCTCTATCCAACCACCACCATCGGCTCCTTCCCTCAGACCAAGGAGGTGCGCTCATGGCGTTCAAAATTCAAGAAGGGCGAGATTTCGGATGCCGAATACCACCAGTTGCTGAAGGAGGAAACCCGCAAGTGCATAGAATGGCAGGAAGAGATAGGACTGGATGTGCTGGTACACGGCGAGTTTGAGCGCAACGACATGGTGGAGTATTTCGGCGAGCAGTTGGCAGGCTTCGCCTTCACCCAGAACGGTTGGGTTCAGAGCTACGGTTCCCGCTGCGTGAAACCACCGGTAATCTATGGCGACGTGGAGCGCAAACAGGCGATGACCGTGGATTGGAGCACCTTCGCACAGTCGTGCACCCAGTTGCCGATGAAGGGAATGCTCACCGGTCCGGTAACCATCCTCGAATGGTCGTTTGTAAGAAATGACCAGCCCCGTTCGCTCACCTGCAAACAGATAGCCCTCGCCATCCGTGATGAAGTTTGCGACCTAGAGCGCAACCACATCAAGATTATCCAGATAGACGAGCCAGCCATCCGCGAAGGTTTGCCTTTGCGCAAGTCAGGATGGGATGAGTATCTGAAATGGGCGGTAGAAAGCTTCCGGATTTCAGCCAGCGGCGTGGAAGACAAGACTCAGATTCACACCCACATGTGCTATTCTGAGTTTAATGATATTATCGAACATATTGCTGCGATGGATGCCGACGTGATTACCATCGAGTGCTCCCGTTCGCAGATGGAACTGCTGAATGTCTTTGCCGATTTCCATTATCCTAACGAGATAGGTCCGGGCGTTTACGACATCCATTCTGCCCGAGTACCTGAGACCCAGGAGATGGTGGATCTGCTGAAAAAAGCTGAAAGATTCATCGACAGGAGCAAGCTCTGGGTGAACCCAGATTGCGGTCTGAAGACCCGTGGCTGGGCAGAAACCAAGGCCTCGCTCATTAGAATGGTAGAGGCTGCTAAGGAATTGAGAAACGAATAACAAAGTTTGCAAAAGTATTGAGAATACGAATAACAATTTGCATAGTTTTTATCAACGGAATCCCGGGGCATTTCTCTATGTCTCGGGATTTTTTTGTGTTCCAGCAACTCAAAGCCTTGAAATATTTTATCACCAATCTTTTGCCCATCCAAAGAAAAGCAGTATCTTTGCAGGCATGAAACAGGAAATCATAGATAAAATCAATCGATTGGCAAGCCAGGACGAGCCTTTTCTCTTTGTCATCAACTACCAGGGCGACAAGGCCTTCATCCACCAGCTATCAGATATAAATCCCGAAGAATGCCTCTTCGATTTCGAAGGAAGAGGGAATTTTCCAGAAGCAAAGAATGAGAATTTAAAGGAGAAGATTTCAGAAGAGATTTCGGAGAAAGAGAATTCTTCGAAAACCACCTGGCAGATAGAACCGCCCCTCTATGACGATTACGAGCGAAGTTTCAACATCGTGAAGAGCAACATCATGGCGGGCAACAGTTATCTCACGAATCTCACCTGCAAGGTTCCCGTAAGCTGCAATCTCTCATTAGAGGATATTTTCAACCAGGCAAAAGGAAAGTATAAACTGCTGCTCAGAAAAAAGAGAACTCAAGCAGAAGATAAAACTCATCTGAAAGAAGAAGAAGTACATCTGAAAGAAGAAGAGGAAGCACAGAATAAAGCTCATCTGAAAGAAGAGAACATAGAAGAGAATCTCAACCCCTTCGTCTGTTTTTCTCCCGAAACCTTCATCAGAATCAAGGGCGGAAGAATTTATTCCTATCCGATGAAAGGAACCCTGGATGCATCCCTCCCCGATGCCGAAAAGCAGCTGATGGAAGACCGGAAGGAGGCGGCAGAACACGCCACCATCGTAGACCTGATAAGAAACGACCTGAGCAGGGTGGCAGAGAATGTGAGGGTTGACAAATATCGTTACATCGACGTGCTGCATACCAACAAGGGCGACATCCTGCAAACCAGTTCAGAAATCAGCGGTCGCCTGCCCGAAGATTACCCTCATCATCTAGGCGAAATCCTCGCAGCCCAGCTCCCAGCCGGTTCCATCACGGGTGCCCCGAAAGATAAAACCATGCAGATTATCCAAGAGGCAGAAGGCTACAATCGCGGCTTCTATACAGGCATCATGGGAATCTACGACCAGGGCGAACTCAATTCCGCCGTTATGATCAGATTCATCGAAGAAGAAGTTTTTCCTTCCAAAACAGAAGAAGAAAAGAATTCTGAAGCAAGCAGGAAACTGTATTTCAAAGCTGGAGGCGGCATTACCTCGAAGAGCGATTGCCGGAAAGAATACGAGGAAGTGATTCAGAAAATCTATCTTCCGATTTAAGAAAAAAAAATAAATTACATAAGAGATTATGAAACAGCAATTTGTAGAAACGATAAAAATCAAGAACGGCAAGGCTCTGGCCCTGCCCTATCATCAGGCAAGAATGGAGAGAACCATCCGCAGGTTCTTTCCATCCCTCGCATCTGAAGAAATAAAACTCTCATCCCTCATTTCCCCCAAAGAAGAAATGCACCTTTATAAGGCGCGAGTTGTTTATGGCGCCCAAGGCGTGGAAGCCATCGAGTACGCCCCTTACAAGATGAAAGAGATTCATTCCCTCAAGGTGGTAGAAGATGATTTCATCGACTACACCTACAAGAGTACCGACCGAAGTGCGCTCAACGCCCTGGCAGCACAGAAGGGCGATTGCGATGAAATCATCATCGTGAAGAACGGTCTCATTACCGATACCTCCTTCACCAACCTCGCCCTTTTTGATGGCAACAGATGGCTCACCCCCAAGCATCCCCTGCTCCTGGGAACCAAGCGAGCCCAGCTCCTCGAAGCCGGCATCATCGAGGCAGCCGACCTCACATTAGAAGACCTCAAGAAGGCAGAAAAAGTGAGCCTCTTCAACGCCATGATAGATTTCGGGGAGCGGGAAGTGGAAATCAAGAGAATCCTATAGTTCTATCACTTCCAAATCATCCGGAACGAAGATTCTGCCCTTGAAGTTCTCTGCCGCTTCACGGGTATAATTTTCTTTACGTGTAGCGAGCGTTTTCTCCTCCGTATGATACAGGATAATATTTTTTACACCCAGTTCCTCCGCCAGCTTTCCGGCATCAAGTGCCGTGCTGTGGCATTTCTCGTAAGGCTTGAACGTATCGCGGTCGGCATAGAGGCAGAACGCCTCGCACATCATCCAGTCAGCCCCCTCTATGTAGCGGCGGTTCTGCTCATTATAAGGCTCATCGCCCAGGCACGCCAAGACCAAAGGCTTATCCGATTCATCAGAAGAAGGCAACTCAGCACGAAAACCATACTGTTTCTCCTTAGTAGACTGAATATCAAAGCATTCCAGCTTCATATCCCCCACCTCGAAACAATCCCCATCTTCCAGCTGATGGAACACCACCCTTTCAGCCACCTTAGCCAGTTGCTTCTTGGCAAGAATCATGTCGATGATGGTCTTGATTACCTTCATCACCTTGTCGTTGCCATAAACATGCAGCAATCCCTCGTAACCCTTACATTGTGCCACCATTCGGATTACCCAGATCACACCCAACACATGGTCGGTATGCGCATGGGTAACGAAGAGGTGATGAATATCAGAAATCTGAACATTCACCTTCTTCAGCTGCGCCAATATTCCGTTTCCTCCTCCCGCATCCACCAGCATCAGGGTACTGGGAGTCTGGAGCACAAAACAGGTATTATAAATCTGGGAAACCGTAGCACTTCCCGTTCCGAGCATCGTAATTTGAGTCGTTGTCTTATCCATTATCTTATTCGTTATCTATTTGATTCACGCCCGCAAAACTACTCATTTTTTGATAAACCACCAAGAAAAAGCCCCAAAATCTTTGCTCATTCCAAATAATAATCTTAACTTTGCGGCATAAAAGGTAGGTCCATGCTTGCCGGGTACTCTGCAAAGGCATAAGAAAAGGTTATTTTTCAAACACGCAGCAAAGATAGGAAATCATTCAGCGGCAGGGGTAAAAACTGATAAAACGGAGTCGAGGCTTTCTAGAGAAAATAGGGACTTCGGGGAGGCTGGTAACAGGATTAAAACAGAAATGATTTTCGGGCAAGCGTTCCAGTTGTTCCAGTTGTTCCAATTGTTCCAAATAGGTTTTCATAGGACAATATCCCTTTATAGAGACTCTATAACTACTTAATATATAGATAGTTATATATAAGAAGGTGGAATGGAACGCTCAAAAAATTAATTGGAACAACTGGAACTGGAACGCTCCGCCCAACCCCACTTCTCTCTAAAAGGCTCATAATCAATAAATCATATAGAAATATAGACTAAGAATTTGAAGTACAATATCCCCATTTCAACCGCTCCGACGATGAAAAAGCCGGAAAAAGGCATCGAATAGGTGCAACTTTTGCTCTCTCAGGCATCAAAAGACATGCAGGAACCCTTATTCCGATGCTCTTCCCGATACTCGAAGTGGAGATAAATGGGGCTATTTTTAGTATTCCGCCCTCAATTAGGAGAAATCATGCCGTATGAAGACCTATCTTGTTGCCGATTCGGGCTATTATAAGGAACAACTGTCCAACATCGTTGAAAACATCTGTTCCAACTTTCGTGAACACGAAGGAAAGAGATTGGAGAAAAATGTTCCGCTATCGCATGGTATCGCACGCTATCGCACAACTGATAAATCGGGATTTCGTATCTTTGCATCGTGATTCAGAAAGCGCGCAAAATCACTAGCCCAGTTGGAGAAAAAAATCTCCCTAATTGGGAAAATAAAAAGGCCTGATTTAACCCGATAAAAAAAGAGCCCCCAATGCGGGAAAAACATCGGGGGCTTTTATTTTGATATCAAAAATCCTTAGTAAGGAAACAGGAGCGGAAGAACGAAGGTCATCACAACGCCGATGATAATCTGCAGAGGCAAACCTACCTTCACGTAATCCATAAACGTATAGCCACCCGCCTTCATCACAAGCGCATTAGGAGGCGTGGAGAACGGAGAGGCAAAACACATGCTGGCACCCAACGTAACCGCAAAGAGGAAGGAATAAGGACTCACACCTACCTGTTGGGCAGCCACAAGGGCGATAGGAGCCATCAGCACAGCCGTGGCGGTATTGCTGATAAACATCGTCATCAGAGAGGTGGTGAAGTAGATGCCTGCCAAGAGAGCCGTAGGACCCATCGAACCCAAACTCTCTACCAGTCCCTGAGAAACCAAGGCAGAAGCTCCCGTCTTCTCCAGCGCCGTAGACATCGGCATCATGGCGGCTATCAGCACGATACTCTCCCAGTTGATGGTCTTGTAAGCCGCCTCCACATTCCGGAAACATCCGGCAAAGACGGTCAGCAGTCCGGCGATGATGACCGCCGTGACCGGAGCCACAGGAATGAAATCGAACACCATCATCGCAATCATCAGCAGCATGATGGCAGCCGCCACAGGCGCCTTGTAATCCAAGAGCACCTTGTCGGCAGTCTTCTCGGGCTGGTCGATAACTACCCAGTTGCTCGTATCGGTAGCCAGATGGGCAAGATTGGTCCATTCGCCCTGCACCAGGAGCATATCGCCCACATGCAGCTTGGTGGCAATCAGATTGTCGGTAATATATTCATCGCCCCGCTTCACGCCCAGCACGTTGATGCCGAAACGCTTGCGCAGGTTGGCATCGCCTATGCGCAGACCGGCAAAATTAGACGTAGGCATCACCACGATTTCGGTCAGTCCCAGGTCGTAGAAATCAATCTTCACATCCTTCATCTTCCTGAGGCCGTAATCTCGGGCAAAGCGGTTTATCTTCTCCTCTTTACCTATTATATATAAGGTATCGTGAACCTGAATGGTACTACTGCTCTTCGCCATGTTCTGGCTCACATCCTTCACCAGTCCCAGCCGCGATTTCTTCTCGTTTCTTATCTCGATGATACTCACGCCATATTTCTTCTGAATGCTCAAATCCTTCAGGGTTTTGCCCACGATATCCATCAGCTCGCCATTCTCATCAAGGGCGGCAGAAGAGCGTCGGCTAGGCACGATGTAGCGATGCAGATTATCGAGCAGCTGATATTCGTCTACCAGGTCATCGAGCGATTTGCCCTGCTTCTTTTTCTTTCCGTTCTGCTTTTTGCTGAGGAAGATTTTGCTGAGCGGCATGAGCACGATGATGCCGATGGCGATGACGATGATGCCCACAGGGAAGAAGCTGAAGAAGGCAAGCGGCTGATAACCGCCCTCGGTCAGCACCTCGTCGATAACCAGGTTGGGCGGCGTACCGATGAGGGTGAGCATTCCGCCCAGACTTCCGGCGAAGGCAA
This sequence comes from Lachnospiraceae bacterium, assembly GCA_963594575.1. Classification (GTDB taxonomy): domain Bacteria; phylum Bacteroidota; class Bacteroidia; order Bacteroidales; family Bacteroidaceae; genus Prevotella. The sequence goes on along the minus strand of CAVBFV010000004.1, from coordinate 27,332 downwards.
GCGGCATGAGGAAACGCGACGACTGCATGCCCGAACCCGCAGCTATGCTCATGATGATAGGCATCATCAGTGCTACCGTTCCGGTATTGCTCACGAAGGCGCCGATAAACGAGGTAACGAGCATTACGAGCAGAAAGGTAATGCTTTCGTTGCCGCGCGAGAGCGCCATGAGCTTATTGCCCGTAAGCTTGGCAAGTCCGGTCTGCATGATAGCTCCACCCACCACGAAGAGTCCTATCATCATGATGACGATGGGCGAAGAGAAGCCCGCCAGCGCCTCGGCAGGCGTCAGGATACCCAGAACTAGGAGTGCTGCCAGGGCGGTAAGCGCCACGATGTCGGCCCTCACCCTACCCCAGATGAATAGGGCTACCGTAATAACCAATATGATAAGTGTTGTTGTCATGTTTTGATTTTTTTTTATGTTATAATTACTGTGTTCATTCTCTCACCTGCTGCGGCGTCATCCCGGTATGTTTCTTGAAATAGCGGCAGAAGAAGCTGGCATCGGCAAAATGATATTCCCACGCCATCTCCTTGATGCTCTGAGCGGAGCGCTTGAGCTGCATCTTCAGCTGGAGCACCACATACTGGTCGATGATGATTTTGGGCGTATGGCCCGTTACCTGCCTCACGATATTCGACAGATACTTAGAGGTAATGTTCATCTGCTCGGCATAATAGTTGACATCTCTCGATTTCTTGTAATCGCGTTCCATCAGCATCATGAAGCGGTTGAAGAGTTCCCTCACCCTGTAAGATTTCACCTCGTCGGGGCAGTTCTGCGGATTGCGTTGCAGATATTCGTGGAAACCTACGAAGAAGGCCTTGAGCTGATAGAGTACCAGCTGCGGGATGCAGGTACAGTCGTGCTGCTCGAAATAGAGTCTGAGGAGGGAAAACATGCTGTCGATGATATGGGTAACCACGGGCGAATCCTGCCGGCATCTGTCCTCGCGCAGGGCCGAATAAACCGTCTGTTCCAGCTGCAGACTGGCTTCGCGCAGCAGAGAAGGATTATATTTCAGCATCTCCACCCCGAAGGTTGAAGCGTCCATTCCGGAACAGGCATCCCCCTCGCAGGAAGCAGAAGGCTCCATCATCTTCACCTCTACCACATCATTCGGAAACAGGGTGATGACGGCTCCCTCGTAGAGATCCCAATCCTTATAATTCACATTCAGCACGGCCCTGCCCTTGCGGCAAAGGAGAATGGCGCCATAAGTCAATACCTGCGGACCCTCCTGCCACTCGCTCAAATCGGAGCAGAAAAGACTGGCCTCCTGATAACTGTTCAGTTCTGATAATTCTATCATAAATACCTTTTATTCGCTTTTTGCGTGCAAATATACGGAAATAATGTGAGAAAAAAGAACTTTTGTTCCGAAAAATTCCATGCGGCACGAAAAATTTAAAACGGATATTCGCCAAAATCGCCGTACCTTTGCACCCGAATTCATGAGATAACGGAATTTTTAAAGAACAATAATAACAGATTTTTGAATGATAAAGAAAATGATGATTGCAGGCCTTCTCATCTGGGGAGGCTCTCTATGGGCTGTGGCTCAAACCAGAATGACCATCGCCCAACTCTTCGACAGAATCGAAGAAAACAGCAAGTCGCTCCGAACCTCGAAATCGGGCGTAGAAGCTGCCAGCATCGGTATAGAATCGGCTAAAAGCAAGAAACTGCCCGACCTCGATGCATCCCTCTCCTTAAGTTACATCGGAAACGCCCTGATGACCGACCGCGACTTCAGCAACGCTCAAGGTTTGAAATCGCCCCACTTCGGCAATAATTTCGCCTTCCAGGCCCAACAGGTAGTTTATGCAGGTGGCGCCATCAACGCAGGCATCCGCCTCGCCGAACTGGGCAAGCAGCAGGCTGAGGTGGGCGTGAAACTCACCCGTCAGCAGGCCCGCTTCATCGCCCTGGGGCAATATCTGGACCTCTACAAGATAGACAACCGCATCAAGGTATATGAAAAAAACATCGAGCTCACCCGCCAGCTCATCGCCGACATCAAGGCGAAACAAACCCAGGGAATGGCTCTGAAGAACGACATCACCCGATACGAACTGCAGATGGAGAGCCTGAAACTGGGACTCACTTCGCTACACAACAACCGCAGTATCCTGAACCACCAGCTCCTGAATACGCTCGGCATGAACCAGGAAAATAAAGGGGAACAGGAGATGCAGATTATTCCGGACGCTACGATTGCAGACAAGGCTTACGCCAAGGACGGCGAAGCTTACTGGCAGACGGCAAGCACGATGAATTCGCCCCTGCTGGAACAGAGCAGCAACGCCATCAGAATAGCGGAACAGAAGGAGAAGATTGCCAAGAGCAACCTGCTGCCGAAAGTGGCGCTGGTGGCTGCCGAGAATTTTGACGGACCTATCCTCTTCGAGTTGCCGCCGATAGACAAGAATCTGAACGTATGGTATGTGGGCGTAGGCGTGAAATACAGCCTCAGTTCGCTCTTCAAGAGCAACAAGCGCATCAGACAGGCTGCCGTAGAAACCCGACAGGCAAAGGAAAACCACGCCCTGCAGGCTGAACAGCTGAACAACAACGTGCAGGCTGCCTACGTGCAATATCAGCAAACCTACGTAGAACTGGAAACGCAACGAAAGAGCGTAGAACTGGCGCAGCAGAACTACGAGGTGATGAACGCCCGCTATCTCAGTCAGCTTGCGCTGGTAACCGACATGGTGGATGCCTCGAACCTGAAGCTCAACGCCGAACTGAGCGAGGTAGATGCCCGCATCAACATCGTATACGCTTATTACCGCATGAAATACATAGCGGGAGAAATTTAGGAAGTGAAGAGTGAAGAGTGAAGAACGAAGAAACAATGTTCGGCGTCCGAAGGGAAAGCCAATTCATCTGCTCTTTTTCAAACAATAAAACAAACATAAATTATGAATAAGAAGATTATCAAGAGAATATATAATGTAGTTATCATCCTCTGTTTTATAGGAGCCATCAGCTGGTGCTTCAGCCATTTTTATCATGGTAGCGACGTGGTTTATACCGATGATGCCCAGGTGAACCGCCACATTACGCCTATCAACACGCGCGTATCAGGATTTATCAAGGAAATCCGTTTCTCCGACTATCAGCACGTGAAGAAGGGTGATACACTCGTCATTATCGAAGATTCAGAATTCCGCCTGCATGTGGCTCAGGCAGAGGCTGGGCTGCGCGGTTCTAAGGCAGGTTCTTCGGTTGTATCTGCCAGCATGGGAACCACCACTACCAACGTGCAGACGGCTTCGGCAGGTATCGAAGAGGCACGTGTAGATATGATGAATGCCAAGCAGGACTTCGACCGTTTTGCAGCCCTGATGAAGAAGGATGCGGTAACCCGCCAGCAATATGATAATGCCTACGCCCGCTATCTGGGAGCCAAGGCACGTTATGAGCAGGCAAGCAGCCGGAAGGCAAGTGCCGCCTCGGTTCGCAACGTACAGACCCAGCAGCTAGGCGGTTCGCGTGCCGGCGAGAGTGTGGCTGAGGCTCAGCTCAATCTGGCTCGTCTGAACCTTTCTTATACCGTAATCGTGGCTACCTGCGACGGCGTGATGGGCAGGAAAGATATCCACGAGGGACAGCTGGTTCAGCCAGGACAGATGTTGGCACGCATCGTGGATGACAACGATGTATGGGTAGTAGCCAACTATCGTGAAACCCAGATGGACGGCATCCAGGTGGGCAAGGCGGTAGATTTTACAGCCGATGCCATTCCGGGTGTCGTATTCCACGGCAAGGTAGAGGCGCTCTCAGCAGCTGCCGGCAACGCCTACTCCATGATTCCGGTAGATAATGCCACCGGCAACTTCGTCAAGGTAGAACAACGCGTACCGGTTCGCATCGCCCTCACCCGCGATAACGACCCTAAACAGGTAGCCCTGCTCCGTGCCGGACTGAACGTGGAAACCAAGGTTCGCCTCAAATAGAATGTTCTATAAACTATAAATTATTAATTGAAAAAATGCCAGGACCTCCTATGTTACAGGGACCCTTCCGCGTCCCTTCGTTCAACGGATATATTCCTCGCCGGTTGCAGCCTTGGATTTATCTCCTCTTCGCCTTCATCTTCCTGATGTCGGGCGGAATTTATGGAGGAGCCATGAGCCAGGTAATGGGCGAGTACAGTTTGATGAGAGAAGACGTGCTCATGATCATCATGTTCAACGTGGTGGGCGTGGCGATGCCATTCCCCTTCCTCTTCAAGATGAAGTTCCATTTTACCAACCGCCAGCTTCTGCTGAATGCGGCGTTGGTAGTGGCGGCTTGCAATTTTCTCATCATGTGGACCGATTCGGTTCCCGTGATGTGCATTCTCGCCTACATCGCAGGCTTCTTCAAACTCTGCGGCACCTTCGAATGTATGAGTACCATCCAGCTATGGATGACCTCCAAGCGCGATTTCACCATCTTCTTCCCCCTGCTCTACTGCATCGTGCTGGGAAACATGTTCCTCTCACCTTGGGTCACCGAACACCTGATTTATATCTATCAGGATTGGCGCATCATCAACTGGGCGATGACGGGAGCCCTGCTCCTGGTGGCACTCATCGTGTATGTCACCACCCACGACTTCCGCTTCATGAAGCCCCTGCCCTTCATCAGCCTTGATTATCTGGGGTGCATTCTCTGGTCGGCATGGATGCTGGAGTTCATCTTCTTCTTCACCTACGGCGAGCATTACAACTGGCTCGATTCGAAGATTATGCAGATGGATGTAGTACTCTTTATTTTTACAGGCTATTTCTGCATCCAGCGCATGCTCCACATCCGTCACCCTTACATCGCCCCAGCAGCATGGAAGTATAAACGGCTCATCCCGCTACTCATCCTCTTCGCCTTCGTAGAGTTCATGGGTAGTACGCCAAAGGTGCTGCAGACTGCCTTTACGGGCGGCATGCTTCATTTCGGCACGTTTACCACCAATGTGCTCAACTTCGTAGAATGGGTGGGGGCCATCGCCGGATGCCTCTTCTGCCTGTTCTGGTGCAAGGTGCTCCATCAGAAATATACCCGACTGCTCACGATAGGCGTGGCAACGATGGTATGTTATCCCGTGATGATGTATTTCCTCATCGACCCGGGGCTCAACATCGAGGCGCTTTATCTGCCACTCTTTCTCAGAAGCATCGGCAACGCCATCTTCTTCTGCATGCTTACCGTATATCTGGAAGAGCTGATGCCGTTTGAGCATTTCTTCATGGGACTGACGATGGCAGGTATCATCCGCAACGGCCCTGTTTCGGCGATGTGCTCCGGACTCTACAGCTACGGACTTCGCCATCAGATGGCAGAAAACATGTCGCGCGGACTGCCTTATGATGCCGGCAACCTGCTGATGATCAGCATCCGCGAGCTCTACGGACTAACCTGTCTCATCGGCATCGGCGTGCTCATCATCTTCCTGCTCTGGGACATCCAGCCTATCCGCAGCACCCTGAAGAAGATGCCAGCTTGGAACTTTGTGGGAAGAAAAATGAAGAAAAATCTTGCATAATACAGAGATTTATGCTAACTTTGCAAACAAAAAAAAGTTAGCAACATGACAAAGAAAGGTAAACATACCGTATTATTCATCTGCCTGGGCAACATCTGCCGCTCTCCGGCAGCCGAGGGAATCATGAAGAGTCTTGTAGAAAAAGCAGGGCTTCAGGATGAGTTTGAAATCGATTCTGCGGGCATCGGGAGCTGGCACGTAGGTCAGTTGCCCGACAGCCGCATGCGCAAATGTGGCGCCGAGCATGGCTACAATTTCAACAGCCATGCCCGCCAGTTCCAAAAGTCAGACTTCGCCCGTTTCGAAACCATCGTGGTAATGGACAACGAAAACTACCGTGCCATTACCTCCATGGCTTCTTCTGAGGCAGACAGAAAGAAGGTGGTCCGCATGGCCGATTTCCTGACCCATCATCGTGAATACACCACAGTTCCCGATCCCTACTATGGCGACTATAGCGACTTCGAACTCGTCATCACGCTTCTCGAAGATGCCTGCCAGGAATTGCTGGACAGCATTATCGGGAAAGGGTAAAAACAGATAAAACAAAAAGGGATGAATCATCAAAATATCAGATTGATGACTCATCCCTTTTTTCAATTTAAAATATTTATACCGTAATCTCGCCCGAGCCATAGCAACGATGATGATGCTCATCATAAACTACACAGAACTGGCCGGGAGCTACACCATGAATCGCCTCTTCTGAATGAATCATCCAGCGGCCGTCTTCCAGCTTTTCTATCGTAGCAGGATGATACTCCGGCGTATGACGAATCTTGAAGGTTACCTTCTGCATAGCTACCTCGCGCGTGAGGAAATGGAAATCGTGAAGAGGAAAATCCTTCTTGTATGCCGACTGCGGATCATAACCATGACTCACATACAGGATATTGTTCTCTACATCCTTCTTAATCACGAACCAGGGACCGCCGCCAAAGCCCAAGCCCTTGCGCTGGCCGATGGTATGAAACCACAACCCCTTGTGCTCGCCTATGCGCTTGCCCGTTTCCATCTCTATGACATCGCCCGGTTTCTCACCCAGATAACGGCGGATATAATCATTATAATTTATCTGTCCCAGGAAGCAGATTCCCTGACTGTCCTTACGCTTGGCATTTATCAGATGCTCCTCTTCGGCTATCTCGCGAACCTCATTCTTGATATGATGGCCGATAGGGAAAATCGCTTTTTTCAATTGCCAGCTCTCTATCTGAGCCAGGAAATCGGTCTGGTCTTTTACAGGATCAGGACTCGTGACAAGCCATTTGTCGCCATTTTCATCCGTTTCGGTCTGCGCATAATGCCCCGTGGCGATGAGGTCGTAGTTGTGACCCATCTTCTCATCGAAGGCACCAAACTTAATCAGGCGGTTGCACATTACATCCGGATTAGGCGTAAAACCCGCCTTCACCTTCTCCATCGTATAACGGGTTACCTCGTTCCAATATTCATGATGACAGTCAACCACTTGCAGCTTGCACCCATACTTCCTAGCCACAGCCGTAGCCATCTCCAGGTCCTCCTCCGAAGAGCAGTCCCACTCCTCTTTCTCCTCAGGACCAATCTTGATGTAGAAGCAATCAGGATGCAGGCCCAGCTGGGCAAACTCCCAAACCACAACCGAACTGTCGACGCCTCCCGAAAGGAGCACGGCAATTCTCTTATCCTTTATTTCGTCAATATTCAGCATATTCTTTCCTGTTTATAATAATCCGGTTGCAAAATTACGAAAAAAAACTGATATAATGAACATAGAAAGGGCTAGAAATGCATGAGAAAGAGAAAAGAAAAGCCCGCAAAGCCTATTTTCGCTATAGAAAACACTTATAGCCGTATTCATAGCTTTTAAACATAAAACGAGTTTTGCTTTCGTTTTTATCTATACCTTTGCAATCGATTTCAGAAATCGATAAGAAAGAATGTTTTTGAAAATTCAGTATTTACATTAATAGATAAAGAAAAATGGAGATTTTAAAAAATCTATTTTATGGCTTCCCAGACCTTTGGGGAGGCGGAGTAGCCCACTCTGTGATGATTCTTTCGCTGGTCATCGCCTTGGGTTTGTGTTTAGGTAAGCTCAGAGTTAAAGGTGTTTCCCTGGGCTTGGCTTGGATTCTGTTCATCGGTCTTATCTTTGGACATTTCTCTCTCAACCTTGACGAGCATCTGCTCCACTTTCTCAAGGAGTTTGGCTTGATCCTCTTTGTCTACTCTATCGGTCTGGAGGTAGGTCCGGGCTTCTTCGCTTCGTTCAAGAACGGCGGCAAGAGTCTCAACCTGCTCAGCATGATCGTTGTGGCCCTGAGTATCATTACTACCTTAGTCATCTTCTCATTTTCGGGAACATCCATCACCTCTATGGCAGGTATCCTTTCGGGTGCCGTAACCAACACTCCTGGACTGGGAGCAGCCCAGCAGGCATTCAGCGACCTGCGCCACATCGACGCCCCATCCATCGCAGCCGGCTATGCCATCGCCTATCCTATGGGTGTGCTCGGCGTCATCCTCAGCTTCATTATATTAAGGTTCGCGCTACGTGTAGACAAGCAGAAGGAAGAGGCTGAAGCCAAGCAGGGCAAGGGACATCTTGAGGAGATGACCCTGAACACCTTCGCCGTAAAGGTTTCTAACCAGATGGTTTTCAACGATACTGTCAAGCAGATTCGCTATCTTCTGAAGCGCGACTTCATGGTTTCTAAGATTATCCGTCACAACGGAGAACGCCAGAATGAGGTAGTTAACGGACAGACCGTGCTAGAAGAGGGCGACATCCTGCAGATTGTAGCTCATCCTACCGTAGAAGAACCTATCATCGCCCTGCTCGGCGAGAAGGTTGACGTAAAGGACGAGGAATTCAGCAGCGAGCTCATCAACCGCCGAATCCTGATTACCAAACCGGGCATCAACGGCAAGAGCATCAGCCAGTTGCAGATCAGAAGCAATCTTGGCGCCAACATTACCCGCGTGAACCGAAATGGTGTAGACCTCATTGCGACCCCAGACCTGAAACTCCAGTTGGGCGACCGCGTAACCGTAGTGGGCAAGGAACTCGCCATCGCCCATACCGAGAAGGTGCTGGGTAACCAGATGAAGCGTCTGAACTACCCTAACCTCATCCCAATCTTCCTGGGCATCATGCTGGGTTGTATCGTAGCCAACATTCCGTTCTTCATCCCAGGCATCAACGAGAATCTGCGTCTCGGACTTACCGGCGGTCCTCTGGTAGTAGCCATCCTGATAGGTTATTTCGGACCGAAATACAACCTCGTTACCTACAATACCATTTCAGCCAACCTGATGCTGCGCGAAATCGGCATCTGCATCTTCCTGGCTTGCGTGGGTCTCGGCACAGGCGAACAGTTTATCCAGACCGTAGCATCAGAAAGCGGACTGACCTGGATCATCTACGGCATCGCCATCACCATGATACCAATCATTTTGGGCGGCATCATCGGCAAGCTCGTGTTCCACATCAATTATTATACATTACTCGGCGTATTGGCAGGTGCCAACACCAACCCTTCTGCCCTGGCTTACGTGCGTGAGCAGACTTCGGCAGATGCGCCAACAGTAGGCTATGCGAATGTATATCCGTTCGCCATGTTCCTCAGAATCGTAACCATTCAGATTATTATTTTTGTATTCGGATAAACATATATGACAGAAAAAGAATTGAAAACCTGCGCTTGCGGAGAGGATAACTGCAACTGCAAGGAAATAGCAGAATCAGAACTCAGAAGAAAACTCGACTTATTATTACGTACCGGTAGCATTCTCATGGAGAGTGCTGCCGACACATCGCGCATCTTGCGAACCATGAAGCGTGCAGCGGCTTTCCTCGGACTCGACGAACGCTACATGCACCTCTACGTTAACTGGAATGTGCTGATGGTGAACTATAGCGATGAGGTGCATTCCTTTACCAAGTTCCAGCGTTGCGAGAAGCACGGCATCAACCTTACTTCTATTTCGCAGGTAAGCAAGCTCACCTGGAAGGCCATCAAGGAAAACTATTCGCTCGAACAGTATGAGCAGGCTCTTAACGACATCAAAGCCACGCCACGCAGCTTTACCCCTTGGCAGGTAGCCATCGGCGGCGGTTTTGCCTGTGGCGGATTCTGCATCCAGTTCGGTTGCGACTGGCCAGCCTTCTTCTTCTGTTCGCTTGCAGCCATTCTGGGTTTCCGCCTGAGAATGTACTTGCCTACCAAGGGCTGCAACAACTATGTAGCCATCGGCATTTCGGCTTTCGTAGCCACTCTGATAGCCTGGCTCACCTCATTCCTTTCGCTCAACCCAGCCATTGCCGAAGCGCTTCCAGCCTTCATGCATTCAGATACCCCATGGCATCCACTGATGGCGTGCGCCCTCTTCATCGTGCCGGGAGTTCCGCTCATCAACTTCGTATGCGATATGCTCGATGGATATATTGAGGTGGGAATGGTTCGTGCCCTGAACACCCTGCTGATGCTCTTCGCGATGGCATTCGGTATCGCCTTCGCCATCCAGGTTTGCCACATCGACAACTTCGTGAAGGATCTTACGATGACCCCTCATCACGAATACTGGGAGTTTGCCATCGCAGCAGCCGTATCGGCCATGGGTTTCTCTACCATCTTCAGCATACCTCGCCGTCTGTTGCCGGCTGTAGCTGTGGGCGGTATCATCGCCGTATGCTTCCGCAATTTCGTCAATCTGGGTCCATCTAACGGCAACATCGGTCTCGATATGGGTCTGAGCATCGGTTCGCTTGCCGGTTCTGCGCTCATCAGCATCATCGTGATCAAGGCGCGCCATTGGTTCCATACCCCTCACCAATGCATTACCATTCCTAGCGTCATCCCAATGGTACCGGGAGTTCTGATGTATCGCGCCCTGTTTGCCTTCATCGACATGCATGGCGTGGTAGGCGAAGTAACCGTGGGTATGAACAACCTCATCAAGGCTTCGCTCGCCATCATCTGCATCGCCTTGGGTGTGGCAATTCCAAACGTCTTCTTCCGCCGCTTCATCGCCGACAACCGCAAGCGCAAGCTGCTTGCCATGCTGGTAGAAAGAAAGAAGAAGAATGGCGAATTCGTAGATTTGCACGAAGTAGAAATCAAATAATCGTCTGGTTGAAAATCGGATAAAAAGAAGTAGAGATGCGATAAAACATCATTTTATTCTTCAAAAAAGGAGGATATTAAAATAATTGTTTTATCTTTGCACCCAAATTTAGCTATCGGTTATTTCTATAGCCGATAGATTCAATAAAGGAACAATATGGAAATACGACAACTGAAATATTTCTTGAAGGTAGCCGAGACGCTCAACTTCTCAGAAGCTTCGCGCAAGTTATACATCACCCAGAGCACCCTCTCACAGCAGATTTCGCATCTGGAGCAGGAGATTGGTCTGCCTCTCTTCGAACGCAATTCCCATGAGGTTTACCTCACAGAGGCAGGCAAGGAATTGAGACCTTACGCCCAAAATGCGGTCAATTCTGCCGAAGCCTGTGTAGACCACATGAACGATTTGAAGGAAATGCTAACGGGCGAACTGAACATCGGCGTTACGTTCTCCTTCAGCAACATCATGTCAGAAACGCTCATCGCCTTTCTCCACGCCTATCCTCATGTCAAGCTCAACATCCAATACCGCACCATGCAGGAGCTGATGGACGGACTGAAGAAGCGCGAACTCGACCTCGTTCTGGCTTTCAAGCCTCTGAAGAACGAGAAGGCGGTAGACAGCCGAGCTATCTTCAGCAACCGTCTTGCCGCCATCGTGAACGAGAATCATCCTCTGGCTCGCCTTTCATCGGTCAAGCTTTCCGATTTGGAGCGTTACGACCTCATCCTCCCGTGCAAGGGTCTGCAGGCACGCAACGCCTTTGAGCACATGGTAGAGGGCAAGGATCTGAACTACAAGATTATGGTAGAGGTGAATAATGTGAACATCATCTTCGACCTTCTGAGTCGCAGCAATCTGGTAACCATTCTCTCCGAATCGACCACCATTCTGCAGAACGGCATGAAGGCAATTCCTATCGATGCTGCCGACAACGAAATGGATGGCTGCATCCACATTCTGAAAGATGCTTACATGAAAAACTCAGCCCAGGAGTTCATCCGCATGCTGAGCCAGTCAACATCCATCCTTGCCAATTTTGCCCTGAAGGATATCTTGAGATAATCTTCTTAACGCCTGGCGGGCTCGCAAGCCTATGGCGGCTAGAATAAAGAAAAATCCTCGCTCGAGTTCTTTTCGAGCGAGGATTTTTTCTTATTTAAGGGTTAGGGACCAGCGATGGAATCGCTGGGAACGGAGACGCAAAGGGGTTAAGGCTCTTTTTACCTTTTTACCCTTTTACCTTTTTACCTTTAAAGAGCCTTTTTAAGCTTTCTTTCTTGCGATAATTATCGTTACGCCAGACAGGATGGCAAGGATGCCTATCGCCAGCTGAAGAGAGAAACTCTCGCCGAAGACGCATACGCCGATGATGACGGCTGTTACAGGCTCTAACGCTCCCATGATAGCGGCTGGAGTACTGCCGATAAGATTGATGGAAACCGTCATGAAGAAGAGCGACAATACCGTTGGCAACAAAGCCAGCTGAGCAGCAAAGAGCCATTGTTTAGGCGTTTGAAGCATCTGTATCGGCTCGCCTGCAATAAACGAATAGATGAACATCGTTACCAGTCCGAAGACTAATATATAAAAGGTGAGCTTGATGTTCGACATGCCCGGATTCTTCCATTGGTTGATGGAGATGATGTAAAGGGCATAGAGCAGGGATGAACACATGACGAGGGCAAAACCCGCCGTGCTCAACTTATCGTTTCCATCGCCCTGATAGAGCAATCCTACTCCCGATACCGCCAGAAGAATGGCAAGCGAGGTAGACCACGTTACCTTCTCGTGGAAAAAGACCGTCATCAGGATAGCCGTCATAATCGGATAAACGAAAAGGATGGTGCTGGCAATACCCGCAGCCATGTAATGGAAACTGACATAAAGCGTGGCTGATGAAAGCGAAAACATGCAGCCCAGCACACCAAGACGAATCAGATGTCCCCACTTCACCTTGAAACTCTCCTTGCGGAAGAGCATCACCACGGCAAACATCAGTACCGCTAAGAGATAACGGTAGATGAGTACGGAACTGGAATTGAATCCGTCGCCATAGAGTTCGAGTGTGCCCAAAGGATTGGTACCATAACATACAGCGGCAATAACGCCCGCCGCAAAGCCTTTAACTTTATTACTGCTTGTCATTAGATTAAATACTATTTTTTTCTTATACTTCTTGTTATCTATCTATTTCGGGCTACAAAGTTACAGCAAATATTCGAGATAAGCTAACAAAATCGTATAAATATATTGTAATATCTGAGAAAAAACGCTCTTTTCTTGTGCTTTACGAAAATAAATTGTACCTTTGCAATATCTTTGAAAAAAGATAATCAGATGAAACATTAAAAACTAAACAAAAGAATTAATAACAATGGAACAGATTAAGAATGATCAGCTCACACTTGAGATTTCATCTCTCGGAGCAGAACTTCAGAGCATCAAGGATGCTAATGGTAATGAATATCTTTGGGATGGCGACGAGAAATACTGGAACCGCCACTCTCCTATCCTCTTCCCTATCGTATGCGGATTGTGGAAAGACACTTATCGCACAGAGGGCAAGGAGTATCAGCTTCCTCGCCACGGATTCGCACGCGATACAGAGTTCAACCTCGTTGGCAAGACTGCCGACCGCCTCACCTTCGCGCTCATCGACAACGAAGAGACTCAGAAGAACTATCCTTACCACTTCAACCTTGCCATCTCTTACCGTCTGCAGGGCAACGAGATTCATGTCATCTGGCACGTAGAGAATACCGACGAAAAGGAAATCTTCTTCCAGATTGGCGGTCACCCAGCCTTCATGGTTCCTGGCTGCAAGAAGGGCGAAGAGATGAAGGCTACCCTGAAGCTCGACAACGAGGCTCCTGTGCGTCTCTATGGTAACGTTGGTGGATGTATCGACCGCCAGGCTAAGGAAACCGTAGAAACCGACAAGGGCATCTGGGAAGTAAACGAGGAGACTTTCGCAGAAGATGCTGTTATCTTCGACAAGAGTCAGGTTAAACAGGTGAGCATTCTCAACGAGCTGGGCGAACCTCATGTAACCCTCGAATTCAAGACTCCAGCCGTAGGTATCTGGAACCCAACAGGCAAGCATGCTCCATTCATCTGCATCGAGCCATGGTATGGTTTGAGCGACTGGGCTGAATATGATGGCGAGTTTAAGGACAAGTATCTGATGAACCGTCTGCAGCCAGGTGCAAGTTTCATGAGTGAGTATATCATCAGAATTGAGAAATAATAATCCTTTGTTAAATGTTAAGTGTTAAGTTGTCTCAGCAGCCCATTTAACATTTAACACTTAACATTTAACATTGAAATCAAGCACTTAACACTAAAATAAAAACGATGAACGAAGAAAATCTGAATCTCCCCGAGAACGCATTCCGCGAACTCAAGGACGGGGAGGAATATAAGCCGCTGATGTCGCCTGACAAGGTTTATCCTGAGGTGAACGGATGGTCGGTTACATGGGGAATCGTGATGGCAGTCATCTTCTCTGCCGCCGCAGCCTATCTGGGCTTGAAGGTGGGTCAGGTGTTCGAGGCAGCCATCCCTATCGCCATCATCGCCGTGGGCGTAAGTACCGCTACCAAGCGTAGCAAGGCGCTGGGCGAGAATGTCATTATCCAGAGCATCGGAGCCTGTTCGGGTGCTGTGGTGGCAGGAGCCATCTTTACCCTGCCAGCCATCTACATCCTGCAGGCCAAATATCCGGAGATGACAACTTCGTTTATGAAGATTTTCATGGCTTCGGCCTTGGGAGGCGTCTTGGGAATCCTTTTCCTTATTCCTTTCCGCAAGTACTTCGTAAGCGATATGCACGGCAAGTATCCGTTCCCTGAGGCTACGGCTACCACGCAGGTACTGGTGAGCGGAGCCAAGGGAGGCGATCAGGCTAAGCCGCTGCTCATAGCCGGACTGGTGGGTGGTCTTTACGACTTTATCGTAGCCAGCCTGGGATGGTGGAACGAGAATTTCACATCGCGTGTGGTAAGTCTGGGATGCGACCTGGCTGACAAGGCTAAACTCGTATTCAAGGTAAACACAGGTGCTGCCGTATTAGGTCTGGGTTACATCATCGGTCTGAAGTATGCCTTCTTCACCTGTCTGGGTTCGCTCGTAGTATGGTGGCTGATTGTTCCGGGCATGAGCGTTATCTTCCATGATAGCGTGCTGAGCGCCTGGGATCCTAGCATCGTGAAGACCGTGGGTGCCATGAGTCCGGAGGAAATCTTCCGTGCCTACGCCCGCAGCATCGGTATCGGCGGTATCGCCATGGCAGGTATCATCGGCATCATCAAGAGCTGGGGCATCATCAAGAGCGCCGTAGGACTTGCCGCCAAGGAGCTGAAGGGCAAGAGCGATGTGGATGAGAACGTGAAGCGTACCCAGCGCGACATCTCTTTCAAGATTATCGCTATCGGTTCGCTCGTTACCATCCTCGTAACCTTCCTCTTCTTCTGGTTTGGCGTGATGGAGGGCAACCTTCTCTTCGCCATTATCGCCATCCTGCTCGTAGCTGTCATCGCCTTCCTCTTTACTACCGTAGCGGCTAATGCCATCGCTATCGTGGGTTCAAACCCTGTTTCTGGTATGACCCTGATGACGCTCATCTTCGCCTCTGTGGTGATGGTGGCTGTAGGTTTGAAAGGTCCTGGCGGCATGCTGGCTGCCCTGATTATGGGTGGTGTGGTTTGTACAGCCCTGTCTGTGGCTGGTTCGTTTATTACCGACCTGAAAATTGGTTACTGGCTGGGAACAACTCCTAAGAAACAGGAGGGATGGAAGTTCCTCGGTACCCTGGTGAGTGCGGCTACCGTGGGCGGCGTAATGATGCTGCTGAACGAGACTTACGGATTCGCATCCGGTTCGCTTGCTGCTCCTCAGGCTAATGCGATGGCTGCGGTCATCGACCCTCTGATGAATGGCGTGGGCGCTCCTTGGGTGCTCTATGGCATCGGAGCCGTAATAGCCATCGTGCTGACTTATTTCAAGATTCCTGCCCTGGCTTTTGCCCTGGGTATGTTTATTCCGCTGGAACTGAATGTTCCTCTGCTCGTGGGTGGCGCCATCAACTGGTATGTTACTTCACGCAGCAAGGATGCCAAGGTGAACAGCGAACGTGGCGAGAAGGGAACGCTCATCGCCAGCGGTTTCATCGCCGGTGGAGCCTTGATGGGTGTGGTTAGCGCTCTTCTGAAGTTTGGCGGCATCGAGGTAAGCATCGCCGACAGCTGGTGGGTTAATCCGATGTCTGAGGTTTGTTCGCTCCTGGCTTACATCTGCCTCATCGGTTTCTTCATCAGAGCCACAAAGAAATAAAGAATAGGACAACTCCTATTTATAATAAAAGACAATCGCCTGGATGCATCTGAGCACCCAGGCGATTTTTTATTCTATTCTATCCGAACAGTTCTTTTATCCTACGATTCCGCAGCCACGAAATCCATCGGCTTGACGCCAAACTGCTTCTGGAAGCACTTGGCAAAATAGCTAGGACTGCTGAAACCTACCATATAGCTGATTTCGCTGATGCGGTAGTTTCCTTCTTTCAGGAGCTTTGCGCCCTTCTTAAGTTTCACGAGCTGTATCATCTCGTTTGGCGTAACATCGGCAAGACCGCGAATCTTATTGAAGAGCGACGAGCGACTCATGCCCATCTTCTCGGCAAGGAACGCCACGTTGAGTTCCGGATTCGCCACATTCTCTTCGATAATATTCGACATCTTCTCCAGGAACGCATTATCAACCTGAGTTGGAGCTATCTCTGCTATCGGCTCAAGCGGAGTATGCGAGAACTTACTCCTCAACAGACGGCGCATCTCGAGAAGCTGTCTTACGCTCGCCTCAAGATACTTCATCGAGAACGGCTTCTCTATGTAGACATCGGCTCCACAGTTCATACTCTCCGTCTTTGACGCATCATCGGTCTTTGCCGTGAGCATTACGAATGGGAGATGAGAGTATTCTGAATTCTCACGCACCCTACGGCAGAACTCCGGACCGTCCATCTCAGGCATCATCCAGTCGCTTATAATGAGCGAAACCGGATGTTTCTCCAGTTTGCGGAGTGCATCCTTTCCGTTGTCGGCTGTATAAACCGTATACATTTTCTCGAAATGAGCCTTCACAAACTGGCGCATGTCTTCGTCATCATCCACAATCAGCATCGCCGGTTTTACCGGTTCACGAAGTGGACTGACAACAGCCTCGCCTGCCTTTTCAGAACCCTGCTCAGCCAGAGATGCATCTGTCAGCAGACTTTCCTCTGCGGCAGCCTCTTCTTCCTTCACCATTTCATCCGCCTTCTCTACCACAGCATCTAGCTGGTTGAGCGGCAAGGTTACGATAAATTTAGCTCCCTTACCTACTTCCGATTCTACTTCTACCATACCATGATGAGCCTCAACGAGATTCTTCACGATGTTGAGACCGATTCCAGTTCCCGGTTTGTTGTCGCGTGCCTGATAGAAGGCTCCGAAGATTTTCTCCTTCTCGTCAGGACTGATTCCCAATCCGTTGTCCTCTACCTCGATGCAGAAATGGGTTCCATCCTCCAGCAGGCGGCAGGACAGGCGCACATAATCCTCCGTATATTTCAAGGCGTTGGTCATCAGATTGCTGATAACCTTGGTAACCGCCTCCTGGTCTATCATCGCCACGAGATCATCTGCTGGATATTCTACCTCGAAACGGATGCTTTTCTGCTCGAAGGTAGGAGCAAAACGCTCAGCCACAGCATGCATCAGTTTTGAAATGTTATTCAAGCGGAAATGAACCTGCATGCCCTTCTGCTGCACCTTGTTGAAATCGAGCAGCTGATTGACGAGCAGGAGCAAACGCTGGGCGTTACGGTCAATAACAGAAAGCGTCTGCGTGATAGTCTCTCCATCAGAAAGTTTTCCGGAAACCAGTTTCCAATGCTCTTTCAGACTCTCCAAAGGTCCGATGATAAGCGTTACCGGCGTACGGATTTCATGGGCAATCATCGTGAAGAACTGCAGGCGGGCGTCTCTCATCTCCTGATCCTGCTTGCGCTCCAACTGGTCGAGTTCTTCCTGATGGCGGCGCTTCTCACGCTTCAACCGGCTCTGTGTGAACCAATAAATCAAGTAACCGATGAGCAGAAGATACAGAATCTTGGCGGATAAAGACCACCAGAACGGCGGATGAACCACAATCTGCAGTTTTGCCTCATTCTTCGACCATACACCATCATTATTGGTTGCCTTAACCAGGAAGGTATAAGTTCCGGCAGGAAGATTGGTATAGTTGGCACGATGCTCATGGGTATAAACCCAATCCTTGTCGATTCCTTCGAGCTTGTAAGCATACTGGTTCTTCTCAGGCGATACATAGCTCAAGGCTGCAAACGAGATATTGATGGTATTCTCATTATGAGACAGATTGAGTTCTGTAGCATGACTCAGAGATTTATCCAGCTGGTCGCTTCCCGACTCTATCGGCTTTCCGAAGAGTTCTACCGAGGTAATTGCCACAGGAGGAGCTACCTGGTTAATCTTGACGAGATATGGATAGAAACAGTTGAAACCTCTTGTCGAACCGAAATAGATTCTGCCGTCTGAAGCCAGAAGTCCGGCATTTGGCATAAACTGGTCGCAGGTGAGTCCGTCATATTTATTGAACCGCTGGACAGGTTCACCCGGAGTATATTTCACAATTCCCTTGCTTGTAGAAATCCACATTACTCCCTGCGAAATGACAAGGCTCGTGAAATCCTGACTAGGCGCATCGATGGAGATACGGCGGAAGATACCTTTAGAAGGCAGGAATTCGCAGAGTCCATCGCCGGTTACAGCATAGAGTTGCCCCTTTTCGCCGATAGCCAGACAGTTTACCTGATCACTCACCAGCGAAGTGGAATCATTCTCTACATGCTTATACTGTTTCCAGTCGTTATTCTTGCCCAAGCGCCACAAGCCGCCTCCCTGGGTAGCAAACCATACGTTGCCCTGAGGATCTTCCTTGATATCGATGGTAAGCGACTTGAACGACTTGATTTTTCTGAACTTCTGCTGACCATCGTCAAAAAGACTGGCTCCATCCATCGAAGCCGCCCACAGCCGGTTCTTACGGTCGCGATAAATACAATAGGCATTACTGCCCGAAGCCATTCCATCGGTCTGGAAAATCTGCTGCGCTCCGGTAGCCATATCCATTCTGATGACACCATTACCATAGGTTCCCACCCACAAATCATTACCATTGGCAAAGAGAGCATGAACATTATACTTGCCCATAGCCGCCTTGCCCGGATAAGGAACAAAACTGTTGGTCTGGGGATTGAAGCAGTCGAGTCCGGCATCATCGGTAGCTATCCAGATGCGATGCTGCTGGTCTTCGAAGAATCTTCCTACCACATTACCGCGCAATCCCCCTTGTCGGGCTGAGTAAGCACGGAAACGTTCTTCTACACTCGTAGAAGGAAGATAACTCACACCTCCATAGAAGGTAGTAACCCAGATGCCGCCTTCATTATCGCCCGCAATACCATAAACAAAACGCTCGCTCGTGCTCCGGCTTGGATCGTTTACTTCCGACAGCATACTCCAGGAGCGGTTCTGGATATCATACTGCACCAGACCATCATCGCTGGCTATGAGAATAAACTTGTTGCCGTTGTTGTAAAGCTGGTGGATATGATGAACTGCATTACTCAGAGTTCCGCTGATGAGCTGCTCGGCACTACCATCGGCGTTGAGCTTGTAAAGTCCGTTATCCCAGGTTCCGACATAAATATTGCCATCTGGTGAGGCAAGCATCGCCAGGCCATAAAACTTGTTTGCATCGCCTCTTACTGGGAAAGCCTCAAACTGGTCGGTCGACTTGTTGAGATGATAGATGCTGGCTTTACTATGATTAGAGAGCATCCATACCTGGTTATTGGCATCAACCAGCGTACATTGCACTATACCCTGAATATTCTTCATCGGATACTGGTGCAGTTCGTGAGTAGTCCGGTTGTATCTGAACACACCCTGTCCGTTGGTAGAAATCCACACATTCTGATCGCCGTCAAGCGAGAAATTAAGAACAGGAGCCGTAATCTTATCACTCAGTTTCTGGAACCGGTCGGTTTCATAACTGAACAGATAGGCTCCATTATTGCAGCCTACGAGCAGTCCTTCTTCGCAAGCGGTCAGAGCACCTACATACTGGTCTATTGCCGTAAAAGGATTATAATAGGTTTTGACATCATATCCGTCAAAACGGCACAATCCGTTGTCTGTACCAAACCACATGTATCCCTTGGAACCCTGAACCACGCTACGCACGGCATTACTCGGCAAACCATTATCCATCGTGATAGAGCGCACCATAGGGTCGACAGGAGCCCATTGTGCACCGGAACTGGTTTGCGTTATCGTATGTGGCTGCGCCTGAATATCCGTAGTTCCTTTCGAAACGAAGGCGGTCGGCACCTGAGCCTCACCCCCTGCAGGCATCATCATGCAGAGCACAGAAACCATTAGTATAGATATCTTTCTCATTATATGGGTATTTATTTTCTGTTGTTAGATAAATTAATGCCGCAAAATTACAAAAATATAACGAGAAATAGCAATAAAATGAACAAAAAAAGCCCCGAAACAACCAAATAGCTACTTTTTTAAAGTAAGACTATCCGTTTGCTTCAGGGCAAAACTTAAATAAAGATTCAAGAGAGAAGTTTCACTATCAACAGATTGAAACCTGAATTACTTGCTCTTTACATCGCTCCATTTAGGCGGTTTCACACCCAGCAGATTCTTCACGAAGAAATCGTAACGCTTGTGCTCGCCATAGAGTTCGCCCATGGTATGATGGGCTCCCGGAATCACCACGAGTTCGAAATCCTTGTTGGCTTTCTCCAGGGCATTCACCACCTGATAGGTGCTCGATGGATCTACGTTATCGTCTATCTCGCCTACTACCAGCATCAACGGGCGCTCCAGCTTGTGGGCATTCTCCACGTTGCTGCACTCCACGTAGCTGGAATCGATAGGCCAACTCATCCATTGCTCGTTCCACCAGATCTTATCCATCCGGTTGTCGTGACAGCCGCAGGCACTATAGGCAGCCTTGTAGAAATCGCCATGCAGCAATACGGCGGTAGTACTCTCCTGTCCGCCTGCCGAACAGCCATAGATAGCCACATTATCCGCATCCATATAAGGATACTTCTTGGCTGCAGCCTTGATCCAGAGTTCACGGTCTGGGAATCCGGCATCCTTCAGGTTCTTGTAGCAAACCTCCTCAAACTTCTTGCCGCGATAGGAAGTTCCCATCGCATCGAGCTGGACTACGATGAAACCGAGTTCGGCAAGCGAAGTGGTGTACCAGTTGTATGGCATGAAACTCTTCGGAGTATAGGCATCGCCCGGACCCGAATAGATATACTCGATAACCGGATATTTCTTGTTCGGATCGAAATTGGTAGGGCGCTGGATGATGCCCCACATATCGGTCTTGCCATCACGCCCCTTAGCCACAAACACCTCAGGAGCTACCCATCCGTGCTTCTTCAAAGTAGCAATATCAGCCGTTTCCAGAGTCTTGACGAGCTTACCGGTCTGCGCATCTCTGAGCACGGTAACAGGAGCGGCATCCACCTTAGAATAGGTATCCAGGAGATAACGGTAATCGTAGGTATACTGGGCACTATGATTTCCCTCTTCAGGAGTGAGCGCCACCATATTCTTGCCGTCGATACCTATTTTATAATAATGCACCAGATATGGGTCCTCATTCTTGTTCACGCCACTAGCCGAGAAATAGATTTCTCCCTTCTCTTCATCTACACGCTGGATGCCGCGAACAAACCAGTCGCCCTTTGTAATCTGTCGGATTACCTTCGACTTCTGCACATCGTAGAGATAGAGATGATTCCAGTTGTCGCGCTCGCTCATCCAGAGCAGTTGCTTGCCATCCTTGATAAACCGACGCCACAGACGACCATAGTTCACGAAAGTATTGGCACGCTCCTCTACCACGGTACGAAGCTTGCCGGTTTCGGCATTCATCGCCAGCATCTGATAGAGATGATGCCCACGCTGGTTGTACTCCATCGTCACCTCCTTGCTGTCTGGTGTCCATTGCATCCATTCCAGTTCATACTGGTTTTCTATCTGATGCTTGTCAGCCTCCACCTTCTTTCCGGTAGCCACATCGATGATGACCGGATAGTGCTGTGGCAGGGCATCGCCCGGCTTGGCATACTCCTGCTTGTGGAGGATAGGCTGCAGCTGGTCGGCAGGCGAAGATTCCACATAGTAAGCATAGCGCTTCTCTATCGGCACTCGCTTGCATACGAAGATGTGCTTGCCGTCTGGGCTCCATTGGATGCGGTTGCTGTAATAGCAGCCAATGGTACCATCCTGAGTAAGGATTCGCTTGGCTTCGGTATAAGTTTTTCCTGCCTCATGAACCACCACGTTGTAACCTTCGATGTAGGCTTCCATCTTGCCGTCTGGCGAAAGTACCGGATAAGCCTCCTTCTCCTCATCCACCTCCATCCAATGGCGCTCGTGACGTCTGCCAAACTGAGGCTTGTAGGCAGGACGAGGTTTGATGCCCAGCGCCTTCTCCATCGCTTCCTGCGAATCATAAGTCTTCATCTCATCCTTGTCGGCATCATAGGAAACAAACTTCTTGCCCTGAGGAGTAGAAATCTGATAATGCAGTACGTGGGTGGAATCGCACCAAGCCGATGAACGTGCCCAATGGAACACGGAATCGGCAGAGAACTGATGACGAAGCGCATAGGCTCTGTTGTAATCTTCTAATGTGCCCTGTGCTGAAGCGGTAGCTGCCGGCATCGCCAAAACTGCGCTCAACAGCGAAAGTCCTAAAATCTGATTCTTCATTATATTTAAAATTTTACTTGTTGACTTCTTAATTATTTTTCTCCAGTTAGGAAAATATTATTTCCCAGTATAGAAATCTGTGATGCGTCGGATGGCACGCTGGCAAACCGGACAGAAATCATCCACTTCGTTGATTCGCATACGGCAGACCTGCGCCGGACGGTAACATCCCTTGCTCTGGTTGCCCGCCCCCTCGAACACACCAATCTTGAAGACGGCTTCGTTGAGTTTCTTCTGCTCTTTCGCGTTTCTGATATTCTTATGATCCGGAAGTTTGGCAAGCGGCGTAGGAATCTTCACGCCCTTCGGCATCATATCCGCCCACTTGCTCTGGAAATCCTTCAGCGTGGTGAGGTTCGGCTCCCAAGGCTCAGTATCGCTGGGATACATCGGGTCGTACTCATCGGTACTGTACTCATCGCCCAAACCCGCATAGCCATGACCGAACTCATGCACCAGCACCTTCTTGAACGTAGGATGATCAGAGGTAGAAAGCGTTACCTGGTTGTAGATGCCGCCACCACCATACGTAGGAGAATTCACCAATACGATAATCTGCTCGAAAGGCACATTACTCAAGGCATCGTAGATGCGATGTATCTTGCTCGTGGTGAGATAACGGTTCGAATAGAATGTATCGTAATGAGAACAAGCCATCGTATTCTTCCATTTCCCGTCGTGCGGAATACTCGGACCCTCATCGAGCGATGGAGCTGCAACTGCCACTACGTTGAATTTCGACTTGAGCGAAGCGAAAGGTTCGCGCTCGAAGATGGCATCGGCTGCCCGCTGCGCATCCTGATAGAATTTATCCATCTGGTCCTGGCGATAACCCTCGGCGATGATGGCGAGATCAACACAGTCGGCAGTCTCTCCGCTCTTCACGATGTAGCGGTAAGGGATACCATTCTCGCCCAATGGTCGGATGAGGATATCCTGTGGATTGATGGTATGGCGCAGTTCTGCAGTCACCTTCTGATGCGTATCGCTCAGGGTGATACTTACATCCACCGGTTTCTTTGGGAAAGGCACGAGGAAACTACTCTCGAATGATTTCTGCAGATGCTTAGCCTCCTGTGTAAGCTGCCATTCCTGGAAGAGTGTTGAGAAAGTATTTACATAGAGCACCTTGTTGGTGCCATGCTCATACACGGTCACCTGTCCGTTTCCGTTCAGGAATTTCTCATCCAGTCTTGTCTTTCTTCCCGCCCAGGTAGGGTTGCTGTAAGCCTGTTCGAAATAGATAGCCTGGTTCACGCTATCGCCCGCCACGATGTAATCCAGTCGCAGCGTCTTATCTTCGAAGTTGTCTTCAAAGCGCTGTGCCTGCATCGGCAAAGCCATCATCAAGGCGAGAGATGCAACAAATAAAGTCTTATTCTTTATAAAAGTCTTATTCTTCATAAGCTATGATATTTTTATTTTAAGCAGATGATTCTTATCCAATCTGTACTTCACTCTTACTTCACTCTTACCTCATAAGGGAAACGGCGGGAAGATGGATCGAGCGAATGATTCGAAGGAGCTCCCATCACCACCAGATAGAGCGCCTTGAGAGGCTGGGACTTTGGAGCCACAAGCGAAACCTTTCCGTTCATCGCTTCGCCCATCTTACTGTAGATGCATTCATCGGTATCGGCAGTTACTCCCACCAAACCATAACGGTAACCGATGGTTCGTGCCATCTTGTCCTTGGATGTCTTGAACACCTTACCCTCAGCATCGAGGGCTCTAAAATCTACAGTAACCTTCTTACCAGCCTTCGGGATTTCCAACTTGATGGCATTGAAACCATAGTTCTCAGGAACCAAAGCTATATCCGGACGAAGATAACCATTCTTCTGCTTCAGCATCCTGGTATCAAAGGTGCAGGCATAAGGTCGGGTCTCCTTACGGGCATAATCGAAATCGAAGTTCACGAGATGGCGGTAGCAGTCGAACATCTCATCATTAAACTGCTTCTGAGTCATCTTATACTTTCGCTTGTAGGTAACAACCGGGTCCTCTCCTACTTTTCCCTCCCGATAGAGTTGGGCGATGCTTTCCAATCCATGTTTCTCTGCCCACCATTCTATCACGTATGGCGAATGATAGATGTTGTCCAGATGCAGATAACCCTTATGGGTAAGCTGTCTGAAGGCATCGAAATGATACTTCTCATCTGTTATCCAGTCGGGATTCACTCTCCAGAGCATCCATTGGGATGTCATCTCGAAGAAGCCGCTTCCACCCCAGGCTTCGCCCGTTTTGTCTGCCATAATCTGAAGCTGGAAACTGTGTCCCAACTCATGAGCCAGACAGTTGAGTTTCTTATCTTGAATACGGTTAGGGGTTACCCAGAGCGCACCGATAAAGTCATCGTAAGTTCCGCCGTAAGCAGTTCCTTCCAGCGAATAGTTCACCATCACCATCATCTTGTACCTGTCGCAGATGCTGCCCGGCAGAGAGAACTTCAGGGTGTCACGGAAGAAACGATAGAACCGTTCTACCTGAGTCTGTAGATTGCCCAGGTCGAATTTCATCGGCTTACCTTCGAGCGAAGGAGGATTCTGCGGATTGTCTCCGAATGGCTTTTCCCAGAAATACACGATATTCTGGGTCTGTGCACTATGTCGCCAGCACCATCTCTCATCATCCTTATTGAAATCATAGGGTTTCAGAGAGTCCGGCACAAAGATGAGTTTCTGGGGTGCCGATACGGGGTTGGTAGGTCGCTGGGCAGGAGCCTCCGATGGGTCCTGTGCCCATCCCTGCATGGCAGATGCTGCCAGCAGAAGGAAGAGTAAGATTTTCTTCATATCAATTTTAATCATGTTAGTTTCAGCCCACAAAATAACAAAATCTTTCTAATACAAGCTAGCAAAATAGTCCAAAAGAATGAAAAAATCGTAGTAATTCCCATTTTTATGGCATTTTTCTTTGATATTTCAAACAAAAACTCTATATTTGCACCTTAGAAAGTGCACGAAAGGCATAACTTTGCACCTTGAAAGGTGCACGAAAGCTATAAATCTGCACCTTGGAAGGTGCATTTAATAAAAAAGCGTATGGATATTACATTGATAAATTACATGAAAGAGCAGCTTGAACTCGTATCTTTGGCGTTCAAGAGATATAATTATGACAAGCTTCCGTGGGAGGCTCGTCTAGTAGGTTTGATGGGACCAAGAGGTGTCGGCAAGTCTACCTTGATATTGCAGCACATCAAGAGCAAGAGCCCAGAAGAGCAAGCCAAGTCGCTCTATGTTTCTGCCGACCACAGCTATTTCACCACCAGCACGCTCATCGAAACAGCCAACCAGTTTGTGCGTGAAGGGGGCGAATGGCTCTATATTGATGAGGTACACAAATATGAAGGATGGTCGCAGGAGCTCAAGCAGATATATGATTCCCACCCTGGGCTTCATGTATTCTTTACAGGCTCTTCCATCCTCGACATCATAGATGGCGAAGCCGACTTGAGTCGCAGAGTCATCTTGTTTGACATGCAGGGTTTATCATTCCGTGAATACCTGGAAATGTTTCATGGCATCAAGACTCCTATCAGAAGCCTAGAGGACATCCTCAATGGCAAAACAGAGATAGAAGGCCTCCAGCATCCGATACCGCTCTTCAATCAATATCTGCGCGAGGGATATTATCCATTTTCCAAAGAAGGATTTTTCCAGCAAAGATTGCAGCAAGTGATACGCCTCACGATGGAAGTAGACATCCCGCAGTATGCCAACATGTCGCCAGCCACAGGCAAGAAACTGCGCCGTATGCTATCCATCATAGCCAGCAATGTGCCTTACAAACCAGAGGCTACAGGATTGGCTAACGAGATTAAGGTGAGCCGCAACGACATACCTACCTATTTATTATATATGGAGAAGGCAGGCATGATAGGACAACTACGTGATGAGACTGGCGGTATGCGAGGGCTTGGCAAGACTGAGAAGGTATATCTAGACAATACCAACATCATCTATGCCCTCTCTGGCGAGAATGCCAACATAGGCAATGTGAGGGAAACATTCTTCTACAACCAAACTCGTCTAGCTCTAGATGTTACCTCTTCCAAGGTTTCCGACTTCTCCATTGGCAAATATACCTTTGAGGTAGGCGGAGCCAAGAAGAGCCATCGACAGATAAAAGACGTAGCCAACTCCTTCATCGTGCGTGATGATACGGAGTATGCCAATGGCGATATTCTCCCACTTTGGACTTTCGGACTGCTCTACTAGTCGTTTTCAAAAAACTTGGGAGATATTATAAAAAGTCGTATCTTTGCCAAAAGAAATCTATAAAAAGAAATGATTATGAGATTATCAGAAGAACGATATGACAACCCAGCTTACCGAGATATAAAAAATTCGATCGATACTGCGAAGGAAGAAGGCAGAGAAGAAGGCAGAGTAGAAGGTATTGCCAAAGAAAAGTTGGCTACCGCAAAGCGTCTTCTAGGCATGGGACTCACACAAGAGCAAGTTGCTAAAGGTACAGACCTTTCAATAGAAGATATAGAGAGACTTGTTTAAACAACAGAACTTTCGCATGTGGTTCAAGAACGGGCTGAAGGCCCAAAAGCTCCTAGCCCAGGGCAGCGCCCTGGGTATAATAGCAATCAGCAAGGCGCCCTGTAAGGGCAAAAGCTTTATAACCCCCTGGTTTTTAAAGCTTTTGCCCTTACAGGGCGACAAGTTTGCGTCCATAATAAGTAGCTGTATCACACTTCTGTCAAGCAATTCAAGCTGTTCAGCCAAGCACCTCAAGTAGTTCAGTAAGCGAGTTCAGACGTCTCAGTTAGCTGATGCAGACGTCT
>CAVBFV010000003.1:0-38305 GCA_963594575.1 Lachnospiraceae bacterium | reverse complement strand
AATAAAAGAAATAGATTGATCGTTCAATTGTTATATCTGATGAAGAGTAGCTCTTACTAGAGCTTTGTGTTATTATCTGTCAGAAATATGTCTTTTCTATTTTGAAGACATTGCTGATTAACGGATGAACAGGAGCTCACGATACTTAGGCAATGTCCAGAGTTCATCGGCTACAGCCAACTCCAACTTATCAATCTGATAACGGATCTCCTCCATCTTTGGAGCTACCGTGTCATGATAAGCAATCGCCTTATCGTGCTCATTCTCAATCTTGTTGGCTACCTTGCGGGCATTTACCAACTCCTCAACACCGGTCTCGATAATCTGAGTGCGCTCGGCAATCTTCTTGATGATATTGATGTTGCGGGCAGTCAACTTCTTGCCTTCCTCGTCACCGAAGATATCAATCATGTTCTCCACATTCTTGGCCAACTGACTCTGATAGTGAGTAGCCACAGGGATGATGTGGTTCATGCTCAAGTCGCCCATCACACGAGCCTCAATCTGAATCTTCTTGGTGTAGGTCTCCCATTTCACCTCGTTACGAGCTTCCAACTCGTTCTTCTTCATGACACCCATATCCTCGAACATCTTGATAGATGCAGGGTCGAGATAACGCTCGAAGATCTTTGGACAACTCTTCTCGCAGTCCAGACCACGCTTAGCAGCTTCCTCTACCCACTCATCTGAATAACCATTACCGTCGAAACGGATAGGCTTGCAGGTCTTCAAATCCTGACGAACGATATCGATGATGGCAGATGTCTTGTCCTCACCCTTGGCAATCAACTCATCCACACGCTTCTTGAAGTCGGTCAAAGCCTCGGCTACGGCGGTGTTCAATACGATCATTGCTGATGCACAGTTAGCCTCAGAACCTACGGCACGGAACTCGAAACGGTTGCCGGTGAAGGCGAATGGTGATGTACGGTTACGGTCGGTGTTATCAATCATCAACTCTGGAATCTCAGGGATATCCAACTTCATGCCCTGCTTGCCAGCCACGGTGAAGAGATCCTTCTTGTCGGCTTTCTCAATGTGCTCGAGAAGGTCGGTCAACTGCTTGCCGAGGAATGAAGAGATGATTGCTGGAGGTGCCTCGTTGGCGCCCAGACGATGTGCATTGGTAGCGCTCATGATAGAAGCCTTGAGCAAACCATTGTGCTTATATACACCCATCAAAGTCTCTGTGATGAAGACTACGAAACGGAGGTTGTCCTCTGGTGTCTTGCCAGGACCATGAAGCAGAATGCCTGTATCTGTAGCGAGACTCCAGTTGTTGTGCTTACCGGAACCGTTGATGCCTGCGAATGGCTTCTCATGGAGAAGTACGCGGAAACCATGATGGCGAGCTACCTTCTTCATCAAGCTCATCAAGAGCATGTTGTGGTCAACGGCAAGGTTGGTCTCCTCGAAGATAGGTGCCAACTCAAACTGGTTTGGTGCTACCTCGTTGTGGCGGGTCTTGCAAGGAATACCGAGCTCAAGAGCCTGGATTTCCAAATCCTTCATGAATGCCTGAACACGCTCTGGGATGGCGCCGAAGTAGTGGTCGTCCATCTGCTGGTTCTTTGCAGAATCGTGACCCATCAGGGTGCGACCAGTCAGCATCAGGTCAGGACGTGCAGCATACAAGCTTTCATCTACCAGGAAGTACTCCTGCTCCCAACCGAGATTGGAAATAACTTTCTTGACATCTGGGTTGAAGTAGTGGCAAACCTCTGTTGCTGCTACGTTTACAGCGTGCAATGAACGGAGCAATGGAGCTTTATAGTCGAGTGCCTCACCTGTGTAAGAGATGAAGACGGTAGGGATACAGAGTGTATCGTCGATGATGAATACAGGAGATGTTGGATCCCATGCAGAATAACCGCGAGCCTCGAAGGTAGAGCGGATACCGCCAGATGGGAAAGATGAAGCATCAGGCTCCTGCTGAACGAGCAACTTGCCTGAAAATTCCTCGATCATACCACCCTTGCCATCGTGCTCGATGAAGGCATCGTGCTTTTCGGCAGTACCTTCTGTCAATGGCTGGAACCAGTGGGTGTAGTGGGTTACGCCATTCTCGTCAGCCCACTGCTTGATGCCTTTGGCTACGGCGTTGGCGATGTTACGGTCGAGACGTGCTCCGTTGTCGATGACGTCTACCAGTTTCTCATAGACATCTGCAGGGAGATACTTGTACATCTTCTGTCGGTTGAATACCTTCTTTCCGAAGAATTCACTTGGTCGCTCGCTAGGAGCGGTTACCTCAACAGGCTTTCTCTTGGAAGCCTCTGAAACAGCTTCAAATCTTAAGTTGCTCATACCTTATATAATTTTTATGTTAAATGTTCAATGTTAAGTGTTGAATTATTTTCCCAGCCATTTGGCTATTCTCTCCATGGCTTCCTTGCAGTCCTCATGCTCGCCAAAGGCGGTGAGTCGGATGTAGCCTTCGCCTGATGGACCGAAGCCGACACCTGGGGTGCAGACTACGCTGGCACCATAAAGCATCTCTTCGAAGAATTTCCAGCTAGGTGTATTGTTTGGCGTCTTCACCCAGAGATAAGGTGCATTCTCGCCGCCATATACTCTCAAACCGAGTTTCTGGAGTTCTGCTCTCATGAAGTGGGCATTCTCCATATAGTAGTTGATGGTTGCCTTCACCTGTTCCTTACCCTCTGGGGTGTAGATGGCTTCGGCAGCACGCTGGCTGATATAGCTAGTACCATTAAACTTGGTGCACTGGCGGCGGTCCCAGATAGGATTCAATGCCACTTCCTCACCGGTCAATGTCTTTGCCTTCAACTCCTTTGGTACGATGGTGTAACCGCAACGTACACCGGTGAATCCGGCAGTCTTCGAATAACTGTGGAATTCTATCGCAACCTTTCTGGCTCCACGAATCTCGTAGATAGAATGAGGAATTGATGGGTCGGTGATGTATGCCTCGTAGGCAGCATCATAGAGGATGATGCTCTCGTTCTTGATAGCATAGTTTACCCATTTTCTGAGTTCTTCTTTCGAGATAACCGTACCCGTAGGGTTGTTTGGATAACAGAGATAAATCATGTCCACACGGTGGTCTGGAATCTGAGGGATGAAGTCGTCGCTCTCATCGCAAGGCATGTAGGTTACGTTACTCCACTTGCCGTTCTCGAAGACTCCCGCTCTACCTATCATCACGTTAGAGTCTATATAAACCGGATAAATCGGGTCGGTGACACCGATGTTGTTATCCCATCTCAAAATCTCCTGGATATTTCCCGTATCGCTCTTGGCTCCATCGTTTACGAATACCTCGTTGGCGTCAAGATGAATGCCACGTGGCAGAAAGTCGTTCTTGATGATAGCTTCGCGGAGGAAGTCGTAGCCTCGCTCCGGACCGTAGCCTCTGAAAGAAGCCTGCTCAGCCATCTCATCCACTGCCTTGTGCATCGCCTTGATGACGGCAGGGCAGAGAGGTTGGGTTACGTCACCGATGCCCAGACTGATTACACGCTGCTTTGGATGTGCAATCTTGTAGGCGTTCACCTTCTTTGCGATGTCGGCAAACAAGTAGTTGTTGGCCAACTTCAGAAAATGTTCATTAACTAATGCCATATTTTGTTTCTCCTTTTATTTGTGGTCATTATGACCATTTGTTATTTAAGTTTGCGTCTATTTTTAATGTTGAGTGTTGAATGTTGACTTTGTGGGCGCAGCTAAATTCAACATTCAACATTCCACATTCAACACTCCACCTGGATTTCTCCTTCAAAGGCGAATGCTGCAGGTCCTGTCATGTAAACATGATCATCAGCCTCGCTATATTCTATTTCCAGCGTTCCGCCATCCATCACGATACTGCTCTTTCTGCCAGCGCGCTTGGTAAGGGCTGCGGCTACGGCTGTGGCGCAGGCTCCTGTTCCACAAGCCATTGTGATTCCGCTTCCCCTTTCCCAAACTCGTGTCCTTATGGCGTCTGTTTCAGTTACTTGTGCAAATTCTATGTTGCATCTCTGGGGAAATGCCTTGTCTCTTTCCAGGATTTTACCATAGTGGGCGATGTCGATGGTGTCGATGTCATCCACGAAGGTAACGAAATGCGGATTACCCATGCAAACATAGGTGCCTTCAAATTTTCTGCCGTCAGCTTCGAGCACCGAAGGGCCTATGAATTGCTCGGGATTTTCGAGTTTGGGTTTCAGCATGTCTACTGTTACCGATTCCACAACTTTCTTATTATCCTGAAGATGAAGTTTCAATATCTTGATACCCGAAAGTGTTTCCAGTCGGATGGTGTCCTTTTGGGTCAATCCTTTTTCGTAAAGATACTTACCGATGCATCGGCTTGCATTGCCGCACATCATCGCTTCTGAACCATCGGCATTGAAGATGCGCATCGAATAATCGGCTCTTCTGCCGTCTTGCGGCTTTCCGATGAGAACCAGTCCGTCGCTTCCTATACCTGTGTGGTAAGCACTCCAGGCAATGGCCGCCTTCTCTGGGTCAGGGATGTCGTATTGTTGGGTATCTACATATATATAATCGTTACCCGCTCCCTGCATCTTTGTGAAATGAACTGTTTCTTTCATCTGCGTTGTTCTTTATGTTTGAATACTCTTCTTTTATCTCTCATGTCTTATCTCTTTTGAGATTTGACTTTTTGCTAGTCTTTCGAATATTTCGATGACTATTTGTTTGATTTCGGTTGCAAAGGTACGACGTTTTGCCGAAATATGCAAGAAAATATATACAGAAATCTTGATTATTTTTCGCTATCTTACAATTTGTATTATAAAAACGTCTTCTGCCTTACAAATTGTAAGGAGAATAGGATAAGCCTGGATAAAATTAAAATATCAGTCGAAAGGTAAAAACGAAATGTTTGTTATTTCTTTAAAATGTTGACAAAATGTATTAATTTTGCAGCCGAAAACGAACATAATGTAAAAGAATGACTCGATTTGAATAGCAAACAAATGAAGGTTCGTTTTCGAAAAGAGACAATCAATAGAAGTATTAACACATTATTAATTATTAAAGGATTATGAAGAAGATTGAGGCAATTATCCGCAAGTCAAGATTCGAGGATGTCAAGAAGGCGCTTTTAGCAGCAGACATCGAGTGGTTCTCTTATTATAATGTAAGAGGAGAGGGAAAAATGCGCCAGGCTCGCATTTACCGTGGTGTGATGTACGATACCAGCAGCATCGAACGTGTGCTTCTGAATATTGTGGTTCGTGATAAGAATGTGGAGCCTACCATCGCTGCCATCCAGGGCGCTGCACAGACCGGTGAAGTAGGAGATGGTCGAATCTTCGTGATTCCTGTACTCGATACGGTAAGAATCAGAACCGGCGAACGAGGCGACATCGCATTGTATAATGCTGAGAAAGAGGAATAATTTAAAATGTTGAATGTTAAGTGTTGAATGTTGAATTAGGCATTCTTGCTTATCTTTTATAAATATTATTTAGTATTCTAATTTAACTATAAGATATAAATATGAGCAGTTTATTATTGACAACACTCGATACGGGTAACACAGCGTGGATGATCATGGCAACCATCTTGGTGCTTTTGATGTCAATCCCAGGTATAGCACTTTTTTATGGTGGTTTGGTGCGCCAGAAGAATATCCTCAGCATCCTGATGCAGACGGTATTCATCGTGGCAGTAATCAGTCTGATATGGGTAGCCTTCGGATATTCCTGGGCTTTCTCTACAGAATATGCCGATTCGGGCAATCCTCTGGCTTGCGTCATCGGCGGTTTCGATAAATGTTTTCTTCACGGCATCGGCTTGGATGCCATCATGCCTACAGGCATTCCGGAACTCACCTTTGCAATGTTCCAGTGCATGTTCGCCCTGATTACACCAGCCTTGATTCTCGGTGCTTTTGCCGAGCGCGTGAAGTTCAGCGGTTATGTACTTTTCACCATTCTCTGGGTTATCATCGCCTATCTTCCAATGGCCCACTGGGTATGGGGCGGCGGTTTCCTGCAGGAGATGGGAGCCATCGACTTTGCGGGTGGTACCGTGGTTCATATCAATGCCGGTGTAGCAGCTTTAGTCATGGCACTCTGTGTAGGCAAGCGTGATGATTACCGTGCAGGTCATCCTATCACTCCTCACAACATCACCTTCGTGTTCATGGGCATGTCATTCCTCTGGTTGGGATGGTTCGGATTCAATGCCGGTAGCGGTCTGGCTGCCGATGGTCTGGCTGCCAATGCCTTCCTTGTAACCCATATTGCCACAGCTGCAGCAGCCACCACCTGGATGCTCATCGACTGGATTGTCAACAAGAAACCAACCACAGTAGGTGCTTGTACCGGTGCTGTAGCCGGACTGGTAGCCATCACTCCTGCAGCCGGCAGTACCGATATTTTCGGAGCTTTCTGCATCGGTATCATTTCCACCATCGTCTGCTTCTTCATGGTAGCTGTAGTGAAGGAGAAGTTCAAGTATGATGATGCCCTCGATGCTTTCGGCGTGCATGGTATGGGCGGTATCCTGGGTTCTATCCTCACCGGTGTCTTCGCCACTCAGTATGTAACAGGAGCCGAAGGAGTACAGGGTGCCCTTTATGGCGATTGGCATCAGCTTTGGATTCAGGTTGTAGCCACCGTGGTAAGCATCATCTACAGCGTAGTAGTTACCTACATTATCTTCAAGGTAGTAGATAAGAGTGTAGGAGTACGTGTTGACAAGCGAGTAGAGGAGGAAGGTCTCGACATCTACGAGCATGGTGAGAGTGCTTATAGCAACTAATTGCGAAATTCGATTATCAGCATAAAATTTAGGTCAATGGTGTTTCATTTTGAGGAATGAAACACCATTTTTTTAGTATAAATCCTCAACTTGCACAATGAAATAGCCACAACTTGCACAATGAAAATGCCTCAACTTGCACAATGAAAATGCCACAATCTGCACAATGAAATTGCCTCAACTTGCATAATTTAACGTTTAAAATGCTAGTATTCAATAACTTTTGATTATCTTTGCAGCGGTGTTCAAAAAATATGATTATGAAGAAATATAAGGCAAGAATAGCAGATAAAATGTTAAGTCGAAGACTTTTGGGGAGTGGTGCCGTTTTGATACAAGGACCCAAGTGGTGTGGAAAGACGACAACTGCAGAACAGCAAGCAAAGAGCGTTGTGTATATGGATGATCCTGAATACATGGAGCAGAATGTGGAACTTGCAAATCTTTCTCCCAAAAAATTGCTTTCAGGAGAAGTGCCTCGTCTTATTGATGAATGGCAATTAGCCCCGCAACTTTGGGATGCTGCTCGTTTTGAGGTTGATCATAGAGATGAACTAGGGCAATTCATCTTTACTGGTT
Source organism: Lachnospiraceae bacterium (assembly GCA_963594575.1). Lineage (GTDB taxonomy): Bacteria > Bacteroidota > Bacteroidia > Bacteroidales > Bacteroidaceae > Prevotella. The sequence continues at coordinate 30,985 of CAVBFV010000003.1, read as the reverse complement.
CTGCAGTCCCTGTAGATACAAGTAAAATTCACCATTCAGGGACTGGTCGATTTGCATGGTTGACAATGAGAACAATGAGTCTTTCTGAATCTGGCGATTCTACAAATGAAGTCAGTCTAGAAGAATTGTTTGCCAATCCCGTAGCAGATGTCTTTGCAACTAATCCTCTCAATATTGATTCTTTAGCTTGGTTGATATGTCGGGGTGGTTGGCCAAAGGCAACGATGGTTAGTAAGGAGGTAGCACTTGATATGGCATATAGATATTATGAAGCCGTGGTACACTCTGACATTTCTCGTGTTGATAATGTGAGCCGTGATCCGGAAAGAGCAAAAAGAATATTGCGTTCTCTAGCAAGAAACCAATGTGCTCAGGTAACGGTAAATACCATCTGTGCTGATTTGGAGAATAATGATGTTGCTGCCACCAATCGCAATACGGTGGCTTCCTATATAGAGGCTTTGAAGAAAATCTTCGTATTGGAAGATTCCTTGGCATGGAATCCAAATTTGCGAAGTAAAACGGCTATTCGCACTTCGGATACTCGATATTTTTCTGATCCTTCTATTGGTGTTGCGGCTTTAGGTATAGGTCCAAATGATTTGGTGAATGACCTCAGTACGATGGGTTTGTTCTTTGAATCAATGTGTATCAGAGACTTGCGTGTTTATGCCGATGCTATTGATGGAACAGTGTATCATTATCGTGATGGTAACGGTTTGGAGTGTGATGCCGTTGTTCATTTGCGTAATGGAAATTATGGACTGATAGAAATTAAATTGGGTGGTGAAAAGAACATCGAAGAAGGAGCAAAGAATCTAAAGCTCTTGGCTTCTAAAATCGATGATACGAAAATGAAATCCCCATCTTTCCTTATGGTTCTAACAGGTACATCTCGTTATGCAGTTCGCAGACCCGATGGCGTGTACGTAGTACCAATTGGTTGTCTGAAAGATTAATCAAAATACAGAATCTTTGTACTCTAGCACCTTGACTGTATGTTTTGTACGGTCAAGGTGCTATCTTTATATAATAAGGTGTAAACCTGTTTTTTCCTTCTTTCTCCTGATTCTTTTCACTTTTTAGTGCTTTTTAATGTTAAATCTATCTGTTATTTGGTGACAGATTCAATTCTTTTTCTTATATTTGTCAACAAATTAAATAACTGACAATTATGATTAATGAATCATTTTCTATAAGATTGCGGGAAGCGCGACAGATGATGGGGCTCAGCATGGATAAACTTGTAGAGCGAACCAACGGAGCCATCACCAAGCAGAGCATCTCCCGATATGAGAAAGGCATCATGCGCCCTAAGCGTGATGCCCTGCAAGCCATAGCCAAAGCCCTCAATATCAGCGAGGAATATTTCGAAGGAACCAATCTCAGGATAGATATGCCGATGCTCCGCACCACCTCCAATGGCAAGTTGTCCGAAGACGAACTGCAAGCCCTGGAAGCGAAACTCTCGTTTTGGGCAGAGCAGTATCTTACGAAGGAGAAAGAAGCGGGTTTCCCTACCCGGTTCAAGAATCCGATAAAAGGTACCAAGGTATCAACCCTTGAAGATGCCATCCATGCTGCCGACCTTCTTCGTGAGAAATGGCATTGCGGTGACGGACCAATCGCCAGCATCCTGCGACTTCTGGAAAGAAAAGGTATCATGATACTTGCTGCAACTCTTCCCGAGTATGTCTTCGGAATGAGCACATGGGCAGATAAGAAGCATCCGCTGATGATTCTCGATTTCAATCCCGAAAAGAGCAGTGTGGAGAAACTTCGCTTTACGGCAGTACATGAGTTGGCTCATCTGCTTCTCCTCTTCCCGGAAGATAGTCCGCTGAAATTGGAGAAGCGTTGTGATCTCTTTGCCAGTTATTTCCTCCTTCCCAAGTTGGCGCTAATCGAAGAGTTAGGTTCCAAGAAGCGTGAGAAGATAACGCTGGAGGAGATGATAGACATCAAGGAACTATATGGTGAATCTCTCGCCGCTTCCATCATCGCCGCCAGAGATTACGGCATCATCACCACCGAGTATAAACGGGCATGGTATGCCGAGCATATAGAGCCTGATCCACGAGAAATCGGTAATGGCCATTATGCCTTTCCAGAGACATTGGGAAGGGAGAAGAGAGTCAATTCAATTATCAAAAGTATGGAGGAATAAAATATGCAGAATGAAAGTCAAAATATAGAATACAAGGAATCGTGGCGTGATGAATATCTGAAATGGATATGTGGTTTCGCCAATGCCCAGGGTGGGCGTATTTATATCGGTGTAAATGACCAGAAAGAAGTAATCGGTTTGCCGGATGCCAAGAGACTGTTGGAAGACATTCCTAACAAGATAGTTAATTATCTGGGTATCGTAGAAGATGTAAACCTTCTTGCGGAGGGTGACAAAGAGTATATAGAGATTGTTGTGTCTCCAAGCAATATGCCGATAGCCTATAAGGGCACGTATCATTATCGCAGTGGTTCAACCAAGCAGGAACTTAAAGGTCTTGCATTGCAGCAATTCATTATGGACAAGATGGGTCATTCATGGGATGATATTCCTGTTTATGGTGCAACTCTTGATGATATAGATCGCAATGCGATTGACTATTTTTTGCAATGTAGTATCAAGGCAGGTCGTATGGATGAATCAGAAATTGATTCGTCCACAGAGGAAGTATTGCGTAATCTTGGTTTGTTTACCAAGGAAGGCGAATTGAAGAATGCAGCCATTTTGCTTTTCGGCAAGCATGTTGGTCAGTTCTTCCCATCTGCAGTATTCAAGATAGGACGTTTTCATACAGATGAGAGCGATTTGATAATTCAAGATGTGATTGAAGGTAACCTGATTCAAATGGCTAGTAGAGTGATGGAAGTACTCCGAACCAAGTATCTGCTTTCGCCTATTCACTATGAGGGATTGCAGCGTATAGAGCAGTTGGAGATTCCAGATAAAGCATTACGAGAGTTGATATACAATGCCATTTCGCATAAGGCTTATACCGGTCCTGCTATCCAGATGCGCATCTATGACCGTAGCATAGAATTGTGGAACTATGGGTTGTTGCCGAAAGAGTTGACTCCGGCAGCCTTATTGCAGAAGCATTCTTCTTACCCTCGTAATCACAATATTGCTAATGTTTTTTACAAAGCAGGCTTTGTAGAATCATGGGGACGTGGATTCAAGAAGATTGCCGAGGAGTTTGAACGTGCCTGCTTGCCATTGCCAACGATAGAAGAAAATGGAGGTGGCGTGATGGCGATAATTCAGCGCAAAACGGTAGATGAAGTTATCGCAGAGCGTGACGGGAATGTCGGTGTAAATGTCGGAGACATGTCGGAAACAAATGTCGGAGACGTGTCGGAGATTAAATTGTCTGATAGACAGCAAATTATCGTTTCTATAATAAGGTCTAATCCAACAGTTTCTGCGAAACAAATGTCGGAGACTTTGTCGGTGACTTCGAGAACGATAGAAAGAGATTTGGCGGTAATGCAAAAAGCGGGTGTCATAAGGCACGAAGGTAAGGATAATGCCGGTGTTTGGGTGATACTCGAACAAGGAAATACGAATTCTTAATAGTGTTAAATATGAAGCAGAATAATAATGAACAAATCGTCTTCGATATGTTCGAAGAGGTTGCAACCGAAAGCATCGCTGAGGCTCGGAATGCATACACCTATGAAGAAATTGATGGGTGCTATATGGAGGCGAAAGAGATTGCTGATCATGCAAGGATGAACTTGCTGGAGAAAATGAACAATAACAATTTTAAATAAATAATATGGCTAAGAATTTTGAAGATTTTAAAAGACTTTATCCTCTTTCAAAGACTTTGCGCTTTGAAGCGAAGCCTGTTGGTGCCACTTTGGATAATATAGTCAAAAGTGGTTTGTTGGATGAAGATGAACACAGGGCTGCGAGCTATGTGAAGGTGAAGAAATTGATTGATGAATACCACAAGGTATTTATTGATAGAGTGTTGGATAATGGCTGTTTACCTTTAGAATATAAATGTAATAATAATTCGTTGGCAGAATATTATGAGAGCTATGTATCTAAAACGCAAGATGAGGATGCTAAAAAGAAGTTTAAGGAAATTCAGCAAAATCTTCGTTCTGTCATTGCGAAGAAACTAACCGAAGATAAGTCTTATGCTAATTTGTTTGGTAACAAACTTATAGAGTCGTATAAAGACAATGAGGATAAGAAAAAGATAATTGATTCAGATTTGATTCAATTCATTAATATCGCTGATTCAACTCAACTTGATTCAATGTCACAAGATGAGGCCCAAAAACTTGTAAAAGAATTCTGGGGCTTTACTACTTATTTTGTCGGCTTCTTTGATAATCGTAAAAATATGTATACGGCAGAAGAGAAGTCAACTGGTATAGCTTATCGTCTAGTCAATGAAAACCTTCCAAAGTTCATTGATAATATGGAGGCATTCAAGAAAGCTATCGCTAGACCTGAGATACAGGCTAACATGGTAGAGTTGTACTCTGATTTTTCCGAATACTTAAATGTTGAGAGTATTCAGGAAATGTTCCAGCTTGACTATTATAATATGTTGCTTACTCAAAAGCAGATTGATGTCTATAATGCTATAATTGGTGGAAAAACTGATGATGAACACGATGTTAAGATTAAAGGTATCAACGAGTATATAAATCTCTACAATCAGAAGCATAAAGATGACAAGTTACCAAAACTTAAGGCTTTGTTTAAGCAGATTCTTAGTGATAGAAATGCAATATCTTGGTTGCCAGAAGAGTTCAATAGTGATCAGGAGGTCTTGAATGCTATCAAGGATTGTTATGAGCGATTGTCTGAAAATGTTTTGGGTGATAAGGTTCTCAAGTCTTTGCTTGGTTCTTTGGCAGATTATTCTCTTGATGGAATATTTATCCGTAATGACTTACAGTTGACTGATATTTCTCAGAAGATGTTTGGAAATTGGAGCGTGATTCAAAATGCCATTATGCAGAATATAAAGCATGTTGCTCCTGCCAGAAAGCATAAGGAATCTGAGGAAGATTACGAAAAAAGAATTGCAGGTATATTTAAAAAGGCTGATAGCTTTAGTATCAGTTATATAAATGATTGTTTGAACGAAGCAGACCCTAATAATGCCTACTTCGTAGAGAACTATTTTGCGACATTGGGTGCAGTAGATACTCCAACGATGCAGCGTGAGAACTTGTTTGCGCTTGTTCAAAATGCATATACTGAGATAACAGCATTACTCCATTCTGATTATCCAACTGAGAAAAATTTAGCACAGGACAAGGCTAATGTTGCTAAAATCAAAGCATTGTTGGATGCGATTAAGTCTTTGCAACATTTCGTAAAGCCTCTGTTGGGGAAGGGAGATGAAAGTGATAAAGATGAACGTTTCTATGGTGAATTGGCTTCGTTGTGGGCAGAACTTGATACAGTGACACCGCTGTATAATATGATTCGTAATTATATGACTCGTAAGCCATATTCCCAAAAGAAGATCAAACTTAACTTTGAGAATCCTCAATTGCTTGGTGGTTGGGATGCTAATAAGGAGAAAGACTATGCTACCATTATCTTACGTCGTAATGGTTTGTATTATCTTGCTATTATGAACAAAGACTCAAAGAAATTATTGGGTAAAGCAATGCCTTCAGATGGGGAGTGCTATGAGAAGATGGTATACAAGTTATTGCCTGGTGCTAATAAGATGCTTCCGAAAGTGTTCTTTGCTAAATCCAGAATGGAAGATTTTAAGCCAAGTAAGGAACTTGTTGAGAAATATAACAATGGTACTCACAAAAAGGGAAAGAATTTCAATATTCAAGATTGCCATAATTTGATAGATTACTTTAAGCAGTCTATTGATAAGCATGAAGACTGGAGCAAGTTTGGATTTAAATTCTCAGATACTTCTACATACGAAGACCTTAGTGGATTCTATCGTGAAGTAGAACAGCAGGGGTATAAGTTGTCTTTTGCAAGAGTATCTGTTTCGTATGTCAACCAGCTAGTTGAGGAGGGAAAGATGTATTTGTTCCAAATCTACAATAAGGATTTCTCTGAGTATAGTAAGGGCACTCCAAATATGCATACTCTTTATTGGAAAGCATTGTTTGATGAACGTAATCTGGCAGATGTAGTTTACAAGCTTAATGGACAGGCTGAGATGTTCTATCGTAAGAAAAGTATAGAAAATACTCATCCAACTCATCCTGCTAATCATCCTATTCAGAATAAGAATAAGGATAATAAGAAAAAAGAAAGCTTGTTTGAATATGATCTTATAAAAGATCGTCGCTACACTGTTGATAAATTTATGTTCCATGTACCAATCACAATGAACTTTAAAAGTTCTGGTTCAGAGAACATCAATCAAGATGTGAAGGCGTATTTGCGTCACGCAGATGATATGCATATTATTGGTATTGATCGTGGCGAACGCCATTTGCTTTATTTGGTTGTAATTGATTTGCAAGGAAATATCAAGGAACAGTTCTCGCTTAATGAAATTGTGAATGATTATAATGGTAATACCTATCATACCAATTATCACGATTTGTTGGATGTTCGTGAAGACGAACGACTCAAAGCTCGTCAAAGTTGGCAGACCATAGAGAGTATCAAAGAGCTGAAAGAGGGCTATTTGTCTCAGGTTATCCACAAAATTACACAGCTCATGGTTAAATATCATGCCATTGTTGTATTGGAGGATTTGAACATGGGATTTATGCGTGGTCGTCAAAAGGTGGAAAAGCAAGTATATCAGAAGTTTGAAAAAATGTTGATAGATAAGCTTAACTATTTGGTTGACAAAAAGGCTGATGCTTCTGTTTCTGGTGGCTTGTTGAATGCATACCAGTTGACTAGCAAGTTTGATAGTTTCCAAAAACTAGGAAAACAGAGCGGATTCCTATTCTATATCCCTGCATGGAATACATCTAAGATAGACCCAGTTACAGGATTTGTCAACTTGTTGGATACTCGATATCAAAATGTAGAAAAGGCAAAAGCTTTCTTCTCTAAGTTTGATGCTATCCGTTATAATAAGGATAAGGAATGGTTTGAGTTTAATCTCGACTATGACAAGTTTGGTAAAAAAGCGGAAGGTACAAGGACTAAGTGGACTTTATGCACCAGAGGAATGCGTATTGATACTTTCAGAAATAAAGAAAAGAACTCACAGTGGGACAATCAGGAGGTTGACTTGACAACAGAGATGATATCTTTATTGGAGCATTATTATATCGACATTCATGGTAATCTCAAGGATGCTATCAGTATGCAAACAGACAAAGCGTTCTTTACTGGCTTGCTGCACATATTGAAGTTGACCTTGCAGATGCGTAATAGTATTACTGGAACCGAAACAGATTACTTAGTGTCTCCTGTTGCCGATGAGAATGGAATATTCTACGATAGCCGTTCTTGTGGTGATCAACTTCCTGAGAATGCGGATGCTAATGGTGCTTACAACATCGCTCGCAAGGGACTGATGTTGGTTGAGCAGATAAAAGATGCTGAGGATTTGGATAATGTGAAGTTTGATATATCCAATAAGGCTTGGCTCAATTTTGCACAACAAAAGCCATATAAGAATGGATGATTACATTCCGCTTTCAACGTTGAATGACTTTATCTTCTGTCCGTACTCCATATACTTGCATAGTGTGTATATGGAGTCGGACGGAGATTTATATAAAGCCGCTCCACAGACCAAAGGTACTTTAGCGCATCAAGGTGTGGATGAAAAGAAAGGGAGTACTCGAAAGAGTGATGTCATGTCGCTCCCAGTCTATTGTGATGAGTTGGGTATATCTGGCAAGATTGATGTCTATAAACAGGACAAGCGTTTATTGATAGAACGTAAGAACAATCTCAAACGCATCTTTCGTGGTCAGATTTATCAACTTTGGGGACAATACTTCTGTTTGAAAGAAATGGGATATGAAGTTGAACAACTTGCTTTCTATGAAATATCGACAAATAAGATGATTCCTGTTGAATTGCCGGGAGAACTAGGAAAACTGGAATTGGTAGGATTCATAGAGCAGTTTAAACGTTATAATCCTGCTTCTACTACGATACAGGTAAATCCAAATAAGTGCATTCATTGCATCTATTGCAATCTTTGCGATAAAACGAACACTGATAATGTTTACACATAAAGACATAGAAATGCGAACCATATTCGTGGTCAACTGCATTGAGCATGACCGGAGTCTTCGAGTAAATAGCGGAGAACTGATGCTAGAGGAAATTGAAGGTGATAAGAAAAAGACCTTGACTAAGTTCCCCTTCCAAAAATTGTTGGCTCTTTTCATTATCGGTCACATCACAGTTACTACTCCGTTGATTGATAAATGCAAAAAGTATGGTGTAGCTTTGGTAGTGATGAAGCCAAATCTTCGTCCTGTTTTCTTTTGGGCAAACTCTGCCGAGGCAAACTATCTGCTTCGAAAAAGGCAGTTTGAATACAGTGCTGAAGATCTTAGCATCGCAAAATGTATTGTATATAATAAGGTGTTGAATCAGAAAACTGCATTATCAAAGACTCGAAAGAAGGATTGCTATACTGTGGATGCCATCAAGCAATGTGATGCTGCATTAGTTACTTTGCCAGACATTGATGAATATAATCAATTGATGGGATTGGAAGGTATGGTTGCCAAGACCTATTTTTCTGCATATTATCAGAATCAAAACTGGAGAGGAAGACATCCAAGGATGAAGAGCGATGTGCTGAATGTGACATTGGATATCGGTTACTCAATTCTATTCAACTTTCTGGAGAGTTTCATTCGTATGTTTGGTTTTGACCTGTATGTTGGTGTATATCATCGATTATGGTTCAAACGCAAATCATTAGTGTGTGACTTGATGGAACCTTTCAGATGTATCATTGACCATGCTGCATTGTTGGCGTTTAATCGCAAGCAGTTTTCAGAGAAAGATTTCACTCTTATAAAGCAAGAATATCATTTAAAGTATGAGAAGTGTGCTGACTATTACAAGGTGTTTTATGATGAGTTGATTGCTCGTAAAATGGACATATTTAAGTTTGTTCAGCAGTACTATCGTTGTTTTATGGGGTGTAAGTCTGTAAAAGAGTATCCAATATTTGAGTTTTAAATGATAATCGTTAGTTATGACATATCGGATGACAAGATGCGTACCAACTTTTCTAAAATGCTGAAAAGTAATGGTGCCATTCGGCTTCAGTATTCTGTTTATGAGGTTAGTAATACGAAGAGAATTGTTGACAATCTTGTTGCTAAGATAGAGGCTTATGCCAAACATTTCACAGCAGATGATAGTGTAATCCTCTTTAATGTAGATCCTGATAAGCTTACTAAGTATGGTAATGCGATTCATAGGGACCAAGCCATAGTCTATTTTTGACTTAGCAAACCTTGGTCTTTATAATTTTGTGATAAAGCATATAACTAGCTTATTTACAGGGTGTTCTTTGAAATATTTAAATGTGTTATGAATGACGGGGGATATTTTTCTCTAAAATATTTGATTGAAAATGCTTTTGTTTAAAGGGATTTTAGTATCTTTGCAAACAATAAGAGGCTAGAATGCTTCAATAATTTCTACTATTGTAGATTTCTTCCGTAGCCAATAAGCTATCAGTGGGCTAGAATGCTTCAATAATTTCTACTATTGTAGATTAAAAGAGGATGCGCCTGTGGATTTCAATGGCTAGAATGCTTCAATAATTTCTACTATTGTAGATCTTGCTGAATATCGGAAAGAATGTTGGTAGGCTAGAATGCTTCAATAATTTCTACTATTGTAGATCAAATAAACTTATTTGTTACGTGTTTTTGGCTAGAATGCTTCAATAATTTCTACTATTGTAGATATGACTGAAAACCTGGAGACTGAAGTTTAGGCTAGAATGCTTCAATAATTTCTACTATTGTAGATTGTGCTTTGAGAGCAGTAAAATCGGCATGGCTAGAATGCTTCAATAATTTCTACTATTGTAGATACCAATAAAATGAGGAATTATGAAGGAAAGGCTAGAATGCTTCAATAATTTCTACTATTGTAGATGAAACGCGTAAGTTTAGCGTCCGCGAGATATGGCTAGAATGCTTCAATAATTTCTACTATTGTAGATGCAGGCTGCCAGTCCATTGTACCCACCAGGCTAGAATGCTTCAATAATTTCTACTATTGTAGATAGCTTGAAAATAATAAGCCCGAATTTATGGCTAGAATGCTTCAATAATTTCTACTATTGTAGATTGAACTGGTACGCCAAACATCTTGCTTGCAGGGCTAGAATGCTTCAATAATTTCTACTATTGTAGATTTATACCATGATCGCGTGCTTTCCAAGGCTAGAATGCTTCAATAATTTCTACTATTGTAGATATATAACCTTTTTATAAGGAACAATATTAGGCTAGAATGCTTCAATAATTTCTACTATTGTAGATACAAGATAGCGACCGATAGACCTTTTGTACGGCTAGAATGCTTCAATAATTTCTACTATTGTAGATTGTATATGGTTTTGCCGATAAGTATTTCGGGCTAGAATGCTTCAATAATTTCTACTATTGTAGATGAATTGATAACTGAGGAGGATGCCAAGCGGGCTAGAATGCTTCAATAATTTCTACTATTGTAGATATATACCCCTGTTCCGAGACGAGTCACAGGCTAGAATGCTTCAATAATTTCTACTATTGTAGATACTATAGGTATGCAAAATTGGATGTGGGAAGGCTAGAATGCTTCAATAATTTCTACTATTGTAGATCTATTTGAGAACAAGAGAGAGGAGAAAGCGGCTAGAATGCTTCAATAATTTCTACTATTGTAGATCTAAATAATAATCATCGCTATTTCCATGGCTAGAATGCTTCAATAATTTCTACTATTGTAGATTCATAATTCTTTTTGTGTTAAAATTCGGCTAGAATGCTTCAATAATTTCTACTATTGTAGATTAACGCTATTAAGTGGGGTAAAAGACATTAGTGGCTAGAATGCTTCAATAATTTCTACTATTGTAGATAATTCCATAAAGGTTCGATTAATTATTATTGTTCGGATGTTTGGAAATGTAATGTATTGCAAAATAGTTATAGTACTAGAGTGAAACTTTAATTTGAATACTAGGGAGACGTCCGAAAAAGTAGCATTAAGTGTTTTATCAATCCTCCTCAGTCTTCTCCTTCAGCCATCGCATTCGTCTCCTCCAGCCATCGCATTCGTCTCCTTCAGCCACCGGATTCGTCTCCTTCGGCCATCGCATTCGACTCCTTCAGCCATCGCAGTCGTCTCATTCACCTAATGCATTCGACTCATTCGGCTAATGCATTCGACTCATTCTGCCAACTCAGCCGTATGTGTCAACTCAATGAAGTGGATGAAGTCGCGAAATGAAGTACATGAACTCGTGAAATGAAGTACATGAACTCGCAAAATGAAGTGGATGAACTTGCATAATGAAGTTCATGATTTCGGCACAATTGTCAATACACGCAAATGGTAAAGCAAAAAGAAGTTTACTCCTACTTTTCCCAATTCTTTTTCCATCATCAGCAAAGAAATTAGCGAAATCGGGCTGTTTTTCTTTATTTAACTCTGAAATAGAGTGGAATATCAGAGAAAATCTATAAATTTGCATCCAAATACAATGTTTTGTAAAGAATGGAAGATAGAGAACTGTTACTGAAAAGTGACCCGGAGTTTGACCGTCTCGCCTTTACGGTGTTGGCTATCGAGGCTTCGGCACAAAAAATGGGTATATCGCCGTCTGAAATGAGAAAGCGATTGGATAAGGTGGGGCTAATCAAGAGTCTCATTCAAGATTGCTATGATACTCTACATACCGAGAGCCGGGAAGCTGTAGCAAATGATGTGGTCGAAGCTCTTAAAAATTGGGAAAGATAAAGAATAATGGAAAAGCAATTCAAATCATATGAAAGGATATAATTATGTTGGATTTCTTATTATGGAATAAAATTGCTCGTATCATAAAGCAGTTAGCCGATACGCTGCATATATCAACCGACAGAGCATTACAGATATTTTATGACTCTGATGTTTGCCGTATGCTGCATGACAAAGAACTTGGCTTGCATCTGATGAGTGATACATATATTGTAAATGACTTGATAGAAGAGCTAAGGAATAAGCAATAGCGTAACAATGGAAGCAAATAATAATAAGATAACTTGCCCGAAATGCAACTCGCAGAATGTGCAATCTGAAGGGATGATTCATCTCTGTATGGATTGTGGATATAAATGGGAGGATGAAGTGCAGACGGATTTGGGCGAAATGATTATTTACCAATCTGATGAAGGTGTAAGACTTGACGTGAGATTGGAGAATAAAACCGTGTGGTTGAATATTGAGCAAATTGCGCAATTATTCAATAAAGGTCGTGCTACGATTAGTGAGCATATTTCCAATATTTTCAAAGAAGGAGAATTGGATGAAAAAGTGGTTTGTCGGAAATTCCGACAGACCACTCAACATGGTGCTTTAGAGGGGAAAACGCAGAGTAAAGAGGTAAAATACTACAATCTTGATGTTATTATCTCTGTGGGGTATCGTGTAAAATCTATTCAAGGTACACGCTTCCGCCAGTGGGCTACAGAGCGACTCCATGAATATATTGTGAAGGGATTTACAATGGATGATGAGCGACTCAAGAAAATGGGTGGCGGCAGTTACTGGAAAGAACTGCTAGACCGCATTCGTGATATTCGCTCTTCAGAGAAAGTGCTTTATCGTCAGGTTCTCGATATCTATGCTACAAGTGTTGACTATGATCCACGGACTGATGCCTCGAAGCTATTCTTCAAGATCGTGCAGAACAAATTGCATTATGCCGCCCATGGACATACTGCTGCTGAGGTCATCTATGAACGAGCTGATGCCGAACAGCCATTTATGGGTTTGAAAACTTTTGAAGGGGAATTACCTGCCATCAAGGATATAAAGATAGCCAAAAATTATCTGGATGAAAACGAACTGAAGATTCTCAACAATCTTGTTTCCGGATATTTCGATTTTGCAGAAATCATGGCTCTGGAACATCGTCCTGTCTATATGATGGACTACGTGAAACAGCTCGATACCATCCTGCAATCTACAGGACGTCCATTGCTGAAAGGTTCTGGTAGCATCAGCCATCAGGAGGCTATGGATAAGGCTTTGGCTGAATATAGAAAGTATCAGGTTAAAACCTTGACCCAAGTAGAGGAAGATTATCTGGATTCTATCAATGCTTTGGGTAAGATTGCAAAAAGAAAGAGAAGACAGAATGGGGAACAATAGTGGTGATGAAGTATGATTCTTATACGAAAATGTTTTTCTGTTTTTATTACCACATTTACCACGCTTTTGTGTAACTGATTGATTATAAGCGAATAACGCGTGGTAATAAGCGGTTTTTCTATTACCACTTAATACCACGCGTTACCACGCCTTTTTTATGAAAAAAAGAGAGGAAAAGGAAATAGACTATTTTCTAACTACCAGATACTCAGTACCGAACCTCGTTTTCTTGCTCTGCAATCCTTCGATATTCTGGAGTTCTCTGCCCAATCTCTGTATGCTCGAAACCTGAAGAGAAGAGCCGAATTTCTGCTTCAAAATGTCGAAAATGGCGGCTGCCATCAGATATTCGCCATTTTCCGGGGTACTTGCAGGCTCGAAAACCTGCAGAAAACATTGCTTGATAGGGGAAATCTGCTCAAATTGTCTGTTATATTGCATGATGATGGCGGTTTCCTTGGCGTCGAAATAGGATTTTTCACCATGCTCCAGGGCTTGCATCGCCTGCGCATAAAGCTGCTCATAGTTCAGTCTGCCACTCACATCGATAGGTCCCGTCAGTTCTACTCCCAGGAAACGGCGGTTGCCGGATGGGTCGGAAAGAATATCGGTCATGTTGCTCGTGGCGATGAAGGAGGCTAGACGAGGAAATTCCTGTACATGACTTCCGTATGGCGGCTTGATTTTCACCGTAGGCAACTGCAGCAGATTCTTCAGAAATCCCTGCTGCACCTGTGGTGAAATCTGATTGAACTCATCGAGATTGATGAGCAGAAATTGTGACATCGCCTGCAATACCTGACGCTTTTCTGACAGAATCATATTGTCGGTAAAGCCCCACGATAATTCGGTAGGTATCAGACGGCGACAGAAGGTGCTCTTGTTGTAACCTTGCTTGGAAATGAGCAGCGGCATGGTACTGTTGCCATATTGACGGCGATACATGCCGCGCCACTGGTCAACCATTCCCAGAAACCAGGTGTAAAACCAGTCTTCCCAATGAGGATTGTTGGTGGGTACGGTTCGTGCCAGGGCACGGATGCGGTCCTTGCCGTCCCATTTTCCCAGACAGTCATAGAGATAGGACTCTATTGGACTGTAGTTTCTGATGCGGTCTGACTCTAGAAAATTCCTTACATCCTTGATGCTTACGTGGATGTCGGCTATCTGAACATCCAGCGTCATGCTTTTCTGCACACGGGCATCCACCGGTCTGAAATCGCCAACCCATGAATTGTTCGGGCGGTATTCGGTATATTTCATCACGGTATTGTAACGGAACTGGTACCGGCTCTCCAGGTGTCTGATCATCTGCAGAATTTCGGCACGGCCTTTTCTGCCTGAGGCTGATTTCTCCGTCTTCCTGTCTTTGGAATGGGTATCGTAAGCGGTGCCTACTATTTGGCGGAGTTTCTCTTCTGTCACATGTCCCCAGTTGTTGCGGCGGATATGGATGAAAGCTTCTTCTTCGCTGAGGCCCATGTTGCAGAGCTTGATGGCGATGGCTGAGAAACTGGCAAGGAACCGGTCTTCATCGTTCTGCCATGAGATGTTGGCTTTTTTCATCTCTTCCTTCGTCTCTTCTGCTGCCTTGCGGTAGAGGAATTCATAGTCATCGTATGTCTTCAAATCGTCTACATTTTTAGGGGCTAAGGTAACCTTCTTCCTATTTTGGGAGATGCGCATCGCCACTGCCTTGCTGTTATAATAAGGAGAGGCATCCAGCGTAAGCATGAAGTTGGATGACAATGATGGTTTTTCGGGTTTGATGGCTGCCTGTACCTGCGACTGGTAGAGCGTCTTTACCTGTTCGTAGGCAGACTGGTAGAGTAAGTCGGCGTCGGCTTCTTTTGTCGGGATTTTTCCTTCTTCGTTGCAGATGCTTACGAGCACGATGAGGCTTCTGCCATCGGCTCCTTCGAAGGCAGCGAAGGTCATCGGCAGCAGACTGACCGTCTTCTTGACGGCATCTTTTTCCTGGTCCGACATGAGGTTGATGAAGTGGAGCATCACCAGCCCGTTTGATTTCTGGAAGACGAGATTGCCGCTTTCATCCTTGTTGAATTCTGCGGCTGGATAAACGTGCTGCCATTCCTTGATGCCTTTGTAGTACTGGTAGTCGGTCTCCATGAGCGGCACACTCATTCTGAAATTGGTGACACTCAGTTGGGCATCATCTTTAGCGATGCGCTCCAGAAACCGTTCTACGGTTTTCGAACTGACCATCAACTTGTTCTGCTTGTTGATTCTTGTAATAGTAAACTTCATATTTCTGCTAATTTGTTGATAGGGTGATACTTAGGGTTGCCGATGGCTTTGCCCAGCTTTGCCCAAGGCGTTGGGCAAATGTGCCCGGCTACGCCGGTCATTCGTGCTCAATTGAAGCAATAGTTCCATGAGTTGTAAACATCTCCTTTGTTGAAGTAGAGTCTGACTAAATCTGCTTGTGTCATTGGTTTTTGGGTTAAATGTGTATAAAGTGGTTTCACAGGAGTCGTAAGCTTCTAGGTGGAATCGGCAGGAATTTTTCCTGTTGGTTGCAAAAATACAAAAAAATGTTCGAAACCGCAAGCCTTTTCCTCCACTTTTTTAATGTTTTTCTGCGAAAACAATAAGTATTCCTCTGCTTTTTCGCTGAGAATCCCCCGTTTTTCGCCCGAGTGTGGCAATAGGTGGCAATAAGTGATAATAAAAAATGCCCTTATTGTCACACTTAAATGGCTAAAAACCAATTGGTTAACTAGAAGCGTGGCAATAGTGACATTAGTTTTGGAAAAACTTTCTCGTACATAGGCTTTCCTCTTTTACTAATAAATGTTATATTCCAGCCATTCCTTCCCCAAATAATTTGTTCTCTCCCGAATTTACTGTACTTTTGCAGTAAGTATCTGATTAAAGATGAAAAGTGCAATTTAAAATAAGGTATAGTATGATGCAATACAAGAATATCATATTCGATTTAGGCAATGTCTTGGTGAAGCTCAATCCGGAAGGATGCATCGGGGCTTTCAAGGAGATAGGAATGGGGGAGTTGGCTAATCCGGATCCTCAGAGTGAGGGGATGAAGCTGATGAGCAAACTGGGTGTAGGAATGATTACTACCGAAGAATTCTGCGATGCAGCTCGTAAGTTGACAGGGGCGGATGTGACGAATGAAGAAATCATTGATGCTGCCAACAAGATGCTGGTGGAGATTCCTGATGAGAAAAAGAAGCGACTCCTGCAGTTGAAGAAGGCTGGTTACCGCATCTTCCTCCTGAGCAATACCATTGATATTCATTGGGATTATTGCGTGGAGCATCTCTTTCCTTATCAGAACCATGGGGTAGAGGATTATTTCGAGCAGTGCTTCCTCTCTCAGCGATTGCATCTGGCAAAACCTGATGCCCGCATCTATGAGGAGGTAATCAAGCTGGCAAACATCCATCCCGATGAAACTCTCTTCATCGACGATTTGAAGGAAAACTGCGAGGCAGCCGAGAAGCTGGGCATCCATAACTTCCAGAACGTGAAGTTGGATGACTGGCTTGCACTTCGATTCTGACGGATATGTCAGAATCGAAGCTTTTATTCGTTGAATAATTTTGTGTTAATTTGCATTTTTTCTGATGAATAATCGCAATAACTCCACACTTTTTCTGACGAATATCTGTAGAAGTCCACACTTTTTCTAACGAATAATCAACAAATTCCCACACTTTTTCTGACGAATAACTAAGGAAAAGGCTGATTTATTCTCTTTTTCCAATAAAATGTTATACCTTTGTGGGCTCATAATAACTAACAAATAATATCAAAATGAATTTTTACAAGACATTAGGACTGAAAAATAGTCGTATCGACGTGGCTGATGCCTTGAGAGGATTGGCCGTAGCAGGTATTATTCTCTATCACTCTGTGGAGCATTTCAATATGTACGACGGAAGCATAGCGCATGCTTATACGCTGGGGTGTGATGATTGGATGGCAGATGTGCTGGCATTGCTGCTGTCGGGAAAGATGTATGGCATCTTTGCCCTGCTCTTCGGATTAAGCTTCTTTATCATGAATGATAATCAGCAGCAGCGGGGAAATTGCTTTTCGGGTAGATTCGCCTGGCGAATGTTCCTCCTGGCAATGCTCGGTATCGTGAACACCGCCTTCTTTGATGGCGATATCCTCTTCTCCTATGCCATCTATGGACTGGTTCTCATCCCATTGAGTTATCTTCCTACCAAATGGCTCTGGTGGGTGGTTTCCTTTCTCTTTATCCAGCCGATAGAAATCTACTCCCTCATTACCGGATGGCAGGTAGATGCATCGTCGTTGGGAGAGGTGTATGGAAACATGTATCATGGTCATCAGCACGGCAGTTTCCTGGAGAATGCCTATGGTAACCTGCGATACGGACAGGTGGCTACCTATTACTGGTGCCTGATGAAGGGAAGACATACGCAGACCATCTGCCTTTTCGTACTCGGAATGCTGGTGGGCAGAAAGCGTTGGTTCTACAATGAGAACAACAACCTGGCTTTGTGGAAGAAGGTGCTGGCGGTTTCCATCCTGGTATTGATTGTGGGAGGCATAGCTGATGTGCGCCATTTGGAAACATGGAACAATTGGCTTTATCCTATCTACAACTTCTTTATCCTCTCGTTTGTAGTATCAGGATTCGTTTTGTTGTGGTACGGAAAGGAATGGTTCAGAAAGGGATTGTCGTTCCTGCGCCAGTTTGGTAAGATGAGTCTGACCAATTATTTCCTCCAGTCTATCATCGGTTGCGGACTGTTTGCTTATTATGGCTTCAATCTCCAGACAAAGCTTGGCATCACCTACGCCTTTTTTGTCGGTATAGCCATGGTGGTAGTACAATGCCTCTTCTCCAACCTCTGGCTCAAGTATCACTCCCATGGTCCTTTCGAGGGAATTTGGAAGAAGCTGACCTGGATTAAGTTCTAAAACTTTAAGATTTTGAGATAAAAAAAGGTGTGTCATAAATCCATGATACACCTTTTTTTATCTCTTATTGATCCTTTCTGAATATTTTATCCACGACAATGGCGATGGCGCCATCGCCGGTTCCATGTCACACTCCTTGCACTGGCGGGGAAGAGAACAGTGTTCCTGATGCCCACATCTATGAGGAGGTAATCAGGCAGGCGAACATCAATCTCGATGAAACCCTCTTCATCGATGATCTGAAGGAAAACTGTGAGGCTGCCGAGAAACTGGGCATCCATACCTTCCAGAACGTGAAGTTCGATGATTGGCTTTCACTTCGATTCTGACTTCTTATCATCTGACAGGAAGCCCTATCTTGTTACACACATAACAAAGCGAGAAAAATGATATATATAAATTATTGTCACAAATACAACATATCCGATAGCAAAATGTCATTTTCAAGGCTAAAAACAAGTGGTTGACCCATATCAAGAAAAACATATTGCAATGATATTTCTCGGCAAAAGATGCCGTTATTCGATAAAAAAGTGTTAACTTTGCACTCGGATTTAAGGAATAACAAATAATAAATTTTAAAAAGGTTAATAATTATGATGACTATTTTTACAATGGCTTTCGCCGCAGTTATGTTTTCAGGTATGGTTCTTTGCATGGGCATGTTCTTGAAACACGTAGTAAACTCAATTCCAGAAATGACTAACATGAGCCATTCTGTTAGCTTGAGCAAGTAAGAATAGAACATACGATATACATAATATATATATGAATCACTTTAGAAATAGAGAGATTTATATAAAGATGAGGGTGTGTCATAAGTCTGTGACACACCCTCTTTTATTTTTTATTTATCCTTTCTGAATATCTTATCCACAACAACGGCAATGGCACCATCGCCCGTTACATTGCATGCGGTTCCGAAACTGTCCATCGCAATATAGAGGGCTATCATAAGTGCTTGCATATCAGCATTGAAACCTAAAACTGAGGCTAGCGGACCTAGCGCTGCCATGACGGCTCCTCCCGGAACTCCCGGAGCTGCTACCATGCAGATGGCGAGCACGAAGATGAAGTAGAGAAAGAGGGGGAGATTGCAAGGCATACCATTGATGAGACAGATGGTAAGCGCACAACAGGTAATCTTCATCATTGATCCCGAGAGATGGATGGTGGCACAGAGCGGAATGGTGAATCCGGCAATGCCATCGGTGACGCCGTTTTTCAATGTCTGCTTCAGAGTTACCGGAATGGTGGCTGCCGATGATGATGTGCCAAGTGCCGTGAAGTAGGCTGGCAACATGTTGAGCAACAGCTTAAACGGATTCTTATGGGACAAACCGCCTGCCAACAGATATTCGTAAAGTAAGATGACGATA
Organism: Lachnospiraceae bacterium; assembly: GCA_963594575.1. Lineage (GTDB taxonomy): Bacteria > Bacteroidota > Bacteroidia > Bacteroidales > Bacteroidaceae > Prevotella. The sequence continues at coordinate 11,353 of CAVBFV010000003.1, read as the reverse complement.
TGAAGTACGAGAATCACGAGGATAATCTGTGCGAAGACAAGCAGAATGTGGTAGGCTTCGCCGGAGAAAGTCATGCCCAGAAAGATGCCGAAGATATAAAGGGGCAGGAGGGGAATGATGACTTTGGCGATGACGCCAGACACTATTTCCTTGAATTCCTGGAAGATGTTCTTCATGGTGCGGCTGCCTTTGTGGGCAATGCCCAGTCCGGCAATGAAGGAGAATACGAGGGCACTCATCACATCAACCATGGCTGGTATCTTAATTTCGAAGAAGGGCTTGAGTTCTTCAGCCTTATCTACTGCCACATGGGCAGAATTGGCAATCATGTGTGGAAAGAGTGCCGAACCTGTACCATAGGCTAGCAGACCAGCCAGGATGGTGTCGGCAAAGGCGATGCCCACGGTGGCAAGAAGGAGTTTTCCTGCTCCGTGACCGATGTCGGCAATGGCTGGTGTTACGAGACCGATGATGATGAGCGGTATCATAAAGCCCAGAAACTGGCTGAAGATGCCGTTGAAGGTGAGAAACGCTCTGACGGCCGCTTCATTGAAGAAATTGCCGAAGATTACACCCAACAGGATGGCAATGATGATTCTTGCCAATAGTGGCATTTTGATTCTTTTCATATTCGTAAAATTGCTTTTTGCCTGCAAAGGTACGATATTTCTGACTTTTTTCCAAGTATTTTGCTGTTTTTTTAGAATCTGTCATGCTTACAGTACAACTTTCATGATGTTCGAAGGTGGGCGCTGCGCCATGAGTTCCTGCTTCATATAATCCATGTAGGGCGCTACATGCTGATAATAATGGTAATAACCCGGACAGAGATAGTTGAGACCGGAATCGCCATACTTATCTTTCATGAAGCGGTTCTTTGGGCATTCTCCATGACAGGCAAACTCCATGTCACACTCCTTGCACTGGCGGGGAAGAGAACTGTGTTTCAGACGGCTGAACTCCTGTTGCTGCTCACCATAAAGCATGTCGATGAGCGAATGGTCACGGATATTGCCCAACTTATACTCCGGAAAAACGAAGTGGTCGCAGGAATAAACGTCGCCATTGTGCTCCATCACTCCCGCATGACCGCATTCCTTGGAATAAGCACAGATGCCGGGAGAAACACCCATCCAGTTTGCCAGCGTGCAGTCGAAAATCTCAACGAAGATTTTGCCCACATCCTTCCGTACCCACTCATCGAAAATCGCACAGAGAAATTTGCCCCACTGCTCCGGCGTAACTGATGCCTCGCTCAGCGGGATATCATTTTTGTCGGCAAGACTTGCCAGGGTACGGCCATCCTCATGTCGGGTCTGTCGCTCAACGATAGGTGTGAACTGCAGAAACTGACAGCCTTTTTCCTTGAAGAAACGGTAGAACTCCAGTGGATGATTGACATTATAGGCATTTACCACCGCCATCGCATTCCATTCCACCCCGTGTTTCTTCAGCAGTTTGATGCCATGCATCACCTTCTGCCACGATGGCTTTCCCGCAGCCGTCAGCCGGTAATGGTCATGATAAGGCTGCGGACCATCGATAGAGATGCCTACCAGCCAATGGTTCTGGGCAAAAAACTCGCACCATTCATCGGTCAGCAATGTGCCGTTGGTCTGAATTACGTTGTCGATGTGTCTGCCTCCAGCATACTTCTGCTGTAGGGCTAAAGCCTTGCGGTAGAAGTCGATGGAGCGCAGCAGAGGCTCGCCACCATGCCAGGTGAAGAGCACCTGGTTCATGGTTTGCGCCTCAATATATTCTCTGGTGAACTGCTCTAGCATCTCATCGCTCATCAGATGTCGCTGAGCAGTGGGATAGAGATTGTTCTTCTCCAGATAATAACAGTATTTGCATGCCAAGTTGCAATGGGCACCCGCAGGCTTCAGCATTACATACAGTGGCTTGGCAAAGGGGTTTGCTATGTTGTCGCTCATCATTTTTTCTTGAATCTAGTTGTAGTCTCTCTGTAACCGGGAGAGGAAATCAGAACTTTGGCAGCGTAATTTCGAAATCCTTGCTGTCTCGATGCTCCTTTCTGATGGCAGCCAGGAGTTCGGTAAGAATCTTAGGATATTTTGCCGCCACATTATGGTCTTCGTGGATATCGGAAGCCAAATTATAGAGCCGCGGCTCGCCTTTTACTACCACCAGTTTCCAGTCGCCCTTTCTCACGCCAATCTGGTCGGTTTCGTGAAATTCCCAGTACAGGTAATCGTGATGTTTCTGCTCTGCATCCTTGCCCAGAAGGGTAGGAGCGATAGAGATTCCGTCGAAACCATCACCAGCCAACTTTCTGTTGGTATAACGCTTGGCAAAGTTTCTGATGCCAGCCAAATCGCAGAAAGTAGGCAGCAGGTCGTAAAAGGCAAACTGGGTATCGTTCACCGCTCCTGCCTTGATATGCTCAGGCCACCAGGCGATAAATGGTATGCGGATGCCGCCTTCGTAGCACTGGCGCTTCAGACCTTTCAACTTACCGTCGCGACCGAAGAACTCCGGGTCGGCACCACCTTCTTCATGCGGCCCGTTATCTGAAGTAAAGATGACAACGGTATTCCTGTCGAGTCCCTTCTCCTTCAGCTTGGCGAAGATTTCGCCCACATACTGGTCCAGTCGGGTAATCATTCCGGCAAACTGTGCATGGGTATGAACCGCAGCGTTGTATCTCGAATCTTCCCATCCGCCCCAGGTTTTATCGGTAAAGAACTGTTTCTGGTAATTCTCTAGAATAGAGTCTTCCGGCTGGGCTAGTTCGGCATGCGGCAGGGTATAGGTAAGGAATCCTACGAAAGGATGTTCCTTATCCTGTCTGTCAATCCATTCCAGTGCCTTGTCGTGGATGATGCGGGCAGAATACTGTTTGCGTTTGAAATAATCCTTGCCGAACATCGGATGCTGGATGTTCTGTTCCATCACTTCTCTTACCACCGCTGTATCTCCCATTGCACGACTGTAGCGGTTCAGGAAGTTAGGATAATAGAGATGAGCCTGAAACTGGCAGATATAGCCATAGAATTCGTCCACGCCACGCTTGTCGGGAGTAGAAGCCGAACCCTCATATCCGCCAGCCCATTTCCCGAATACGCCGGTTTTGTATCCTTTGTCCTTCATGATTTCGGGCAGAATCTTATGCTGCGGGTCGTAAGGTTCCTGTCCTACGACAGAATACTCCTCGTTGTTGCCATATTTTACCATCGGAACACCTCTCCAGTATTCCTTGTTTCCACGCACATGTGTATGTCCCGTATGCTGACCAGTCATGAGTGTAGCTCTCGACGGAGCCGAGACGGGAGAACCGGCATAAGCCTGGGTGAATCTCATTCCCTCCTGTGCCATCCGGTCTATATTAGGCGTGTGTATATAAGGTTGTCCGTAACAAGCCAGATCGCCATATCCCATGTCGTCACACAGTATGAAGAGAATGTTGGGTGGGGTGTTTTGTTTTGCACAGAGCTGGGTAGGAAGGCACGCCAAACCTACCCCTGTAAGCCATATTGTCTTGTTCATATCAATGTTATTTTGTTTGGTTTCTTTACTCATCTACCTTCAGATTTCTGCGATAGGTAGCAAGGAGTTTCTTCATTTCCTTTTCTACCTTCTGCATGCCAGGCTTGCCGTAGAGGTTGTGCAGCTCGTTCGGATCAACCTGGATATCATACAACTCGTAGTAGTCAATATCGGCATCATCGGTGATGTAGTTGATGGATTTGAGATATTCGAAACACCTGTTTTCTGAAGTTCCCGGTTGGCACTGATACTTGTTTTCTGGAACGGCTCTTTCACCACCCTTGCCGTAGAAATGAATCAGTTTGTAACGCTCGGTTCTCACACCATCGTGCTTGCGTACCAGATGATAATTAGGGTAGTCATAATAATGGTAATACAGACTCTTACGCCATTTACTTACAGGCTGTCCGGCAAACAATGGTTGGAGCGAAGTGCCCGGCATATAGGCAGGCTTCTTCAAGCCCGCCAGGTCGAGGAAGGTAGGAGTAAAGTCGATGTTCTGTACCATCTGGTTGCACTCGCTCTTAGGCTGGATATGCTTAGGATAGCTGATGATGAGCGGTGTATGGAATGATTCCTCATACATGAAACGCTTGTCAAACCAGCCGTGTTCGCCCATGTAGAATCCCTGGTCGGAGGTGTATACGATGATGGTATTATCCGTGAGATGATGCTCATCGAGATAAGTCAGGAGTCGGCCTACACTCTCATCCACCGAAGCAATCACTGCCATATAGTCGCGGATATAGTTCTGGTATTTCCATTCTACCAGTTCCTTACCCGTGAGATTCTTGCTCTGAAATTCTCTGTTTCTCGGCATGTAATAGGCATCAATAGTCTCGCGCTGCTGCGGTGTCATGCGGTTCATCTCTCCCATGAGTCCGGCATACGAGTCTCTGCCTTCCGGTGTAGAAGGGTCGTACATTTCGGGCACTTTCAGGTCGCGTACCATTTCCTGCTTGTATTCTCCGTAATGGTCTGTTGATGCGAAGGTCGGGTTGTAATATTGTCCCTGGTCGTTGAGAATGTGATAGAAATCGAAACCTTTAGGGCGGCATGACATGTGCCATTTTCCCACTACTGCCGTCTCATAGCCTGCCTTCTGCAGTATTTCAGAGAAGAAGGTTTTGGTGGAATCGATGCCCTCTGCCAGCATGCGCTGTCCGTTCTGATGACTGTAGAGACCGGTCATCAGACAGGCACGGCTGGTGTAGAAAGCGAGTTTTCAACGAAAGCCTCGTTGAATTTCATTCCCCTTTCTGCAAGTCGGTCGATATTTGGGGTAGGCGCCAGTTGGGAGATGGCACTGCCGTAGGCGCTGATAGCCTGTATGGCGTGGTCATCGCACATGATATACAGGATGTTTGGTTTTTCGCCTGTATTCTGGGCGAAGAGAGATAGCGGCAAGGCTTGTAGGGCAGCCATCGCCAGCAAAGATCGGTTGAAAGGTTGATAATTATTAGCCATAATGTTTTGTATTAAGTTATATCTTGCAAAGGTACGCTGAATATTCGTAATTACCAAAAATTTCGGGATATTTCTTAAGAATATTTCTCTTATTCTTCATAAAGCAACAGTGCCCTTCCTGTTTCACAATAGAAAGGGCACACAACCTAGTCTATTCTCGTACATGATGTGTTGATATAACATAGAATAGTTGATTTTTTATGATAAAACTATAAGTTGTCTTTTTCTATTTCCTTGAAGTACTTGTATGTGCTGACCTTCAACTCGTCAGTAGCCATTTCGTCGCAGACGATGATGCCATGCTGGTGAAGCTGCAGAGCACTGATGGTTCATGCCTGGGTAACAGGTCCCTCAATGGCAGCCTGGAGCGCACGTGACTTGTTATGACCATTGCAGAGAATCATTACCTCTCTGGCAAGCCTACATATTCGTCCATGTTGAAGGTGAGGACGTGCTTGAAAGAGATTTCGCCAGCCTTCACAGCCTTTACGATTTCTGCATACATGCCCATAGGTGAAGAACCGGTAGGCAAACCTAATACGAATGGCTCTTCTGAACTTGAAAACCCAGAAAAGAGGGGTACCTTGTTTTGGTACCCCCCCCTCTTGAATTTGATAACGTTTATTAAAATGTGAAATCAAAAATGAAATTAAACCGAATCGTGTTATAAAATCATTCTCCTCCCCATTCTTTATGTTGCTTTAAGTTGAGATCGGTATCAATCTCATTTTGTGGGATTGGCCACACATCATCTTGAGACCCTCTGTAAGAACGGGAATAATCTCCCATACCGTATGTTTCATATTCTTTATTCATACGTTCGATAGCATCCTTCCATTCGCCCCAGCGGTAGAGATCTGCAAAGCGAAGATCCTCAAAAGCAAGCTCGACGCGACGTTCGTGACGAACAATCTGTCGAAGTTGTTCGGTTGACAAACCATTACCCTCAACAGCCTCAACCTTTGGCATATGAACACGTTCACGTACTTCATTGATATACTTGGTAATCTGCTCTTGGCTATATCCACCTTTCTCAATCATAGCTTCAGAAAGAGAAAGGAGAACTTCTGCATAGCGGATTACATAGTAATCAAGACTACCATCATACTCATTTGCCATATTCTCAGGTACGAACCATTTCATAATGGCAACTTGAGAAGCAGAAGGAATTTTCTTGCCACCTTCTTTAGGATAATTATATACATCGTTGAGCCACTTCATACCAGGAACAAAGAGAGTTCCCTTCAACCTAGGATCACGATTCTCATAACGTGCAAAATCAGGATTTTCCTTATCGTATGCTGCTTTGCCAGTCTTACCCTTGAACAAAGGTGATTTATCTATAGGCAGACCATCAATGCAATAATAATCATCACAGAGATTTCGAGTAGCCTCAACTGCATTCATCGGACCACCCCAGCTGATACTGAAGGTCTGACCCTCGTTCTTTCCAGGTCCTGCATAATGAATACCCAAGATTACTTCATCGCATTCCTCATTCTTTTCTGTGAAGAGCTCAGAGAAATTCTTATATCCATCAGAACCATCACCAGAGGTGAACAAGCTGTATTTACCTATTACATGGTTGTATGCCTCAATAGCTTCATCGTAGTGCTTGGTAAAGAGAGCTAAACGTCCCATGATAGCGTATGCTGCTTCTTGTGTAAGGCGACCTTTACCTGCTTTTCCCTTAACAGGGATATTAGGAATATTTTTCTTGAGGTCTGCTAAAACTTTGGTGGCAATTTCTTCTTTTGTATTTCGGGCAGGTTGGCATTCAGCCAATGTCAATGGCTTTTCGAGATAAGGTACATCGCGGAATACTGAAACCAAGTTACAATATCCGAGAGCACGCAAAGCTATAGCTTCACCCTTAAAAGCTGCCTTCTTGTCGTCGCTCATACTGATTCCATCAACTTTCTCGAGCAATGCGTTGCAGCGCTTGATAAGCTCATAGTTCGCATTCCAATACTTAGAAAAACACCCATCGTTAGCTGTAGATGTTCCCTGTGCAATAGATGAACCGAGCATCCAGTTACCCCAAGAGTGTCCACCATTATCAGTACAGGTCTCACGGGTGAGAAAACCAAATTTTCCACCATCAATATAATCGTTGTTCAAATCGCCATTTTGCATAGCGTCATAACAGCCTGTAAGCGCCATCAAGGCATCTGACTCAGTTTTCCAGAAGGTTGAACTAGAAATCTCATTAGGGTTTTTTACATCAAAGAAGTCGTCAGAGCAAGATGTTGCTGTAAGCACCATCATACCGCAAAATGACGCAACTTTTATAGAGTTGATTATTCTATTCTGTTTCATTGTAAAGTCCTCCTATTTTAGAAATTAATATTAACACCGAATGATACGCTCTTCATGTTAGGGTGGATATCGTTACGTGAATCTCCACTGGTCTTTTCTGGATCGTAGTTATCTAAAGAAGTGAGTGTGAGCAAATTGGTTGCTGCGAAGTAGACACGAACCTTGGATACACCCCATTTTGCAAGCTGGTCGAATGTATACCCTACCTCTAAGTTCTTTAAGCGCAAGTAATCTGCTTTTGACAACCAGAATGAAGAGAATGTATCATTGAAGTTATAACCCAAGCGTGGCATAGAACCATTTGGATTACTTTCAGACCAACGGTCTAACCAGCGATCTGTGCGGTTACCCTGCCAGTCACTAGTGGATTCCCAGTTATAGCGGTAAATTCCAGTAACTCCCTGCCAAAGTGTTGAGATGTCAAAGTTCTTCCAAGATCCTCCGATATTAAAACCGAATGAATACTTAGGGAATGGATTACCGATAATTACACGATCGTCCGGGGTAATATTACCATCGTCGTTAGTATCTTGATACATGATGTCACCCAATTTTGGCTCAATACCATTCTGTTTAATCTTCTCACCCTTTGAATTGGTTCGGTTGAGATCAGCCTCTGTACGATAGATACCAATTGCTTTATAAGCGTAATAAGAACCAATAGCATCACCTACTCTATTGATGGTTTCACCACTGATTCGCTCATCCAAACCGCCCATATAGAGAATTTCATTCTTTACATGGGTTACATTGAAACCTGCATACCAGCCAAAGTCACCGCGGTGGTCTTGATAGTTAGCACTCCATTCCCAACCACGGTTACGAACTTCACCAACATTCTGATAAGGAGCACTCAATAATCCGAGGAACGTACCTGGCATAGAAAGCTGCATCAAAATATCAGAAGTCTTGCGATCGAACCAATCGAATGAGGTGGTTACCTTATTGTTGAAGAATCCGAGATCAATACCAATATTCACGCTGCGTGTAGTCTCCCACTTGATATTTTCGTTTGGAACAGAATTCTGGATAAGACCGGCTTGAGGAGTTCCACTCTGATCAAAATAGTAGTTACCATTTGCAGCATACGTTGCTGTGTATGGGTAGTTACCGATTTCCTGGTTACCTAACTTACCCCAAGAGAAACGAAGCTTACCGAAGAGCCACTTGCTCTGTTCTTCCATAAATTTCTCACTGGTGAAGACCCAACCTAATGATACAGAAGGAAATGTTGCATAGCGGTGTGATTTTGGCATGCGTGAAGATCCATCATGTCGAACATTGAATTCGAAGAGATATTTGTTGTCATAATCGTACTGTATACGTCCAAAGAATGACTGTAAGCGATAAGCACCGGCATTACCTCCTGTATTAGGATTCTTGGTTCCACCATCTAACTCATAGATGTTGTTGGTAGGGAAACCTTGCTTAGATGCAGTTAAACCTTCTTCATCGTAGCCAATAATAGAATGACCTGCCAATGCATTGATTGTATGAAGACCAAAACGCTTGTTATAGGTAAGAAGGTTTTCATTAGTCCACATGGTTTCACGATATCTGTAATCAGTTAATTGATTGTTAACAGACCCTACTTTCAGCATGTTTCCTTCTGCGTCATAGCGTGCATCTATATCGCTAGGTGAGTAGCTTTTTGTCGCTTTGTTATAGAATGTATATGCGTAACTAGTCTGGAATTTTAAACCATCATAGATGTCAATACCAATGGTTGCCTTTCCGTTAAAGCGCCATGCATTATTCTTGTTATATCCAAGATTGATAGCCTCTAATGGATTTTTAAACGCTTCTGCATCTTTATTAGAACCATCTACATAACCATAATGGCCATTGGTATAGCGTGAAGGTACAGTTGGGCGTGCAAACCATGAAATCAATCGCATTACACCTCCTTCACCAGCAACATTCTTTCCTGGAGCTGTTACATCATTAAAATTTCCTGCTATATTTAACCCAAAACTAAATCTTTTGTATTTAGAGTTGACGTTGGAACGGAACCCGAGTTTACGTACTCCAGTTTCCTTCATTATACCCTTTTGGTCAGAATAGTTAATAGATGTCATAAATTGTACATTTTCAGAACCACCTGATACCGATAAACTATGCTGCTGCATGTGACCTGTCTGCATGATTTCATCCATCCAGTCTGTGTTAGCATAGTGGTCTGGATCAGAGCCGTTTTTTAACTTTTCAAGCGCAGCTTGGTCGTAAGAACCAGGATTAGTTTCATTACGCATGATGGCCCAATCGTAACTGTTGAGAAACTTTGGTAAAACAGTTGCGCTCTGGATAGAATAACTTCCTCCATAGTTTACTTTTACAGATCCGGCTGAACCTTTCTTTGTTGTAATGAGGATTACGCCATTTGCTGCACGTACACCATATATGGCGGCAGATGCAGCATCTTTCAGAATAGAAATATTCTCAATATCTGCAGGTGAAATATCGCTGAGTTGACTTAATGTTCCTTCTACGCCATCGATGAGAACCATAGGATTACTGTTACCAAATGTTCCTACGCCACGTACTCTAATTTCCGGATTATCATTACCAGCTTGGGCACCATTCATTGTAATGTTGACACCTGTCATTCTTCCTTGTAATAGGGTAGCGGTGTTTGCTACTGGCACACCTTCGATGTCTTTAGATGTGATTGCCGATACAGAACCTGTAAGGTTTGCTTTTTTCTGAACTCCATAACCTACAACTACAGTTTCCTGAAGCATGTTGCTGTCTTCTAACAGTGTAGCACGGATAGAACCGCCATTCCATATTAGAGTCTTTGTCTTGTAGCCGATGGAAGAAATTGTAATTTTAACTCCCATTTTGACGTCTTTTAGGGTAAAATTACCATCAAGGTCAGTTACAGTACCACCGTTGCTCCCTTCGATTCTGATTGTAGCACCGATGATAGGTTCTCCATTAGAGTCTTTAACATTACCACTGCAGGAACTCTGTTGTTGCATAGCAGTTTTTGAATAGGTCTGAGCTGCTGATGCAGGGGCGGCATAAAATGGTGATGTGATACCAAGTAGAGCCGCAATGTACAAATATGCTCTTTTGTTCATAGGATTATTATATATTGTTAGTTAAAATGTTATATTGATTATTCGCATTCTATGACTTTTACCCAGTCTACCCACAATTCAACTGGTAAGTCTTCATCGTGTATTATGCCTGCCCAAGTTGGCTGCCCGTTAAGCACACCTCCAAGGGAACAGTTTAGAATTATGTCAAAATTATAATCACAGAACGGAAATTGCAGTTTCTCTTTTGGCAGATTCATATTCTTGTATCTGAAAGTTTCTTTTCCGTCTACATAAAATATTACAGCTTCGTCATTCCTTTCTGCTGCATATACATGAAACTGTGTAACATCAAAGTTGGAATCTCTGTTAGGATTGGTTACCCCCGCAGAGCCAGTGTCTCCATTAATGTAATACGTATGTACTGTTTGATAAAATTCATATGGAGTCTTTTGTATCCATTCCATTAAATCTATTTCGCCGCTTCTAGGCCAGATTTCTCCTCCAATTGGCATCTGCCAAATAGCAGGGAATGCACCGCGAGCCCGTTTGGTTAACCTTGCCTTTACTTCTACTCGGGTATTCTTGCCAAACCCCTTTATCGTATGGATACCACCTGTTTTATATAAGCCATCGTCTTTGCTTGCTTTAAGTTTGAGATAGCCATTCTCTACTTTCACATTTTCATATTCATTTACGTTCTTGAAATGTCGCGCCCAGGCTACATTTAAATATTCTGCAAGTTTCCAAACTTTTGGGTTAGGAATTGATTCAGAACTATTGAACTCGTCAAGAAATATTGTCTTTTCTTTCTTGCTGTCAGCCATAACAACTGTTGAAGTGATGATAAACAGTGCTAGAATTAATCTACTTTTCATTGTTATTGTTGTTTATGTTTGATTATTGTCATTTAGAAACCTGTATCTTGCCATCAGGCAGGCTCCCGTGATTCCTGCAAGGTCTTTCAGACTTGAGGTAACGATTTTAGAATCCTCATTCATGATGTTGAGAGAGAA
>CAVBFV010000002.1:0-41483 GCA_963594575.1 Lachnospiraceae bacterium | reverse complement strand
AGGATACAAGATTCTCAATCTTGGCATAGGGGTTCGATTCCCCTATCGACTACAAAAGTGTTTTCATGTATTAATTTAGATTGTTTAAGCTTGCATTTAGTTCTTTACCAAAAGGCTACTGCAAGTTATTTTTTTATATATACGTACGAAGCAATATGAAACAATTATACACTATCATCTCCCTTCTCTTTCTGTTTACCTATCCTGTCTGGGCGCAGCAGCACGAGATATTCAACCAGCGCATCAGAACCCTACAGGTTGTAGGCGGAACGAACTGGTTATCGCTACCTGTATCGTCACTGGGCGGAGAACCTATCCATATCGATTTTGACGACATGACGCACGATTATCATCGGTACAGCTACAAGATTGAACATTGTGATGCAAACTGGAACGTATCTTCTTCGCTCTTTGAAAGCGACTATATGAGAGGCTTCAACGGCAATCAGATTATAGAAGATGTAGAGCAATCCATCAACACCAATCATCCTTACACTCATTATCATCTGGCAATTCCCAATGCCGACTGCCAACTTACCATGAGCGGCAACTACAGACTGACGGTTTATGACGACAATGCGGAAAACGAGGAAGAAGGCAAAATGTTTACAGCCTGCTGGATGATTACAGAGCCTCAGCCATTGGTTAAACTCAAGTTAGAAGCTACTTCTACAACAGATATAGATATCCAGAAGGACCATCAGCAACTGAAAATGGAACTGGATCACAGCCAACTGAGAATCACTCATCCCAACCAGCTGAACATCGTAGTGCTTCAGAACGGAAGATGGGACAATGCTGTCATCAACCCTAAACCCGACTACCTGAGTGCAGGGAAAATGAGTTGGCAGCATGTAAGAGCTCTGATTTTCGATGCGGGCAACGAATACAGAAAGTTTGAGTTTCTGGACATCGATCATCCAACCATGGGAATAGACGCCATAGATTGGGATGGAAGCGACTATCAGGTAAAGGTAATGACTGACAGCCCTCGCCCCAATTACGTTTACGATGAAGCTGCCAAAGGTTCGTTTTATATCCGCAACAGCGACAACGTAGAAAACAACAACACGTGCGAATATGCACAGATTCACTTTAACCTGAAAGCTCAAAAACTGCCAGGCGATGTTTATCTGAACGCCGATTGGACCTACGGCCGTTTCCTCCCCGAATACCGGATGGAATATGATGAAATGACGAAAACCTATCACGCACGTCTCTTCATGAAGCAAGGTTATTACAGTTATCAGTATCTCATGAAGATGGAGGACGGAAGCATCAGGCTGCTCCCATCAGAAGGAAATTTCTACCAGACCCAGAACAAATACAATGTACTGGTTTACTATCGGGCTCAGAGCGACCGCACCGACCGGCTGGTAGGATATGGAGAATTAAAATAAAGGAAGGAAATAAATGAGATTAAAAAGAAAAGGAGTTCTAGCATTTCAGAATGCCGGAACTCCTTTTCTTTTTAATCCTAAAAGTGGAATTTCAGATCAACACCACATTGGAAAGGATTGCCACGCTGGGCAAAATACAGTTTCTTTCCTGTTGCTGCATTATCAACAGCAAAGGTATTGTAATTAGTATCTGTGAGATTCTTCCCCCAGATACTGATGCTCATCTTGCTGAAATCAATATCACAATGCGCACCCATCACGAAATACATCTTCTGGCTGTAGGTATTGGCATTATCCCAATAAGTCTTGCCCTGCGCATTCATGTTCAATCCGAAGGTAAACTGTCCTAAATGATAGTCAGCCATGGCTGCTATCGTATGCTGAGGAACATAAGGAACCTTCTTGTCCTTATAATTCACAGCCTTATCACCCTCGCCATCAGTATATTCATCAAATACGGCGCGTGTAAAACCATAGTTTACACCCCAATCAAAAGCACCGTCGAAAGCCTGACCCTTGAGCGCGGCTTCAATACCACAACTGTGACTCTTACCTGCATTAACCATCATTCGGCCAAAGCCATAGGTTCCTGCCATCACAGAGAGTTGCTGATTGCGAACCTGCATATAGAAGGCACTCAAATCGAAATGAAGACGATGATCAAAAAGATTGAGATGCGTTCCAACCTCATAATTCCATGAGGTTTCCGGCTTAAAGGCAATAGTTTGGTTCACCCTATCATAATCTTCATCGGTATGAGGAACGTCATAATTGCCTCGCATCGCCTGCTGACGGTTGGCATTCAGTTCGGTCTGCAAGATGTCACTGAACATCTGGATATTATAACCGCCTGCACGATAGCCCTTGCTCACCGTAGCATAAACATTGCTACCCTGCTCATCAAGCTTGTAACTTAAGCCAAATTTAGGCAAGAGCTGGTTGTAATCATCACTCGTTTTGCGGTCGAGCATTGAGCGCAAAGTACGAGTAGCCTCCATGCCCATCACCTTAGCTGTCATCGCCATATAAGCATAAGTATCGTAATGAATACTTGTATGCATGAAATCGTAACGCAAACCAAGCGTAGCTTTCAGACGGGAAGAAAGATCAAACGTACTCTCGTGATAGAGACCCAAATTGCTCTGAGGAGTATGGAACAAACCCGGAGCTCCCATGCTCGCCGCCATGCTGATGCCGCCCGCCTTCTCTATCGCGACCGTAGCCGCCGCATCAGCCGCAGCTTCTGGCATTCCCTTACCCATCATCTGCTTCACCATCAAAGAATGGATGGCGGAATACATCTGCTGCTGGATAACGTTACTGATAGGATTCGTCAATTCTGAACCGAATTTTACAGGACCATTTGTCTTCAACCACACATGGGAGAAGAATGCACCCTGTGTAAGATGCCAGAAGCCGAAGAAAGGCTGACGACTCTTAAATGTGAACTCCTGAGTGATAGAATTCTGCAACTGGTCTTGCTGCAAACTCAAATAATCTTCAGGAAGATAATCCTGATCCATCTTCATATTGTCATCCAGGAACTGATAGCTGGTAGTAGAAGCAAAATCCCATTTCGCTCCTTCATGACGAAGATTGACACCCGAAAGCAGCATGTTGCGGCGATAAAGCCCAGGGAATGTAGTATTTGGCAATGCAGCCTTGCCACTGTTTAAATCCAACTGACCATAAGGAAATGCATGCTGATAGACAAATTGGTAATTGGCTAGCAAATCCATGCTCCATCCTCTATCAAAACGGAACTTAAGATTAAACTTACCGCCAGCCTCATCATAATTGTCGGCATAATCGCTGGTTCCTGCACGATGGAAGAATCCCTTCTGTCCATCATAAAAAGCTGCTACCCCTAATGCGATACGAGGTGAAAGCTTCATATAATGAGCCGCTTCTACATTACGATAGAAATGAGAGCCCAATCCCAGATTAACGTAGGTGCCCTTGCTATCATAAGCATCGCGGGAATAGATGCGCACCAGACCACCTTCAGAATTCTGGCCATAGAGTGTTCCCTGTGGACCACGGAGAATATCTATACGGCTGGTCTGATAATGGTGAAGATTGAAAGCTGCCTTGCTCAACACAGGAATTCCGTCAAGATAAATTCCTACAGCCGGACTGTTGATACGGCTTCCAATACCGCGCACATACATGGCGTTGGTAAAACGCGAGCCATAGTTGGGCATTACGAAGTTAGGAACATAGCAGGAAAGTTCACGCAAATCGCGAGAACCCAGTCGCTGCATCTGATAAGAACCAAAGGAAGTGCTGCTGAGAGGCTGTTGACGTAGACGGAAATTCTCCTTAGGCTGCGAAACAACCACAACTTCATCAATATCATAAACTCGGCTGCTATCAGCCAGCAAGCCATTAGCAGCCGTAAACTTTTCACTCGTACCCAATGAGAAGTCAGAGCAAGTAGCTCTTTCGTTATCCGCAGCACTAGCCTGCAACGCTACCGCTGCCAAACCAATGCATACGCTCTTTTTACTATAAAATACTATTCTTTTCATAACGGGTGCAAAAGTACATATTTTTTCCTGCACCCCCTATCCTTATTTATGAGGAAACAGATAAACCCGTATGGCAAACCATATATAGGCTACGAGCAGTAAATAACCTATATAATATAAGGTAGTGACACTGAAAATGATGTAATCAATGGCGCAAACACCCACTAAACCACCCAGATACAGAACTGCATCACCTGCCGGCAAACGGTGTTTCACCTCATCAACACAAGCCAATCCTACTATCAGTATCGCCCAGACTGTAGCCAGGAAAAAGCCCAATATAGGCGGTACGGCAAAAGGATTGAGCGTAGGATGAAAATAAAAATGACGCCATACTTCTGGCAAAAACAACTGAATGGTTGCATAGAAGGTTGCTGATATCGAAACAATAAGCACCAAGGCTGTAGGATATGGTGAATCAATATCATTAAAATGAACCAGTTTACCATTGCTATGGAAAATCTTACGAACTGTATAGGCTACGGCTATGAGAATAATGATAACCATGAAGATGAGCAAGTGAGTATTGCTGAAGGTCATAATGAACTCTGAAATAGGATCATCGGGAACAACCTTCGGCAGCAGACGGGACTCACGGGTCCAACCAAACTGATTATCTTCTGTTGCCAACTGCACCCAAACTGAATCTATGGAATCCTGAGGAACCATACGGATATCCGTAACCACCAGCAGGCAGTTCTTTTGGACGGCGAAGGAGTCGATAGGCAAATTGCTCAAAAATTCTTCAGGCTGTTGCGCTATCAATTCCAGGGAATCCTTGAATACCAGAAAATTGAATTTGTTGGTATAATGATGGGTAGTAGAAAACGAAATGGAATCGAGTTGTTTATTACTGTACTCTACCATAGCTGCATGCATCTGGTGATGAGCACGGCGATGATAACAACTGCTGAACATCAAGAGGATGCCCAGCATACAAAGAATCTGTATCGTCCATTTCTTTTTCATTTATTTCTCACTATATAAGTTCATCTGACATTCGTTGCACGCAAACTCCAGACGGAAGCGGCGACCGTCGCCCAACTGCAGGAAGAGAGGCTCTCTCCAGGATGGTTTCTTGCCTCCACGCTTCACACAGTAGCCCAACGAATAGCGGATACAATGGCGGCACTGCATCAGGAGCGATTCTCCCTTTTCGTTGGTAAACTTAGGTTGCATACTTCGGTTTGCCTTGTCTTTTTCTATATTCTCATCATATTCTTCCTGGGTCTTAGCATCCCATGCAGAAGGAATATTCTTACCCAACTCAAATGCCGGAACTACTGGCGACAGACCATGAATCTGATAAAAATCTCTTGCATCATAGTTAGCTATATTATAGAGGTATCCCCATTTTCCGTATTCCGGCTGCCAAGTAAATTCCTCTTTCGTAAGTCGGTGCTCACCGGGCTGACTGAATCCAAAACCATTGTTGAACAAGGTTCTATCCCATCCACCCCACAACGACTTATCAAGCTGTTTCTGATTTGCCTTGGTAAGTTCATCTATCAATTCACGCCGGATAGCAGTGAGAATACTGTTCGGAACGAAGTATGTCTCCATTCCCTTCAGAAGTTCTACCTGGTAAGCTTCGTAAATCGTATCGCCCAGTTTGCTCATCTGAGCCTTTATATTTTCGCCCTGCGGGCGTTTCGCCTTTTCGAGTTTCAACTCTTTAAACACCTCAGCCACCTGATAAATCAAGCCACCATCAACCTCTTTCGTCTTCATGATGTTGACAACAGCCTTTACACCCTGTGGCTCTTTCCTGAACTCATTGCCCATCACAGGCTCCATTTCTATGACAATATAGATTTTACGTTCAGCAGACTTACGAGCCAGCAAAGCCTCGAAAGCCCGGTCGTTATTACGATAAAGAGCCATGCCCGGACGCAAATGTTCAGGCATTCCAAACGGATAGAGGCGATTGCCCTCTACTCTGTTCACACGAAAGCCTTCCAACTCACGGTCATCATTGATAAAACACAGTCCATCGCCATTTTTAAAGCTGGCTACTGTGGCTACGTTGAAAGAGATGTTGCCACGTATCTCCTTAACCTTGCCCACAAACTCACCAATAGCTTTCGGTGTATCGTAAGAAGCAATATCCGGCTGTCGCCCATTCAGGAAATAATGGGTAAAGCCACGATTGAAAGTCTTCTTCAGATTAGGTGTAAAATTATATTGAACATGTCCCACCGATGCACGGCGATACTTACGCGGTTCAGCTTTTACGATTGCATCGAGTTGACTGCTATAGGCAGCCACCACATTCTTGACGTAGTTGATATCTTTTAATCTTCCTTCTATCTTGAACGAAGTAGCTCCAGCATCAGCAAGATCCTTAAGATGATCAAGCTGACAAAGATCCTTGAGCGACAACAGATAACGCTGATGTTCTATCTCCTGACCATTGGAATCGAGCAGATCAAACTTCATACGACAGAACTGTGCACATTCTCCACGATTGGCAGAGCGCCCGAAACACTTCTCAGAAGCATAACATACACCCGAATAGCTTACGCAGAGCGCTCCATGTACAAAGACCTCTATTTCTCTATCAGGAATCGCCTGATGGATCGCCTTGATTTCATCAAGCGAAAGCTCACGAGCCAGAACAACTCGTTTGAAACCTAACGTGGTAAGCCAATACGCCTTTTCTGGAGTTCTTACATCACACTGGGTACTGGAATGCAATTCTCTACTCCACAAATTCTGCGCCCTCACCTCAGTAAGCACACCCATATCCTGCAGCAAAAGTGCATCAACACCAATCTCATCAAGTTGCTGGATCATCTTAAGCGTATCCAACATCTCATCCTGATAGATGATAGTATTCACTGTAACATGAACCTTTGCTCCAAACTGATGAGCATAATCACACAACTGTCTGATATCTTCCAGCGAATTGCCTGCTGCTGCTCGTGCACCAAAACGAGGTGCACCAATATATACGGCATCTGCACCATGATCAATGGCAGCAATACCACATTCCAAGTTCTTGGCAGGCGCCAATAATTCTAATGTTTGCATAAGAAATCTATCTCGAAATCACCCGAGTCCTTCAAATTAACTGATTTCGTCAATATTGTAAGGAGTCTCCTGATAAACATAATAGTTGATCCAATTACTATAGAAGAGGTTGGCATGAGCGCGCCATGTCACCAGAGGTTCTTCATTCGGATCGTCATGATAATAATAATTTTTTGGCAGTTCTACATCATCACGCTTGCCCATATCACGCTTATATTCCTTATCCAGCGTGTTTGGCGCATACTCAAGATGACCCGTCACAAAGAATTCGCGGCCGTTTCTGGCCATCACAATGCTGACACCGCTTTCAGGCGATTCGGCAATGATGTCAAGTCCTGGCACTTTTTCAATATCCTCACGTCTTACCTCCGTATGGCGACTATGAGGCATATTAAAGATATCATCGAAACCGCGGAAGATTGGCTGAGACAAATCGAGAGGCTTCTGCTTAAAAATACCAAACATCTTCTTCTCTAAAGGATACTTAGGAACACCATAGAAATGATAAAGACCAGCCTGGGCACCCCAGCAGATATAGAGTGTTGAAGTAACATGGGTACGGGCCCAATCAAAAATCTCTTTGATTTCAGGCCAATATTCTACCTCCTCATAAGCCATCGTTTCGATGGGAGCACCGGTAACTATCATTCCATCAAACTTCTGTTTGGAAAGTTCCTGAAAATCCTTGTAGAACATCATCATGTGCTCTATTGGTGTATTCTTTGGCGTGTGACTTTTCAACTTCATAAAATAAACCTCTAACTGAAGAGGAGTATTCGACAGAAGACGAACGAGATCTGTCTCTGTCGTAATCTTGAGGGGCATCAAATTGAGCACACAGATTTTCAACGGACGAATCTCCTGTTTATGCGCACGACTTTCGTCCATCACGAATATATTCTCATGCTTCAGCAGTTCAATAGCTGGAAGCTTATCTGGTAATCTTAACGGCATTTATTTTATTCCTTTCTTAAAATTTTTCTGCAAAGTTACACAATTTCAGCGAAGATAACGAAAGAAGAAACATTTTTTTGAGAAATATAAATAAAATAATGTGGAAAAGCAAAAGAAATCTTTCACTATGAAAAGGATTGTTAAAGATAAATGAGAATATTAAACCAATCATCACGTTTTTAATCAAAAACACATATCAGTTGCAACTTTATAGGCGACGCTTACGTCAAAGCTAAAAATGATGTATCCTATTAAGATTTGCAATTATGGAAAGTAAGAACAATAATCCACATTTAATCAGAACAGATGCAAAGAGTTCTGTAAAAATGAAAACAAAAAGTAAAAAGAGTATGAACGCAAGTTTAAAAAACATGGCGGTAGCGCTGTTCATCATGTCGGCTCCTATCGCTGTACAAGCTAAGCAATGGTCACTGCAGGATTGTATCAGTTACGCACTGGCTAACAACATTCAGCTGCAGAAGACTCAACTCACGAAAGCTTCAGCTCAGGAGGACTATCTGCAATCAAAGTCAGCGCTTCTGCCATCGCTCTCTGCCAGCACCAATCAAAGTGTAAGCTATACACCTTGGGTTTCTAATGGAATCAGCGGAGAAGGTTTCAGCAAAGCTTCCATCGACAAGGTATATTACAATGGCAGCTATAGCGTGATGGGCAATTACACGATTTGGAACGGAAACAAAAACAGAAATCAGGTGAAACTGAACAAGCTGGCAAAGGAAGCGGCACAACTCGATTCGACAGCACAAGCCCTCAACCTGCAAGAACAGATAGCTCAACTTTATGTACAGATACTCTACTCTACAGAGGCTATCAACGTAAACAAAGAAAGTTATCAGTCGAGTGTTCAAAACGAAGAGCGTGGTAAGGAAATGGTAAAAATTGGCAAGATGAGCCAAGCAGACTTAGCACAACTTACAGCACAGAGAGCACAAGATGAGTTTAACATCGTGCAGGCTGAAAGTAACGTTAAAAACTACAAACGACAGTTGAAGGAACTCCTGCAGATTACCAGTGAAGAAGCTTTCGACATCGCTATTCCAAGCACAACTGACCAGATGGCTCTGGCCTCTATCCCAGGAATGAACAGTGTCTATACAGCTGCGCTTCAGAATCGCCCTGAGTTTTTGAGCTATCAAAACAAACTCGACCAGAACGATCTGAACATCAAGATTGCAAAGGCAGGAAAGTTGCCAACCATCAGCGCAAATGCAGGAGCTACGACCAGCACCACATCCATGAACAAAAACGGTTGGGGCAGTCAGATGAAAACCAACTTCAGCATGGGTGGTGGAATCGGTGTCAGTATTCCTCTCTTTGATAACCGACAGACCAAAACTTCTGTCAATAAAGCACTCATTCAGCGTGAAAGCATCTTGCTCGATATAAAGAATGAGCAAACTAAGCTCTACTCTACTATCGAAAACTATTGGTTGCAGGCTAATACAAACCAAAGCCAGTTTAAGGCTGCCAAAGTGAGCAGCGAGAGTGCCCAAACAAGCTACGATCTGTTAAGTGAGCAGTTTAAACTGGGATTAAAGAACATCGTAGAATTGAGAACTGGCAAAGATAATCTTCTGAAGGCTAAGCAGAACGAACTTCAGGCAAAGTATCTTACCATTCTGAATATCAACATGTTGAAATTCTACCAAAACGGCAGAATCTAAAGAGAAAGATTGGTATTAACATCCGAAAACATATTGCAAATCATTAATAGGTATACATACATTTTTATGAAAAAACTTAGAATCAGCAAAATCTGGATTGCCATGATTGTGGTAATCATCGTAGCTGTGGCAGCATGGCTGTTCTCAGGAAGTAAAAACGAAGAGCAAATAGACTTCAAGCAGGAAGCTGTAACCACACAAACATTGCAGAATAGTGTAACTGCAACCGGTACTATTGAAGCAGTAACTTCTGTAACAGTTGGTACACAGGTGAGTGGTATTGTAAACAAACTCTATGTTGATTACAATTCGCAGGTAAAAAAGGGTGAAGTCATAGCTGAACTCGACAAAACCAACCTGATGAGCGAGTTGAATACTGCCAAAGCTAACCTGGCAAGTGCGCAAAGCAGTTTGAACTATCAGAGTGCAAACATGAGCCGCTACCAGGCCCTCTATAAGAAAGGTTTGGTAAGTGCTGACGATTATGAAAATGCGCTTCTCACCTATCGCCAGGCGAAAGAGCAAGTAGCTTCGGCCAAGGAAAATGTACAGAAAGCCCAAACCAACCTGAGCTATGCTACAATTACATCGCCAATAGATGGAACTGTCATATCAAAAAGCGTAGAGGAAGGACAGACCGTAGCCGCAAGTTTCAACACACCAGAACTCTTTACTATCGCTAAAGATTTGACCAACATGCAGGTGATTGCAAATGTTGACGAGGCAGATATAGGCGGTGTAAAAGAAGGCGACCGCGTTAATTTTACAGTAGATGCTTACCCTGACGATGTATTCCAGGGAACAGTGAAACAGGTTCGTCTGGAAGCTACTACAACAAACAATGTAGTCACTTACGAGGTTGTCATCTCTGCACCCAACGCAGATCTCAAATTAAAACCAGGTTTGACAGCAAATGTAACCATCTTTACACAAGAACGTGCTGGTATTCTTGCTGTTGCCAACAAAGCACTCCGCTTTACTCCAACCAAGGAAACAGTGGGAAAGAATATCAAGATTGTTGACTGCAAAGGAAAGAACAAAGTTTGGACTCTTGCTAACAATACCCTTACAGCTCATTCTGTAACCATCGGTCAGAGCGACGGTATACATACTGAAATTATCAAGGGTTTGAAGAAGGGACAGAAGATTGTAACTGAAATCATAGTTAATACCCCTGAAGAGAATGAGGAGCCTCAACAAAGTCAAGGTTTGATTAGCGGTCCTGGACCTAGAGGAAAGAAAAAATAAGGAATAAGAGTATGACAAACGACAATATTCAAGCAAACAGCGAAAAGAAAGTTGTGATAGAACTCGACAATGTTCGTCGCGACTTTCTTGTGGGTGAGGAAACTGTCCACGCCCTAAAAGGTGTAAGCTTTAAAATATACGAAGGTGAGTTTGTTACCATCATGGGTAAATCAGGATCAGGTAAATCTACCCTGCTGAACCAGCTAGGTTGTCTCGATACCTCATCCAGTGGCGAATACTATCTGGATGGAGTAAGCGTACGAAAGATGTCACGTAATGATCGCGCCATTCTTAGAAACCGAAAGATTGGATTCATCTTCCAGAACTACAATCTTCTACCGAAGACTACAAGTGTAGAAAATGTAGAACTTCCACTGATGTACAACCCGAACGTAAGCGCAGAAGAACGAAAGCAACGTGCTATCGAATCGCTGAAAGCTGTTGGTTTAGGAGAACGTCTCTATCATAAGAGTAATCAGATGTCTGGAGGACAGATGCAGCGTGTAGCCATAGCTCGTGCGTTGGTCAACAACCCCGCTGTGATACTTGCTGATGAAGCAACGGGCAATCTCGACACTAGAACCAGTTTCGAGATTCTGGTACTCTTCCAGAAACTTTATGCTGAAGGAAGAACCATCATCTTCGTTACCCACAACCCAGACATTGCAAATTATTCGAGTCGTAATATCGAACTGCGTGATGGTCACATCATCAGCGACACCTATAACGAACATATTCTCTCGGCAGCCGAAGGTCTGGCAGCCTTGCCGGCCAACACGGACGAATAAGTTTTCAATGTTAAGTGTTGAATGTTAAATTACTTAGCATCCAATAGCAAACGAAGTTTTCACTTAACACTTAACATTTTAACATTTAACATTACAACAAGTAAAATGAATTATCAGAATCTTTTCAAAATAGCCATCCGCGCCATTGCTGCCAACAAAATGCGCTCTTTCCTTACCGCACTTGGCATCATCATCGGTATTGCTGCGGTTATTACCATGCTTGCCATCGGACAAGGAAGTAAAGCCAGCATCAAGGCAAACATCGCAGAGATGGGATCAAACATGATTATGATTTCACCAGGTGCAGACATGCGTGGCGGTGTGAGACAGGATGCTTCGTCAATGGAGACGCTGAAGCAAGCCGACTATCAGAGCATCAAAGACGAATGTAATTATATCTCAGCTATTTCTCCTACTGTAAACAGTTCCGGACAGTGGATCTACGGAAACAACAACACCCAAAGTTCCATTTATGGTGTAAACCAAGACTATCTTTCCATCCGACAACTGAAAGTGGCAGATGGAGAAATGTTTACTGATACAGACATTAAGGCTGCATCTAAAGTTTGTATTTTGGGACAGACAGTAGTTGACTATCTTTTCCCTGATGGCAGTGATCCTATCGGTAAGGTTGTGCGATTTAACAGCATTCCATTCAGAGTAATCGGTGTCTTGAAGAAGAAAGGTTACAATAGTATGGGTATGGACCAGGATGATTTGGTACTTGCCCCCTATACAACAGTAATGAAGCGAATTATGGCACAAACCTATTTAGGAGGCATCGTCTGCTCAGCTATCACCGAAGAGGCTTCTCAACCTGCCCAAGATCAGATTACAGAAATATTGCGACGCAACCACAAATTGAAAGACGCAACAGATACTACTGAAGCAGATGAAGATGACTTCAATATCCGCTCACAAGAGGAAATTTCAAGCATGATGAATTCTACCATGTCTACAATCACCATCCTGCTCGGATCCGTGGCAGGAATCTCGCTGCTGGTAGGCGGCATCGGAATCATGAACATCATGTATGTATCTGTAACAGAGCGCACCCGCGAAATAGGTCTTCGAATGAGTGTGGGCGCACGAGGTATTGATATTTTGAACCAGTTTCTGATAGAAGCTATCTTACTTTCTGTAACTGGCGGTATTATAGGAGTGATATTGGGAGTTAGTTTATCGCTCAGTCTGAACTCTTTCTTCCATATAGCCACCCAAATAGAGCCTTGGAGCATTATTATGAGTTTTGCAGTCTGTACATTTACTGGCGTTTTCTTTGGATGGTATCCTGCAAAGAAGGCAGCAAGGCTCGACCCTATCGAGGCTATCAGATACGAATAAAAAAAATGGGGAGAACATTAAATATTCTTTGAGGTTTTTCAAAAAAAACAAAAAGTTTTTTGGTGAATACAAAATAAAGTTGTACTTTTGCGTCTGCGGAAGTGCAACTTTTTTATTTGAAGTTAAACGAATCGCATGAATTGAATAGTAAACAGGTTTAAATATAGAAGATTATGAAATTTATAGGAATTATTCCAGCAAGATACGCATCAACACGTTTCCCGGGAAAGCCACTTGCCATGTTAGATGGCAAACCAGTGATACAGCATGTTTATGAGAAAGTAGCAACTTGTCTAGAAGCAGCCTATGTTGCAACAGACGATGAGCGAATTTTCAATGCTGTAGAAGCATTTGGCGGTAAAGCTGTTATGACGCGCAAGGATCATAAGAGCGGTACTGACCGCATAGAAGAAGCTATCGAAAAAATTGGTGGAGACTGGGATGTCATTGTCAATGTTCAGGGAGATGAACCTTTTGTTGACAAGAGTCAACTGGAAACCATCTGCCAGTGTTTTGATGACCCAACAACCCAAATTGCCACTTTAGGAAAAGCTTTTACCAGTATGGAAGCTGTAAAAAATCCTAATAGTCCAAAGATTGTTGTAGACAATCAAGGCTTTGCTATGTATTTCTCTCGCAGCATCATTCCATACGTAAGAGGAAAGGAAGAGGAAGAATGGCTCAAGAGTTTTCCATATCTGAAACATTTGGGCATCTATGCTTACCGCAAAGAAGTTTTAAAAGAGGTAACCAAACTGCCACAAAGCTCACTAGAAATAGCAGAGAGCCTGGAACAACTTCGATGGCTGCAGAATGGCTACAAGATAAAAGTTGGTACTACAGATGTAGAAACTGTAGGC
Organism: Lachnospiraceae bacterium; assembly: GCA_963594575.1. Lineage (GTDB taxonomy): Bacteria > Bacteroidota > Bacteroidia > Bacteroidales > Bacteroidaceae > Prevotella. The sequence goes on along the minus strand of CAVBFV010000002.1, from coordinate 27,640 downwards.
ATCGACACGCCAGAAGATTTGCAGCGGGCAGAAGACTTTTTGAAAAACAGAAAGTAATAAGAAACATCATATACTTTTAAAGTATCACAGAATGAACAAAATTGAAAATATCGTCAAAAAATATATTATTCACCATGGTATGTTCAAGTGGCAAACACCATATATCGTTGCCTTGTCCGGAGGTGCCGATAGCGTTGCCCTATTGCTTATCTTGAAAAATATAGGACTGAATATTTCTGCTGCGCACTGTAACTTTCACCTTCGCGGCGAAGAGAGTGACAGAGACGAGCAATTTTGTGTAAATCTGTGCCAACAACAGGGAATCAGTTTGTCTCGAATCCATTTTGATACTTATGCTTATGCCCATTTGCACAAGGTAAGTATCGAAATGGCTGCACGCAACTTACGCTACAGCTATTTTGCCCAATTAGTAAAAGACTTGCATGCAGGAGGCATTTGTGTGGCCCATCATCGCGATGACAATGTAGAAACTTTACTTCTGAATCTGTTAAGAGGATCTGGAGTAGACGGATTAGCAGGCATCGCCCCCAAAAACGGAATTATTCTGCGCCCTCTTCTCTGCATCAGCCGACAGGATATATTGCAATACCTAAAAGAAAAAAAGCAAGATTTTGTCACAGATTCAACAAATTTGGAAGACGATGCTTTAAGAAATAAAATTCGCCATCATGTAGTACCTCTTTTGGAAAGTATCAACCCCGCAGCAAGTGAAAATATCGCTCTCTCTGCCAAATACATACGCCAAGCGAAAAGTATACTTGAGAGCATGGATAGCATCAGTACAACCGACTCTAATAGGAAAGTTATATATATCCCTAAAGTATCTGTCATGAATGCTCCAAGTCCGGAATTCATACTCCATAAAGAATTAGGCAGATATGGTTTTCATGGCAATGTCATTGATGACATCTGTGAAAGCCTCTTCAGTCAGGATCGTGGTGTCGGTAAAATCTGGAAAAACGAAGACTATATGATAGTCATCGACAGAGAACAGCTGTTGATCTCTAACATAAAAGACTTGAATAACATTCAGGAGCAAAGAGCGTTCCGACTGCCAGAAGAAGGCATTTACAACATGGACGAAGGAACCCAAATCAAGATAAGAATCTTCTCGCATATGAGTGACTTCATGCCAAGCAAAGAATCGCAATGTATCACTTTGGATGCTGAAAAAGTCAGTTTCCCCCTCACCTATCGACTGGTAAAAGAAGGCGATAGATTTCAACCTTTCGGCATGAAAGGTAGCAAACTGTTGAGTGACTATATGACCGATAGGAAATTTGACTATATACAAAAGAAGACACAGCATGTATTAACTGATAGTAAAGGTGAAATCATCTGGCTTATCGGCGAACGTACGTCTGAAAAAACAAAGATTACCGAAACCACCAAGAAAATATTGGAGGTCATCATCAAATGAAAAAGAAAATATTATATATCACAAGTTTAGTTCTCATTCTGCTGGCTGCCGCCAGCACATGGAGCTATTATTGTCTGAACCCATCAAGTGATAGAGTGAACAAGGCAAAAGCAAACATAAAAGTATACAGTCACTACGAATTAATTCAAAATGGAAAAACAATACTCCGGTTCGACGAAGACACTACGACACTGGCTGCCAACTTTATGAATCGTTGGGCGTTGATTCCTTCATGTGAAGGAAGACTTGCCGCCTGCTACGACAACAGCATCAGCCGGAATCACTATCTTGGCAAAGATGCGGACAGCATCTTTAAAGAGAAAGTTGATTCTTTAGACAGTTTGTATAGAGACTCCAAATGGAAAGTTGGAGAACTGAACTATTATATTCACTCTCATTCTGTCCTGGATGCAGGCTACAACTCTATTTGCGCTTATACCCAACACGAACTGGAACTACGCGATTCTGCCAAGAAACTGATTGATTCCCTGAAACATGTACAGAAAAAGGGACATTTCAAGTTGAAACGCTCCATTTCATATCAAGCCTATTATAGAGACGAGAACGGAAAATGGAAGAGTCAGGCATGCAAACTCATCAAAGCTATGAATGGTGAAACTGCACAAGGAAGCCACACATTCCAACTTTCCTCAGAAACAACTCCTGAAGGGGTTAAAGCTATTTCACCTCAACTTGCAGTATCTTTAGCAACAGCTCATGGAGTCACACTTCGACGCTCTATTGATTATACCCTCTTACCTGATTCTCTAGGATATTATCGGGGTACAACCGACAGTATCTATCAACCAAACGGTCATGGATGCTGGCAAGGATACGATGGAACCTATTATGAAGGTTACTGGAAAAACGGGAAACGTGAAGGATTCGGATTCAGCATTGCTCCCAAGAAGCCATTACGAATAGGCGAATGGAAAAATGACCGATATAAAGGCGAAAGACTCGTATATACATCGGAACGTATTTATGGCATTGATCTGAGCAAATACCAGCATGGAAAAGGCAGAAAAAAATATGCTATCAACTGGAACCGTTTACGCATTACACATCTTGGACATCTCAGCAAAAAGACCATATCAGGAACAGTAAACTTCCCTATTCGCTTCATCTATATCAAGAGTACAGAAGGTAAATCGATGTTAAATCCATATTATAGAAAAGATTATCGTGATGCAAAAGCACATGGTTACAAGGTTGGAACCTATCACTTCTTTACCACCATAACACCTGCTGCCGAACAGGCACGACACTTTCTGAAACACAGTATCATTAGGAAAGGCGATTTTCCTCCAGTTCTTGATGTTGAACCGCTTCCTAGTCAAATCAAGAAAATGGGAGGGGCTGGAGTCTTGTTTGCACGCATTAGAACTTGGCTTAGAATTGTAGAAAGAGCAACTGGTGTTAAGCCTATTCTTTACATCAGCCAAACTTTCGTAAATCGCTATCTGCCAAAGGCTCCCGATTTGAAACATAACTACCAAGTTTGGATTGCACGATATGGAGAGTATAAACCAGACATCCGATTGGTATATTGGCAACTCTGCCCCGACGGAAGAGTAGCAGGAATACATGGAGAGGTAGACATCAACGTGTTTAACGGATACGATGACGCTTTTCAAAGTTTTGTTAAGAACAAGACGGTAAAATAACCTTTAAATGAGTAAGTTAGGTTAATTACGTTAAAGTAAGTTATAAATCTAGTCATGTATCAATATTTTTATTATCTTTGCGCCAATTGTGCAATGTGTAACTAAGAGGAAAGATAATGAGACAGCTTAAGATACAAAAGAGTATAACCAATCGTAATAGTGAAGCCCTCGACAAATATCTTGTAGAGATAGGTAGAGCCCCAATGGTTTCTATTGATGAAGAAATAGAATTGGCTCAAGCTATCCGCAAGGGAGGTAGAGCTGGCGAAAGAGCAAAAAATAAGTTGATTGAAGCCAACTTACGTTTTGTGGTGTCGGTAGCAAAACAATATCAGCACCAGGGACTCACCTTGACAGACTTGATTGACGAAGGAAACATCGGACTCATCAAAGCTGCGGAACGCTTCGACGAAACACGAGGGTTCAAATTTATTTCATACGCTGTATGGTGGATTCGTCAGAGTATTTTACAGGCAATAGCAGAGCAAAGCCGAATTGTTCGACTTCCTCTCAACCAGGTAGGATCACTCAATAAGGTAAACCAGGAAATTAATAAGTTTGAGCAGGAAAACCAACGCCGTCCAAGCGTTGAAGAACTTGCTGCCAGAACAGGTGTTGACGAGGACAAGATTTCTCAGAGCATGGCTGCCAGTGGTCATCATGTAAGCATCGATGCTCCATTCAGTGATGACGATGACAACTCTATGGCAGATGTAATGGCAAGCGGAGACGATGCCAGAACAGACAAGCAGGTTGACCATGAAAGTATGGCACAAGACCTAAGACAGGTTTTAAAAGTTTGCCTCAAGGATCGCGAACTGAAAATTATCTGCGCATGCTACGGAATTGGGGAAACCGAAAAGGGACTCGAGGAAATTGGTGATAAAATGGGGCTGACCCGTGAGCGAGTTCGCCAAATAAGAGAAAAAAGCATCACCAAACTGAGAGAATCCGGGAAGATAGGAATCCTTATGAAATATCTTGGTTAGGAAAGCTGCTGTCCAAAATATTTGGCATAGTTTTTCTACCAAGTAACATCTTAACTCATAATAGATGAAGAAATATCAAACACACATCATTTTGACGATTATCTTCTGCATGATGGCTTTTGCAGCAAATGCAAGAAGAATGTCACCGAGAGACACCTTTAGTGACTCGGTGATGTGTTTGGTATTTAAATATTCACAATCTGTTGACACAACAGGTAGAGCTGAGCACAAGAGTTATGCCTACACTAAATTTCAAATCAAAACAAACAAACGTAATGCAACGCTCATGCTAGTACCGACAATGTATGCGGTGGCTCATGGGGGTGGCAGAAGATTCATCAGCGAGTTTTATAACCAAATGACGCTAGACGCAAATGGCAGACCAGTTGCCAAGCGTTTGCTGAACATAAGCACCATTCCGCATAGAAGCAACACATTGTCATCTGTTTTGAAATACATGACTCCAACGGTATATGGAGAAACACTTTTCGAAACGAATATTCTTTCTCCTTTCCACTATAAGAATCGCAGATATTATAAATATGCCGTCACCCAATTACCATTCGGCAAAGCTCAAGTCTACGTATATCCACGTCTCAAAAACACCCAAGTTATTGAAGCACGTGCCATTGTTGATTCCCAAAGCGGAAAGATAAGCATGGTAGACTTTGAGGGCGAATATGATATGACCCGTTTCTATATCTCTATTATTATGGGTAAAGACGGATTTGGTTCACTTTCTCCTTCAAGGTGCAGCATGAGAGCCAACTTCAGCTTTATGGGTAACAAGATAACGGGCATGTATACAACAGTATACGGACTGCCGAAAATATTAAGTGATTCACTCAATAATGTAGCCGATACTGCATTAATGGCAAAAGTGCGCCCAATTGAGTTAAACCAAGATGAGGCTGACATATACAAAAAATTCTACGAAAAAAGGAAACAAATAACAGATTCCTTGAATAACAACATACCAGAGAAAAACTTTGCAAAAGACATACTTTGGGATGTTATCGGTGACAATGTATTAAACAGGATTTCCCAAGGCTTCGGAAAGCAAAACCAAGGCTACTTCCGTATCAGTCCTATTCTCAACCCACTCTATATGGGATACTCCGAGCGAAAAGGAATTGTATACAAGTTTGACCTGAAGGGAGGCTACAGGTTTACAGAAAATCTGGAATTGGGGCTTCGCTTTAAAGGAGGTTACAGTATGAAACAACACAGATTTTATTTCAATATACCATTGACATTCAACTATAACCCGAAGCACAATGGATATCTGAAGTTAGAAATCGGTAATGGTAATAGAATATCGAACAATCGTGTTGCACGAAAGATGTTAGGCATCAGCAAACCTGAAGATAACGATTTTCTATATCCACTATTCTCAGAATATCCAGGATTGTCATTACCGGAAATTTCAACAGATATTGAGGCAAACAACAGAAAACTGACAGAGTTTAAAGATGATTACCTTCGTCTTACTAACCACTGGAGTTTCAACGACTATGTCGGTTTTGAGATTGGCTTGGTTTCACATCAACGAAAAGCTGTAGTAGAAAGTTTCTATAAACTGTTTAATTATCCAAGCAAATATGTGTCAGTAGCACCAGCTGTAGCTTTAGAACTGTTACCATGGGGTAAGAAAGGCTCCATCTTTAAAATAGACTATGAAAAGGGATGGAAAAACCTACTAGGTTCAAACATAGACTACGAACGGGTTGAAGTAGATGCACAAACTATTTTTCAAGCATCACGCCGTCAATCATATTCTGTTAGATTAGGAGCAGGTTTTTATACCCGTAAAGGTGACCATTGGGATTTCGTTGACTATACCAATTTCCATGACAACAATATTCCTGGTGGCTGGAATGATAGCTGGAGTGGAGAATTCGAATTACTGCCATCCCAATGGTATAATGCAAGTGATTATTACATACGTGGAAATTTCACTTATGAAGCTCCTATGATTGCAACCGCATGGCTCCCTCTGATTGGAAAATATATAGAAGCCGAGCGTCTATATGTAAGCAGTCTTGTTGTAAACCATTTACACCCATACACAGAATGGGGATATGGAGTAACAACAAGAGCTATTACCCTAGGAATTTTTGCAGCCTTCAAAAACACGAAGTTTAATGGCATAGGCTGTCGCTTCGGTTTTGAACTATTTAGAGATTGGTAATATTCATAAAAGCATGGATAAAACATGATTTCTAGGGCACAATATCAATAACATCATAAAAAAAACAAAATATGAGTTCACAACTAACTGTTTATAAAGCAAGTGCAGGATCAGGTAAAACATTTACTTTGGCTCGCGAGTATATGACACTCGTGATAGCTAATCCTGCTTCCTACAGAACCATTCTTGCAGTAACCTTCACCAACAAAGCTACTGAAGAAATGAAAATGCGTATCTTAGGAAAATTATACGAAATTGCACACGGACTACCAGAAGCAAACGATTATGTAAATCAAATACAGCAGGCTTTACCCTATCTTTCATCCAAACAAATTCAGAAAAATGCAGAATCAGCCCTGCATTTGCTCATACATAATTATAACTATTTCCGGGTTATGACCATCGATACGTTCTTTCAGAGTGTATTGAGAAATCTAGCACGTGAACTTGATCTGACAGCCAATTTACGGATAGAACTCAATGACTATCAAATAGAACAGCATGCCGTTGATGAACTTATAGAAAGTCTTGAAGATACCGATCGTCTACTTTTCTGGATTATGGATTATATCAAAGAAAATATTGATGATGATAAGAGTTGGAATGTCATAGGACAGATCAAGAAATTCGGTGAGAACATATTCAAGGATTATTACAAAGCTCATTCCGACAAGCTGACAGAATTGATGGAACAAGAAGATTTCTTCAAGGATTTTACCGACCGAATGAAAAAGATGCGCAATAAGGCAAAAGAGCAGCTTAAAGAAATTGCTGCTACTTTTTTCGATTCCCTTGAAGAAGAAGGCTTTACGTCAGACGACTTAGCTGGAAAAACAAGAGGTATTTGGAGCTATTTCAACAAGCTGAAAAATGGCAAATACAGTGATGATGATCTACATAATGATACTTTCTGTAAATGTCGGGAAAGTCCGGAAGCATGGGTCAAAAAATCTGATGTAAAAAATTGTACTGATATCTTCAATTATGTAGAATCGGTACTCTACCCTATTCTGCTGTTTGCAGAAGATAATCGTCCAAGACTCACCCGAATCTTCAAAAGTACCGATCTGACCATAAAGCATCTTAATCAGCTCCGCCTTTTGGGAAGCATAGATAAAAAAGTCAGGGAGATGAACAGAGAGGCGAACCGTTTCCTTTTGAGCGATACTCAGACCTTGCTCAACTCACTGATAAAGGATAGCGATTCGCCATTCATCTTTGAAAAGATTGGCACTCAACTCGACCATATAATGATTGACGAGTTTCAAGATACTAGCACCATCCAATGGAAGAACTTTAAAGTGCTGCTCGAAGAAACCATGAGTAGAGAAGATGCTGGCAACCTCATTGTTGGTGACGTAAAACAAAGTATTTACAGATGGCGATCCGGCGATTGGAGACTGCTCAATAATATTGATAAAGAATTTAATAAAAGCGCGAAAAAAGTAAGCATAGAAACTTTGGGTACCAACTACCGCTCTGATAGAAACATCATTGAGTTTAACAATGCTTTTTTCACAGAAGCAGTAAAATTGGAGATTGAAGACCTGAAAGATAAATGTCCTGAGGAATGTAAACAGCTGGAAAGCGCATATAGCGATGTCTGCCAGCAAGTACCAGACCACCATTCTGTTCCTAATGGATCTATCAGTATCCAGCTCCTGGGCGGTGAAAATATTGAAGACAGAATGATGCAAACCACACTGGACACTGTAGACAAGTTGGTTGAAAGAGGTGTTCCTTGCAACAAAATAGCAATCCTGGTAAGAAGCAACCGTAACATACAGGACATTGCTGAGTATTTTATGAACCATTCCGACTATCCGTTGGTTTCAGATGAGGCATTCAGGCTGGATGCCTCCCAAGCAGTATGCACATTGGTTAACGCTCTCTACATACTGGTACACCCAAATGACAATATTGCATTAGCAACTCTCAACAGGTTTTGTGACACGTATTCTGTAGCTGGAAATATGCCGGAACAACTTTTGACCAATCGTTCTGAGTATCTGGAAATGCCACTGTTCGATCTCACAGAACGCCTTTTTGCAGAACTTAAACTTGGCGAAATAAAAGACATGATCAAGCAAACTGCCTACATCTGTACTTTTTATGATTGCTTAAGTAAATATCTCACAGATAACAGTAGTGATATCACAGGATTTCTGAAAGAGTGGGATAACCGTATTCACGAAAAAAGCATTCATAGCGATGGCGATGGAGGTATCAGATTCCTTACTATACATAAGAGTAAGGGACTGGAATACGATCATGTTATCATGCCTTACTGTGACTGGCAACTAGAAAAAGCCAACACTATCTGGTGCACACCGCAAGAAGCTCCATACAACGAGCTTCCACTGGTACCTATAGATTTCAGTGCTAAACTGATGAAGCAAAGTATATATGAAGCAGATTATAATCATGAACATCTGCAAAACATAGTCGACAATTTGAATCTGCTTTATGTAGCCTTCACACGTGCCAGTCACAACCTGATTGTAATTGGCAAACGAGCTAATAGTGCATATCGTTCTGCCATTATCGAATCTGTACTCGACAAGGTAGCCAGTCGACTTGAAGCTAATGATGTAAAGATGGAGTTAACAGGAATAGGTTCTGATGCCAAAACAGATGACATATCTTTCTGCTATAATGAAATATATGTACCTGATTCTTCCAAGAAATCAAACGAGAAGAAGGATACAAACGTGCTCTCAGCCTATTCTCAACCTTTAGAAATTAAAATAAATGTTACGCCTGAAATGCCAGAATTCAGACAGAGTAACCAGAGCCGTGACTTTATAAAGCGTGATGAAACTGAAGAACAACAGAAGTTTTATATCAAAATGGGTACCATTTTGCACAACCTCTTTTCTACAATCCGCACGGTTGATGATATTGATGGAGCCCTGAAACAGTTGGAGTTAGACGGACTTTTATACGATCAAGACCTCACACCAGAGAAAATAAAGGAGATGATCAGGAAAAGACTTGAATCACCAAAGGTCGCAAAATGGTTTGACAAGGAACTGACCATACTAAATGAATGTTCTATCCTGACAGTTGAAAATGGAAAAGTGGCAGAATACCGTCCAGACCGCGTGATGCAAAACTCAAGAAAAGAAACCATCGTGGTAGACTTCAAATTCGGTAAACAGAAAGTAGAACACCATGAACAGGTTAGAAAATACATCGGCTTGTTAAAAAGTATGGGACATCACCGAGTAAAAGGTTATCTATGGTATGTATACCCTAACAGAATAGTTGAAGTAATAAAATAATATGGTTCTATTGCCCCTTTCCAAAAAGTAGGGCAACATAAAGAACAGTTGCAAACATTGAAAAGTCCATTAAGATATGAAAGCATTTTTAAAATATGTAGCAAGAGATATTCTCGAGAAATACGGAAACAATCTCAGCGACATTGCCGTCGTGTTTCCAAATAAACGCGCCGCTCTTTTCCTCAACGAGAGTCTGGTCCGTTTGACTGATCACCCTATCTGGTCGCCATCTTACATAACTATCAGCGACCTTTTTCGCAAACATAGCACATTGAAAGTTGGAGACCCAATCAAACTTGTTTGCGATTTACATAAAACATTCGTAGCCTGCACTGGTATTGATGAGACCCTAGACCATTTTTATGGATGGGGACAACTTCTTATCACAGATTTTGACGATATTGATAAAAACATGGCAGAAGCAGAAAAACTCTTTGCCAATCTTAGCAATATACATGAACTTGATGACATCTCATATCTTACAGAAGAACAGAAAACGCTGATTAAGAAATTTTTCAGCAATTTCAACGATGATCACAACTCAGAACTCAAAAAGAGATTTCTACAATTATGGAGCCATTTTCTTGATATCTATAAGCAGTTCAACATGCGTCTTGAAGAACAAGGATTGGCTTATGAGGGGGCTCTGTATCGGAAAGTTGTAAATGACGAAAACATCAAATTCCAACACAAGAAATATCTCTTTGTCGGTTTTAATATGATGCAAGTAGTAGAACGGAAACTCTGCGACCGCTTGATGAAAGAGGGTAAAGCACATTTCTATTGGGACTACGATGACTATTATATGCAAAACAATCATGAGGCAGGTCACTACATTCGTGAATATCTCAAATATTATCCTAACGAATTGAATGATATGCCTCCTCAGGATCTTCGTGATATTTATCATAACTTTGATAACAATAAAGACATTACATACATTTCGGCATCAACTGAAAACATTCAGGCCCGCTATGTAAACCAATGGCTTAAAGAAAAGAAACGCTATAAATATGGGAAAAAAGTGGCTATAGTATTAGCCGATGAAGGATTGTTACAAAGTGTTATACATAGTCTTCCTACAAACGAAGACATCAAGTCGTTGCCAGATTATTCTGAGAACGACCAGTTATCATATAACATAACATTGGGTTATCCGCTTCAACAGACACCATTCTACAGTTTGCTGCAACAGCTCATCAAGTTGCAGGGCGTAGGTCACCCCAAGCATAGTAACAACTATCGCTTACATAATGTGCTCATGGTGCTCCGTCATCCATACACACGCTATATCTCTCAAAATTATAGCAAACTCTTGAGCGCTCTTGACGAGCAGAAGCAGTTCTATCCTACCCGCCAATTCCTAAGCATGGATGGTGATGAAGGCTTGTCACTGCTTTTCAAAGATTTGGGTGAGACTGCAACAGAAAATGAATACAACTTGAGACTCATCCAGTATCTGCTGGATATTTTGAAGACAATAGGTGTGAATAGTAAAGAACAGGACGATCCTTTATTCCAGGAATCGCTCTTCAGGACCTATACATTGTTGAACCGTCTGCAAGAACTCATCCAGACAGGAGACTTAGCAGTAGACTGCATCACTCTGGAACGACTCATCCAACAGCTCGTCCAGTCAACAAGTATTCCTTTCCACGGAGAACCTGCAGAAGGAATACAGGTAATGGGTGTATTGGAAACTCGAAATCTTGATTTCGAGCATATCTTAGTACTCTCATGTAACGAAGGAAAACTGCCGAAAGGTGTGAACGATGCTTCATTTATTCCCTATTCATTGAGAAAGGCATACGGCTTGACTACGGTAGATAACAAAGTAGCTATATACGCCTATTATTTTCACAGTCTGCTCCAACGCTCACACGACATCACTTTGTGTTACAATAACGCAACAGAAGATGGCCAATCGGGTGAGATGAGCCGTTTTATGCTACAACTCCTGGTAGAAAGCCATCATGACATCGAGCGCATTTCTTTGGTCGCAGGACAAAACACGCTGCGTCCTACTTATGAACCAATAGAGAAAAAACTGCATGCGCTCAGCCAGCTCAAGAATTTGAAAATGCTTACGCCAACATTTTTGAATACCTATTTGAGATGTGAAAAGCAATTCTACTATAAATATGTAGAAGGACTGATTGAGCCAGATGAAATTGATGAGGACGAAGTAGACAACAAAGTATTTGGAAATATATTCCATCGGGCAGCAGAACTGTTCTATCTGGGATTAGCAAGCAGCGATGCTCTGACAACCGACGGTAAAGGAGAACTCAAACTGACTCGTCCTATCATTGTATCAAAAGAGCAATTAGAGCATGCCCTAAAAGACGAATCTCTGATTTATCGCCTGGTTGATCAGGCATTCAGAGAAGAACTCTTTAAAGTTAGCGCTGCAGGATATCGTCCAAAATATAATGGTCTGCAACTGATCAATAAAGAAGTAATAGCAAGATATATCCGGCAACTTGTCACGATAGATATGCGCCAGGCTCCATTCACCATACTCGGATTAGAGCTGGTTGTAAAAACTGACGTCGAAGTAGAAACAAGTATCGGCAATTTATCTCTGTCAATAGGAGGTTTTATCGACCGACTGGACGCTGTTGCAGCTAACGGTCATGCAAATGGCAATAATCTTGCAGAACGAATCCGCGTAATAGACTATAAAACAGGACGTATTTCAACAACACGTCCAAGAGAACTGAGCGAAGTGTTTGATCCATCCATGCTCAACAAGCATACAGATTATTATTTACAATCTATGCTCTACTCGATTATTGTAAGCCACAACAGGAATCTGAATCCGGCTCAAGAGCCCGTATCTCCAGGCTTGCTGTTTATACAAAATGCAGGAGCAGAAGATTATGATCCGACATTAAAAATGGGCAAGGAACTCATCAGTAGCATAGATGTATACGAAGAAGAGTTTATGAAACAACTGAAAGTTCTCATCGCCAACATCTTTGACAAGGAACAACCATTCCGGCCTACAGATGATAAGCATCGTTGCGAATACTGTCCATATGCAGCTTTATGCAAATCATAGAAACATTATAATATGTGGAAACCAAAATGATTGGTTAAAATGCGCAAAATACTTGCTTTTTTGAATTATTCTATGTATATTTGCAAAAAGAATTATTGAGTATGACAGAAAAAGAAATAAACAAGATAGTTAGTGAGAACTTAAACTATGTAAAATCAGTAGCCAACCAGTATAAAGGTAAAGGCGTTGAGTTTGATGACTTGGTTAGCGAAGGAACGCTGGCAATGCTTATGGCAGCCAGAAAGTTCCAAGCCGACCGGGGCACCGATTTTGTGGCTTATGCCGGTCCATTCGTTCACAAGGCTATATCACAGGCCATCGATAAACAATCAGGACTTTATCGTTTACCGAAAGACCAGAAGAAATTTGCCCCAAGAAACGCAGACAAGGCTGTATCTGTAGATGCGCCACTAAGCGCAAACAATCCGTATACCCTATTAGACATATTAAACGATCCGGATGTAAAGATTGCAGATGATACCCTGAATATAGAAATGATGAAGAAAAAGATGGCAGAAAGCATTGCAGATTTATTGCCACGAGAGAAAGAAATCATCACCAAATTCTATGGTATAGGTGTTCCTAAAGAAACGATGGCTGAAATTGCTGAAGATATGGGGCTCAAACGCGAGCGAGTTCGCCAGATACGAAATCTGACCATACGCAGATTGAACAGGAGTATCCGCCACCAGGCATTGAGAAACTACTTCAAGAGGTAACTCGCAATAGTTTGTAAAACAAAAAGGAGGGTGAATCATTAACTTATGATACACCCTCCTTTTTGTTTCATGTTCTAGTTATTAACAATTAAACTTACTCCAATCCCTTAAAATGATTAGCACGATATTGACGAGGAGTAACGCCTATTCGCTTGAAGAAATTAGCATAGAAACTCTGACGAGTATTGAAACCAGCCATTTCGCTGATACCTTCTACACTCATTCTTGCATAACGCTTATCGGTAAGTAAAGACATAGCATCGTTTACTCGATAATCATTCACCAACTCGGCATAATTCTTATGAAATCGAGTTGCGCATACAGCAGAAATATAGCGAGAGTTAGTATTCAAATCCTCTGCAAGTTTCTTGGAACTATAGTCTGGGTCCTTGTACTTTCTTTCAGTCACAAGAACACGGATTATCTCGTCGCGAAGGCGGTCCTTAGTTTCTTCACTCAGCATAGATTGATATCTTGCTATTTTTTCTTTTTTAGGTTGAATATTGTACTTAGCCATAGTTATGTTATAAAATTTATTACAACAAAGGTACGACTTTTATTTAGAACGACCAAATTTTTTCTCACTTTTTTGAAAAATAAACACAAAAAAGTCGTTTATATGAAATAAAATGGTTATTTTTGCATTAATTTTCAAGCTCAAAGCCGAGTATATCATAATTATTAGTCAAGAAGCATAGATATGAAGCAAATATTGTGGTTTATAAAAACGTATTTTACGTTTGTCATTTTGTTCAGTATTCAGAAACCATTTTTCATGATATTGGAAAAGGCTTCTGCTACACAACCTATCGATAATATCTGGAGCGAAATGCCTACTGTGATGTGGTACGGTTTATCACTCGACCTCTCTATGGCTGGTTACCTCACCGCACTACCGGGTTTGTTGCTCATCGCAATGATTTGGTTTCGTAAGGAGATTATACGTCCCATTCTGAATGCTTATTATATACTGGCATCTTTACTGGTTTCCATTACATTCATACTGAATGCAGGATTATATCCATATTGGAACTTCCCGCTAGATAGCACACCATTATATTATTTCTTTACTTCGCCAAAGGATGCACTTGCAAGTGTTGGAGGGCTTTACATCTTTTTTGCTCTCCTCATCACTGTGCTGCTTACCATAGCCGTCTGGTTCGCACTCCGCATGCCTCATACCCAGAAGCGCTATTCCAGCAGATACAGCAACTATGGTTTTGGAGATTTCGGCAGTGGTCGCAGAACGCGCTACTCTGACATAGAGTATCATCGTATGCGCCATTCTCTTATTCTGTTGCTGCTTACTGCCCTTCTCTTCATCCCTATCAGAGGAGGATTTACTGTATCTACAACAAATACAGGAAAGGCATATTTCAGCCAAAATGCGTTTTTGAATCATGCTGCCGTCAATCCGATGTTCAGCCTGTTTGAATCACTTACCCATCAGGAAGATTTTGCATCGCAATACCGATACATGTCAGAAGAAGAAGCTAACAAGCTCTTTGCTCAAATGGTAAGTTCAAGCGACCAGAACACCTACCCTCTCCTGAATGAAGAAGCTCGGAAAAACGGAAAGCCGGATATACTTATTATTATTATGGAAAGCTTTGCCAACGACATCATGCCTTCCGTCGGAACACATAAAGACGTAGCTGTCTGCTTGGACTCAATAGCCAAAAAGGGAATCTTCTTCCCAAGATTCTATTCCAACACTTTCCGCACGGATCGTGGTCTGGTTGCTGTTTTGAGCGGTTATCCTGCACAACCTACAACCAGCATCATGCGCTACCCGGCAAAATCTGCACAATTACCATCATTGGCACGTTCATTGGCTAAAGCAAAGCATTACGGCAATGCATATTATTATGGTGGTGATGTTGATTTTGCCAACCAGCGCTCTTGGCTGGTTTCCCAGGGCTATGAGAGAATCATTTCAGATAGTGATTTCCCTATAGAAGACAAATTGAGCAAATGGGGAGTACACGATCATATCGTAGCCAACCGGCTTCTTGCAGACCTCAGGAAAGAACAGAATGCCAAACAGCCTATGCTGAGAGTATTCCAGACATCAAGCAGTCATGAGCCATTCGATGTACCATATAGCAGACTGAAAGACAAACGGTTAAATGCATTTGCTTACACTGATAGTGTCATAGGTCATCTTCTGCGTGAATACAGCAAATTGCCTAGATGGAAAAATACTTTGGTATTACTCGTTGCCGATCATGTTGGCGCATACAAAGAACATCTTGACAACTTTGACCGCAGCCGCTATCAGATTCCACTTATCATGACCGGTGGAGCAATAGCTCGCCCAATGAATGTTAAGCTCATAGGAAGTCAGCATGATATAGCAGCTACACTGCTCGGACAATTAGGCATTCCTCACAAAGACTTCTTGTTCAGCAAGAATATGTTGAGTGATGCTACTCCTAAATTTGCATTCTTTGATGTACCCGATGCTTTCGGCATGGTATCAGAGGAGAACTCTATCATCTACGACAATAAATCCCAAAAGGTTGTTTATGATAAAGGCAAAAAAGGTTATAACCTGAAGCGAGGCATGGCTTATCTTCAGAAGTTGTACGATGACTTGAGTGCAAAATAGCCCAAACGACAGGGCAACAGATTACCAGAAACAAGAAAGCGAACATTACAGAAATTCATAAAGAAAGACTATGATAGAATTACTTCATCAAATAGAACAGATTGATACGCAGATTTTTCTGTTTTTCAATGGTTTTCACAACGTGTATTGGGATTACTTCATGATGATTTTCTCAGACCGTTTTGTATGGGTTCCGTTCTATGCCAGTTTTATCTTTGTACTGCTAAAGAATTTTCCTGTCAAGGTTGTGATGAGCACTATAGTTGTCATCACTCTGATTATCTTGTTTTCAGACCAGACTGCATCAGGAATTCTGAAGCCATTGGTAGCAAGAATGCGTCCCAGCAATCCTGATAATCCTATCAGTCCGATGGTACATGTTGTTCAAGGATATCGGGGTGGCAGATATGGTTTCCCGTCTTCTCATGCAGCCAATGCATGGAGCATGGCCTTCTTTGCCCAATATCTGGTTCGCCGGAGCAAACTCACGATATTCTTATGCCTATGGGCATTGATAACCAGTTATTCCCGCATGTATCTCGGTGTACACTATTTTGGCGACCTCCTGATTGGTACCCTCATTGGTTTTCTCTATGCCACCTTATATTATTATATATTTCAGTATTTTTTAAGGAAGCATACCGAACGTTTTAAGCCCAACCACGACATCAGATTTGCAAGCGTCCCTATCATTACGGGGCTCGTTTCTATTTGGGTAATCATTTGTACCAGTGGAATACTATCTTTCTATAGCATACCACTGAGATAAACAAATGTATAAAAAGAGTTAGCTTATAAAAATGGTTTAGATTAACATTATTATTAACATATAAAATTTAAAGATTATGAAGAAATTATCAATTCTTGCATTTGCTATGGGTCTGATAGCTTTCACAGCATGTTCTGAGAAAAAGGCACCAGCACCTGCTCAGGCAGAACAGACTGTTGTAACCGATTCTGCATTTCAGGCTGCCGCAGCCGGTGAATATAAGAGCGCAGATGGTGAGCGTAGTGTAACTTTGAACAGTGATTTCTCTGTTAAAGTAAAAGGCCTTAACAAGGAATTTTACAAGTGGGAATTGCCAGCTAAGCCAGAAGGTAAAGCAGCTGTGATTATCCTGAGCCGCAAGGGTCTTGATGCCGAT
This sequence comes from Lachnospiraceae bacterium, assembly GCA_963594575.1. Taxonomy (GTDB): domain Bacteria; phylum Bacteroidota; class Bacteroidia; order Bacteroidales; family Bacteroidaceae; genus Prevotella. The sequence goes on along the minus strand of CAVBFV010000002.1, from coordinate 10,529 downwards.
GTTCAGGAGCAGGCAACACTCGATACAGAAGAAGGTGCAATCATTATTAAGAACGAAACATTCCGCAAAAAGTAATAGAATATGAACCTGATATAAAAGCAAAACGCCCTCGCTTCACAGCGAAGGCGTTCCTTTTGGTATTAGTTTCATTTAAGGTAAAAAGATTGTATTCAGGATAACGATGCAAAGATAGACATATTTTTCGAAACGAACGAATCTTTTTATATGTTTAAAAACATATTTTGTGAATTATTGCTCCCAAAACAAAATTATCGCTCCCAAAACAAAATTATCTGCCAGATAATTTCGGTACTTACAATTAAATTTGTATCTTTGCACCATAAATTTAAAAATTATTCTTTTTATTGAATTATGGCAATTAATGAAGAAAACAATTTGGAAGAGAAGAAAAGTATCTCTTTCGTAGAACAGTTAGTTGAGGAAGACCTCAAAGAAGGCAAAAACGGAGGACGAATCCAGACTCGTTTTCCGCCAGAGCCTAATGGTTATCTGCATATCGGCCATGCCAAAGCTATCTGCATGGACTTTGGTGTTGCAGAGAAATATAATGGTGTTTGCAATCTTCGTTTTGATGACACTAACCCTAGCAAGGAAAACAATGAATATGTAGAGAATATTCTTCAAGACATCCAGTGGCTCGGATTCAAGTGGGGCAATATCTACTATGCTTCTGACTACTTTGAGAAGCTTTGGGATTTTGCTGTCTGGATGATCAAGAAGGGCAATGCATATATAGATGAACAAACTGCTGAAGAAATTGCACAGCAGAAGGGTACTCCTACCACACCAGGTACTGCTAGTCCATATCGTGATCGCCCAATCGAAGAAAACCTTGCTTTGTTTGAGAAGATGAATACTCCTGAGGCCGTAGAAGGCAGCATGGTTCTTCGCGCAAAACTCGATATGGCGAATCCAAACATGCATTTCCGCGATCCTATCATGTATCGTATCATCCAAACTCCTCATCACCGTACAGGAACTAAATGGCATGCATATCCTATGTATGATTTCGCTCACGGACAGAGTGACTACTTTGAAGGGGTAACCCACTCTATCTGTACATTGGAATTTGTACCTCACCGTCCGCTTTACGATAAGTTCATCGACTTCTTGAAGGAGAAGGACGGAACTGCAGATGTATTAAACGACAATCGTCCACGTCAGATTGAGTTCAACCGATTGAACCTCACTTATACAGTAATGAGCAAGCGTAAGCTTCACCAGCTGGTAGATGAGAAACTGGTTATCGGATGGGACGACCCACGTATGCCTACTCTTTGCGGAATGCGCCGTCGCGGTTACTCTCCTGAGAGTATTCGTATGTTTATCGACAGTATCGGTTATACTAAGTTTGATGCTCTCAACGATATGGCCTTACTCGAAGCATCTGTTAGAGAAGACTTGAACAAGAAAGCATGTCGTGTGAGTGCAGTACTTGATCCTGTAAAACTCGTAATTACCAACTATCCGGAAGGTGAAACAGAGGAAATGGAAGCAATCAATAATCCAGAAAATGAAGCTGACGGTACACACACCATCACATTCTCTAAGAATCTCTGGATAGAGCGTGCTGACTTTATGGAAGATGCTCCTAAAAAATTCTTCCGTATGACTCCGGGTAAAGAAGTTCGTCTGAAGAATGCTTACATCGTTAAGTGCACTGGATGCACAAAGGACGAAAATGGTGTTATCACTGAGATTCAGGCAGAATACGATCCTATCAGCAAGAGCGGCATGGAAGGTGCCAACCGTAAGGTTAAGGGTACATTGCATTGGGTATCAGCAGATCACTGCGTAAAGGCAGAGGTGCGCGAATACGACCGTCTCTTTATGGTAGAAAATCCATCTGCTGATGAACGTGACTTCCACGAGTTGCTCAACCCAGATAGCTTCCACGACTATCCTAACTGCTATGTTGAGGAATATGCAGCCAACAAGAAGCCAGGTGAATATCTCCAGTTCCAGCGTATCGGTTATTTCATGGCCGATCTTGATTCTACTGCAGAAAAACCAGTATTCAACAAAACCGTTGGCTTGAAGGATACATGGGCAAAACAGAATAAATAAATCACCTATATCTGTCTCAGTTTCAACAGCTGAGACAGATATTATTTATATTCAAGATAACAAATGAATACTGCAGATCTTTTTCTTTGGATACTCGACAATTTAAATTACTGGGTAGTAACCCTTTTCATGGCTATCGAGAGTTCATTCGTCCCATTCCCATCAGAGGTGGTTGTTCCACCTGCAGCATGGAAAGCCATGGATCCTGATAGCGGAATGTCGTTTATCCTGGTCATCGTATTTGCCACCATTGGTGCCAATATCGGTGCACTTATCAACTATTATTTAGCTAAATGGGTAGGCCGCCCTATCATCTACCGTTTTGCCGACAGCCGCATCGGACATATGTGCCTGATAGACCGCCAAAAGGTAGAAGTTGCAGAAGAGTATTTCCGCAAGCATGGAGCCGCATCCACTATTTTTGGGCGTCTGGTACCAGCTGTTCGCCAGTTAATCAGCATTCCAGCCGGTTTGGCAGGTATGCATGTAGGCAAATTCTTGCTCTATACCACAATCGGTGCGGGCATCTGGAATACTGTTTTAGCAACCATCGGTTGGGGTATTTACCAATATACAGACTATAAAACAACTCAAGATGTATATCAGCAGGCATTAAAGTATAGTCATGAGCTCGGTTACATCATCTTGGCTCTTGCCGTTGTTATTGTAGCATTCCTTGCATACAAGGGGCTCAAGAAGAAATAAGAAACTATCCCCCATTCTGCTTTCTCAAGCGGGCTGGGGGATTTTTTCTTTCGTATAATTACTTATCTATCTTGTATAGCATTTCATCATGGCAAAAAAAGGTTGGATTCAAGTGACCTATTCCTTGATAATCCAATCACCTATCGTCCGCTGTGTGCTGTCATAATTTACGCCAATCTTAAACAGACGCTTACCATCGGCAGAATATGGAATCAGATATCCCTTTTCATCTATCTGTCTGATAGCTTCCTCGGCTGAACCATCATATTTCAACTCGAAAACAAATACGGCATCAGGCATATACACCACGGCATCAGCCCTGCCTATCGCACTATCCTCCTCTACCCTCATGTGTGCTCCCATCAGGTTAAAGATAAGATAGAACACTGTCTGGAAATCCCGTTCACTCTTGTTACTCAATCGGTTGGAAATGCTGGCAAGATAAGCCTTCAGGCGCGCCATCGCTCCCTCAACGTCTGCCTCATAGAGCTTTTCCAGGAAATCACCTACCAGACTATTGTTATCCAGTGATATTGGTGAAAGATAGTTAGGTGCAAGACTCTTGAGCATGCCAATCTTAACCTCTCTGTTAGGATATTCCAAGGTATAACGTTGCAGCATCGGGTTATACTTCTTGATGGTGAGATAACCACTCTGATAGAGCAACGGAAGCGCAGAAGTCATCATTTCCGGCGAAACATCAAAGTCATCCACATCACATGATTTCTTCTCAATATCCATCACATTGACGTGATACTTCTGCAGCGTCTTGATAAGATAAGTCGGCGTACCCGAGCCAAACCAGTAAGGAGCTATATCCCGTGCATTCAGTGCCTTTACCAGACTGAACGGATTGAATACATCTTCAGATTTCTTACTGAAATGATAGCCGTCGTAGAATCTTGTCAGCTCTGCCAGACACTCCTCATACGTCATGCCAAGGTCTTCTCCCAAAGCCTCTATATCCGGTTTCATCTGAGTGGTAAGTTCCTTTTTGCTGATACCGCAGATAGCCGAATACTGGTCGAACATACTGATGTTATCGAGGTTATTCAGTTCACTGAAGATGCTGAGCTGCGAGAACTTGGTGATACCCGTGATGAAGGTAAACTCCAGGTACGGGTCGAGCATCTTGATGGGACTATAGAAGTTCTGCATGATGAGGCGCAGCGGTTTTAAATTTTCCTTTTCATGCACTACATCCAGCAAAGGGGCATCATATTCATCAATGATAATCACTACCTTCTTACCCGTCTGCTTGTATGCTTCTTTCACCAGGTCTTTCAAACGGAGGTTAGCGTCCACCTGATGCGTCTTGTATCCCCAGATCGTTTCCTGCTCTTCAAGCATATCTGCCAGGTATCTTTCCAGCTGTTCCACGCTCATGTGCTTGGCGCCGCTCAGGTCGAAATGCAGCACAGGGTGCTTCACCCAATCCTTCTCATAATCAGCAATGGCCAATCCCTCAAAAAGTTCTTTCCTTCCCTCGAAATAGGCCTGGAGGGTAGATGCAAAGAGCGACTTTCCGAATCGTCTTGGACGACTCAGAAAAACATACTTCATTTTTTTCTCTCGAAAATCCACGATGTATGGGGTCTTATCTATATAGAGATAATTACCCTCTCGGATATTTGAGAATGTCTGTATTCCTACAGGATAGAAATTTACCATTTTTGCCATATTCCTACATGCTTTACGTTTTGCGCTGCTAAGTTACGAATATTTTTTTGAATAGGAAAATTTTGGGAGAGATATTTTTCACAATTATCTTTTGCACTATTAAATTAATAAGAGAAATGGCGAACACAAAGCGTCTATGTTGCGAGGCATTCGTGAACCGTGCCAGTCGTATTCCGGCTCCAATCCACAGATTCAAAGAGGCAGGAAAGAGAGCGAAAACGTTAAAGAATACTAATAATGTGTCCAGTTGCCCCATCAACTGGACACCTGTGTGTCATGGACTTATGACACACCCTCTTCATTTATTGTAGGTCTATTGAAATCGTAGTTCTTACTAAATAGGTGGAGTTCATAAAATGAAGTTCTATGAGTGTTATTTAACACCATGAAAATACTTTTTGTTATATCTTATTGGTTTTCAGTCATTTACCCCCCCTATTTTATAATTCATCTTTTTTAACATCAAAAATTTACTGATTCACTGAAAAAATTGTAATTTTGCAGCGCAATCACATCTCGGTATATTACTGAGATGCAAAATAGTAAATCATTTTGTCGTCCATAAAACGGCATAATAAATATGCTATCAGGATAAAACAAGAATATTCAAAACTGAATATAAAGTTAAAATTAATAAAAAAAGGATATGAAATATGAAAGTAAAAGTAACTATAATTCAGACTTAGAATAATAAAGTAAAAAGTAAAAGCAATAGTAATAATAATAATGTAAATATGAAGTAATCATATAAACATCAAGTAAATGTACCGAATAAAAGAAAAAACAATTCTCATTGCATTTACATGCATGAGTAGTTATCTATCGGCACAGAACCTACATAGCGTGAAGGATTCACATCATATATATAATGTGAACAAATCGCACACCATATATGATGTAAAAGATTCAGTAAAGATTTTCTTCAGGCAGGGAAAGATAGACCTTGACCCTATCCTGAACGATAACCAATCGGCACTGAACCGTATCGCTGAAACCATGCGAAACTGTTATGCAGATTCCATTTATCAATTGCGAAAAATTCTCGTTGTAGGCGTTGCCTCACCCGAGGGAACACTGAAATTCAACAAGTGGCTATCCCGAAAACGAGCCGACGTGCTTTTCAGCTATCTATCACAATACTCCACCCTGCCCGATTCGCTGAAGACATCAAGTTTCTTCTGTCCCGACTGGAAAGGGTTGATTCAATTGGTTAAGAATGATTCCCAACTTCCCTTCAGAGAGGAAACGCTCTCGCTGCTAAACCGAATAGCCGGCGAAGCTGAAACAGAAAAAGAAATCCTGAAGCAGGAAAAGCATCTGGAGCTAATCAAGAATTTGCGCAGAGGTATCCCTTATCATTATATGTATAAGAAATATTTCCCTGCGCTCCGATTCTCACAGCTCTTCCTATGGTACGACAAGGTGCAAAAGCCGCAGGTTCCGGATTCAATACCTAAATGGGAAAACGTAAAACAATCGGTGGATATGGTCAGTAACACCGACTCCATCTATATCGAGCCGAGTCCGATCCGAAAACCGTTCTACATGGCAATGCGGACGAACATGCTTTTCGATGTCTTACTTCTTCCCAACATCGGATTGGAATTCTATCTGGGCAAAAGCTGGTCGTTGGCCGCTAACTGGATGTACGGATGGTGGAAGACCGACAGGCGACACTGGTATTGGCGAGCCTACGGAGGTGATATTGCCATACGCAAATGGCTGGGAAAAGCAGCTGAGGAGAAACCGCTCACAGGTCACCACATCGGCTTCTATACCCAAATTTTCACCTACGATTTCGAAACAGGCGGTCGTGGCTACATGGGTGGCAAACCTGGCGGTGCTATCTGGAATAAGATGAACTATGCCATGGGTGCCGAATATGGCTACTCGCTCCCTATCGCCAGAAAACTGAACATCGACTTCACTCTAGGTGTAGGATATTGGGGCGGAATCTACCACGAGTATAAGCCGCGCAACCAATACTACGTGTGGCAGGCGACGAAAGAACGCCGATGGGTAGGTCCTACGAAACTCGAAGTCTCCCTGGTGTGGCAGCTGGGGCGCGAAAACGCTAACAGCAACTGTAAGAGGAAGAAGGAGAAGGTGAAGGAGAAAGAGATGAGGAAGAAAGAGAAGGATAGGAAGAAAGGAGGTACCGATGAATAATTTCAGCAAAACGGGAAAAGCCTATCGACTTTTTGTCCTATTACTTTCCCTACTCTCTATTCTATCATCCTGCAACCACAAGGAGCTGTATTACGAGGAGAATGCTCAATTCCGATTACTGAAGGTAGCCTTCGACTGGAGCCAGCTCTCGGGTCATGAAAAGCCAGAAGGTATGCGAGTTATCTTCTTCCCAAAAGATGGAAAGAGCGAACCGTGGATTTTCGATTTTCCTAAAGGAGAAGTCCGGCAGATAGAACTGCCCGAAAACGACTACGGGGTAATCAGCATGAATTACGATACCAACGGAATAATTTGGGAAAATCCGAACAGCTATCTGAATTTCACCGCTGATACAAGAGATACGAAATCGCCCGATGGCGAGCAGGCATCCCTCACCCCATCTTGGCTTTGTGGCGACCACATCAACTGGGTTTCCGTGAATGCCAGCCACGCAGCTGCATCATCAGAAAATGCAGAAAACGGAGTACAAGTTATTACACTATACCCCAAAAGCATGGTTTGCCGCTACACCTACGAGGTTAACGGCATCCGCAAGCTAGAGCGCATAGCGGATATCAGGGCAAGCCTATCCGGCATGTCCGGTTCGCTTCTGATGGCAGCCGACAAGCTCCCCGGCTCTCTTTCCGAGCGTCTTCTTTTCGGAGGGGAAGTAATCGGCAATCAGCTACGGGGTGGTTTCTATACGTTTGGCAGCACCCGGGGCATCACAGCGTCTAATCTCTTCAAGCTCTTTATCAAGAGCCGATCAGGCAAGCTGTATGTTTTGGAGCAGGATGTTACCGCTCAGATTCAGTCCGTTCCTGTGGTGGGTCACGTGGGTGATGTTCATATCGTCATAAACCTCGACTTCGAGATTCCGGAAGAAAGCGGGGGAAGTTCCAGCGGAGGAGCCGGATTCGATGTAGGAGTAGATGACTGGGGCGATGTAAATGTGGATATTATATGTTAAGGATGTAACATAGAAAAAAGATAAGACTATAAATAATAAAAGATAAATATTCAAATAGTAATAGTAAAATATTTTTTTAAAGAACAGTTAATTATGAAAAAGGTAATTTTTGGAACAGCATTGGCCTCTATGGCATTGCTTTCAGCATGCTCATCAGACAACGAGCTTGCAAATGTAGAAACTGCAGCTAACAACGCTATCGGATTTCATGTAGTTGGTAATAAGGCGGAGACAAGAGCTACCCCGATTACACCAGATAATCTGACAACAACAGATTTCAATGTGTTCGCATATAAGAACAACAATGGTACAGATGGTGAAATCTTTATGGGTGATAAAGAGAATGATGATAACAATCTGTACGGAGTTAGAATCAAGTATGAGACTGAGACTAACAAGTGGGTTTATAATGATCCAAATGAACTTCGCTACTGGCCAACAACTGCACTTAATTTTTATGCGGTCAATCCAGGCAGCACAACTTCCTTCTCTTGGAATTTTACAAATCAGAAAAAGCAAATAACATACGCTTGCTCTGATGAATATGTCAAAAATAGCAAAGGCGAGTATTATAATCCCAAAAACATTGATGCTATGTATGCCGTGACCAAGAATCAGACCCAAACAAACAATGATGGATTTGTTAAGTTCGACTTTAAGCATATATTGTCTCAAGTAGTATTCCAAGCAAAGACACAATATGCAAATATGGAGGTAGAAATCAAAGCACTCAGTATTCATAATTTCATTTTTAGCGGAACATTTACAATTCCAGAAGGAGAACCTTCACAGAATGATTGGGCTCCAAATCAAGAACATTACAATAAAAGTGGATTTACAGCGGTAATGGACGAGAGCATTAAGGTGGCAAAAACAGATGAGGTTACTAACATTTCAACACAGGGACCGATGTTATTCATTCCTCAGAATTTAACAAAATGGGATTTACCAGGTAGCATAGATGCTGCAAATACAGCAAACCAGTCTTATCTGAAGATTACTTGTAAGATTAAGCAGAGTGGTGCTTACCTCTTCGGTAGCGATTCTGAATACAAGGACCTCTTTGTTCCTTTCGGGGCAGATTGGCAGCCAGGCAAGCGCTACATCTACACCCTCATCTTCGGCGGTGGTTATGATAAGGATGGCCACTCAATCTTGCAGCCTATCAATTTCGAAGCTAAAGTTGACACGTGGAAAAATGCAGATGAAACAATCGACGTCAACAAATAATCCAATCATCTGCAAAAAAAATACCGGGCAGGAGCATCATCTCCTTGCCCGGTATATTTTTTTACTCAGATGAAGGTGAAGGTCACCAATCTAATCTACATCTCCACTTTCTGTTTTTTATGAATTGCTCAGATTCTTAATAATTTCCAAAGACAGCTGGGTAGCTTTGGCAACCTGTTCGGCAGAAAGTCCCATTGCCAGCAATCGTTGTGCTGTTTCTGTGTTGGCCTCATGTTTGCCTTCTGCTCTACCTTTCTCTATACCTTTTTCCATACCTTCCACAAGACCTTCTTGCTTACCTTTCGCCATACCAATTTCTATACCTTCACGCTTAGCAGTGTCTACGGAATTCTTGATGTCGCGATATGCATTAACCATTTGATTCACATTTAAATTCTTTGGATGCAAATATACTGCAAAATCTTGATAACGCCAAATATTTGAATGAAATTAACATCATTATTGTCTAATAACTGAACTTTCGCATATCAGGAAGTTAAAGGAATTAAGGTAGTTAAGGAGTTAAGACGTATGTCTTGCTGCTTAAAAAACTACGCCAAAAAGACTGTTGTCTTAACTCCTCAGCGACCGTAGGGAGCGATAACTCCTTTAACTTCTGAACTTGCGAAACTTGAATTCAGTAAGTACAATAAATCTCGGAAAATTCGTTGATAAATGTAATAAATCGTTAAAAAAGATGCCTACTTCCTACGAAGTAGACACTTTTTTGGGGGAAGTAGACACCTTTTTTCAGAAAAAAACACTATATTTGCCAACGAAAGAACTATTAGGAAACATACCTAAGAATAGAATTGGAAAAAGACAGTATATTTTTACATACTATAAAAAAAAGATTAATATGAGAAATTATTTAACTGGAAAAGAACGATTACTGGTAGCAGCACTTGCTTTAATTCTTCCATTTTCTTTCGCGAAAGCAGAAGTAAGAGAAGATGGAAAGACCGGTCAGCAAGGCTGGTATGTAGGAGTAGAGGGTGGAATGCCTTTCGGCTTCTCTACCTTCTCAAGTTTCGGACATGACAAGACGCACCTCGGTTGGGCTGCTGGCTTATATGGGGGCTATCGTTTCAACTCCATCTTCTCGGCAGAGTTATCTGCCAAGTATGGAGAGATGAACTTGTCTGCACAAGACTGCTGCGTAGAACGTAACTATTGGTTGGGTAGCGACGGTGTGCGTTACAAGGCAGGTGTCCTGGGCATGGACAGTTGGGAATATGCCAATCTGAAAAGCCATGTCTCTATGGGACAATATGGAGCCAGAGTAAATATCAACCTCCTTGGGTTGTTCCCTCAAACAGCTGACAGCCGATGGGATTTGGCAGTATCACCTCATATATATGCAGTAACGACCAAGGCTGATATTCAGTCTATAGCCGATGATGCCAAAGTGATAAAAGGTTCTACCAACTGGCATTTGGGTTATGGTGCAGACTTGCAGGTGGGTTATCAACTGACCTCTTGCCTGAAATTGGGCATCTATTCGGGTTTGACTCGTCTTACTGGCGAACGTATGGACGGAATGCCGGAATATCAGCATAAGAACAACTTCTTGTGGGAAAGTGGCATAAGATTAGGAATCAACTTGCCTTTTACCAATCATCATCCGTAACTCCTAAAACAAGATAGAGAATGAAAGCAAAAAGAAGATTTAATATTTGGTTATGGG
>CAVBFV010000001.1:0-42143 GCA_963594575.1 Lachnospiraceae bacterium | reverse complement strand
TTTAAGGTTGCTATGAAACAATCTGGTAAGATTGTGTGAATACCCCTTTTGAAATAATGGTACACCTTGTTTGTTTTGCAACACTAAGATAAGTGAATTCTTCGACATGACAAAATCCTGGGCAACTTTTTGTTGCTCAGGTACTTAAAAAGTTTAAGTTATAATAGTGTTGCGGAATTAAGGTTTAATTCAAATTTAACCCATTTTTTTAAGTGGAGTCAATATTCGTTTTTTACATACATAATTTGCTAGTTTCAAACTTTTTTCGTATTTTTGCAACGAAATCCTGAGTCTCTTATGTTGAGATTCAGAAGAATGTAAAGAATAAGTACTATTAATATGGTCTTTATATAAGCAAAGCGTATGATACACAATTTGCTAAACACGGACTTACTTGCATCATGTATGCAGGAGGCCAAAAGACATAAAAGTATTGAAGATTAGTGGAAGTTAGTCTATTGGTTTTTCGATGCTGTGATACATATCACATCCCCAATAATCCGGGAAGAGTATTCTTTTCAGGAGAAACCGAGGTATATATTTTTGAGTTATGTGGTTTATAATCAATACAGACAAATTTCAAGAACAAAGAACAAAAGAGTTTCTTGAGAATACATATCTCGGTTTATATCTATTTCAGCGATAAAATGGCAGATGGCATTGAGGGACTGAGTATTGTAGATAAGCGATATGATGACCTCATTCTGGAGAATGATACCTGTGAGGTAAAGACAATCAAGAACTTTACCAACGAGGATGATTTCGTTAAATATACCAATCGCTATTCTGTTTTTGGCGAGGAAGAATTAAGAGGTTGGTACAAGAATAAGGACAATTTTACCGTTATCAAGATGGTGTACAATATAGCATTTACCAAAAAGGTAATCAACAAGGTAATGAAAGAGCGAGTCGGTCTGAACCCCAGATATTGGGGCTTCTTCAGATTAACCGATGCCCAGTTTGACAAATTATTAGAATTAGGTGAAATTCCCTTCCCTTACTCGACAAGGTGTTGGATTTCATAAGCACAGATGACAATGGACAAAATTGATTATTCGATAGAAGAAAATCAGATAGAAAAAGAGGATGAGGGCAACGTGGCAATCACAATGCCATTTAATCCTAATATGATAAAGATTCGTCGTGATCCGTTTACCATCAGTGAGCTGGTGGATAAGATGGAGCACGGGGAGATTCGCTTCGATACCCCCTTCCAACGCAAATCAGACCTGTGGGATGAAGAGAAGCAGAGTCGCCTGATAGAGTCGCTGCTGCTCAAGTTGCCACTGCCCGCTTTCTATTTCGACGAGACAGAGACTGATGAAGATGCAGAGGTGTGGAATGTGATAGACGGATTGCAACGATGCAGCGTGTTCAAGCACTTCATTGTGGAGAAGACGATGCGACTGCACCATCTGGAGTTTCTCACGCAGCAATATGACGGAATGACCTTCAACGAGCTTCCTCGTCTGATGCAGCGCAGAATCACCCAGACCCCTATAACCATGTACGTGATAGAGAAGGGAACGCCCGATGAGGTAAAATTCAATATCTTCAAACGTATTAACACGGGCGGTCTGATACTGACTCCACAGGAAATACGTCATGCGATGAATCAGGGCGTGTCTGCGGAGATGGTGGCCAATTTGGCCGCTAAACAGTCGTTCAAGAAGGCTACCTGCGGTATCATAAAGACCGACCGCATGGAAGACCGCGATTTTGTGACAAGGTTCGTGGCTTTCTATCTGCAAGACTATAAGACGTATGAGCCCGATATGGACGGATTTATGACCCGTGGCATGGCAAAAATAAAAAAACTGACGGAGGCGGAGCGCGAAGATATGAGTACACAGTTCGACAAGGCGATGAAGGCAGCCTGGAGCATCTTCAACAATGATGCATTCCGTAAACGTCGCAATATATATGACCGTCGCAAACCCATTAACAAGGCACTATTCGAGACGCTGAGCGTTTGGCTGGCAAAGTGTACGAACAATGAACGTCAGCAGTTAGTGGCTAAAAAGAGCATTGTGCAGAGACTTTTCGTAGAGCTTAACAACGATGAAAAGTTCTACTATGCTCTGTCATCCGGTACAGGTCAGAAAGAAAGCGTGAACTATCGACACCGCAAGATAAAGGAGATGATAGAAACTGTTTTGAAAGAAAAATAAATGTAAAAAATATGCTAAGATTACTTCACATAGACAATTACAAGATTCATAAGCATTTGCGTCTTGAATTGGGCAACCTGACGGTGCTGACCGGGCTGAACAGCAGTGGCAAGTCCTCTGTTATCCAGTCGCTGCTTTTGTTGCGCCAAAGTTATCAGCAGAATGTCTTGAACGAGGGACTCTCCCTGAATGGTGACCTGCTCTCTATCGGTCTCTGTCGTGATGCGCTGTGTCAGATGGCAGACGAGGATTATATGTCTTTTGGCATCGATGGCGGCCACGGGCTTTCTACATGGCGATGGGATGCTTCGGATGGGGTTTTGGGTAAAGACTTCTTTTCTCTATTGCAGGGACCTGATCCGAAAATGTTGCAGGAGAGTTCGTTATTTACGAACAATTTTCAGTATATCAGTGCGGCTCGTCAGGAGCCTTCAGAGTCCTACCCCCTAAACACGAATATGGTGGAAAGCCGGAGGCAACTGTCGCAGAAATATGGTAAGTGCGAACTGACGGCCCATTTCCTGTATCATTTTGGCGTGGCGAAGAAACTTAGCGTGTTGCCAGGACTGGTGCATCGTGCAGGCGAATCCGCAGAACTGCTCGCTCAGGTATCGTCATGGGAAAGAGTTATCAGCCCCGATGTCGTTGTTACCCCAGAGAAAGGAGACAAGTCTTATTCGTTGAAATATGCCTATGAGATAGGCGGCGATACAACACCTGCCTACAGCGCGATAAATGTTGGCTTTGGATTGAGTTACGCATTGCCGATAGTCGTGGCACTGCTTGCGTCAGAGAGAGACAGTCTGTTGCTGATAGAGAACCCCGAAGCCCATCTTCACGAAGCAGCGCAGTCGGAACTTGGCATGATGATCGCGCGAGCAGCAGAGGCGGGCATCCAGGTTATTGTAGAGACCCACAGCAATCATGTACTCAATGGCATTCTCATGGCTTCCAAGCGTTTTGAAGAGGAAGGCATAGGAATAGACCGCAACAACGTGAAGCTCTATTATATGAAGAAAGCCGCTGATGGGCTGCAATCAGTGGCGGAAGAGGTGAAGATTGTGGGCGATGGCAAGATAGACCACCAGCCCGAAGGTTTCTTCACTCGTCAGGATGCAGACATGACTTACTTATTGGGATTCTGAAATGATGGATGCATCACTATTTATACTGCTTCCGACGGGAGACGAGGTGATAGGTTTACCCCTTACGGAAGAGGGTCTTCGCGATTTAGTAGCTCCTCTGATGAGCGTGAAGAAATACGCACGTCAGAACGGTATCAATTTGCGCATTTTCTTCGATAAGGATAATGTCAAGCGCTTCAAAACAGATGTGGGTGGCGTTGTGGATAAAGCAGCCTATTTGAGCAAAGCATCCGTGATATTGCGCAATTTTGTCAGTTCCAACAGCACCGATGTTCAGAAGAATGCTATCCTTGAAGGCAATTACAACTACATCCGTTGGGACACCATAGAATGCATGGCCCACCAAGATGTAGCGCTTGTGGTAAAGAGCGCATTCGAGTCGCCAGGAGCACCATGTGTGTTATCGTTGTCGCCAGGGATTCCAACCGACTATAAGCAGGTGACAATCATCAAGGACAGAACTTACGATGATGGTCGTCCTGAACTGAAGAATATTCCCCTGTTCTTCTCAGCAGAGGAGTGCATAGAGTGGATGTCGGCGTTACTCGATGGGCACTTTTCGCTGATAGGCAATCGAGACTACCGGCCCACCACGATGAAGTGGGGAAAACAGCGGATATATCAACGTATTGAAGACGGCAACTACTGGTATTTTGATTTTTTCCACCGCGAGAATAAGATTCACTATGAGGTGTTTGATGTTGCCGGCATTCACCTTGGCGAAGCCAATGCAGAAGGTGCGCTCGTGGTTGGAACAGCAGACGCAAAAAAGTCGATCAGTAAGATATTGCATGGGAAGTAATCTGTGTATGGCTTGCTCACATCCAACCAAGCTATCCGAGCAGCGTGGTGCGATATCACTTGCCTGTACAAAGAGCAAAAAGGACGATTAACGATTAACAAATTAATATTTTAACATGATTTAAGGAGCTGTCCCCTGATTCATTCCTGGAGTCCTCGCTCTGGTGTAGTGCATCAGCAAGGAGGTCTTTGACAAAGGACGTTCATTCTTGCAAGCGGAAGCACAGAAGGTGCTTCTACCTGCCGTTTGGAATGGGAGAATATTAGAACTGAAGAACATAATGCAAGCAGATTTCTTCTTGCAGAGATTCAATAATGACAAAATGAGGTGAATATGAATAACAAATTCTACGCAAATGTTCAAGGGCCAGTGCCTGAAGCAATTGTGGCTTGCTTGAAGAAAGCAAACGAGATAATAGCGAACGATTCTGAGGTCAACCTAATTGTGTTGTACAGCTATACTAAGAATAATTTCAATACCGTTGCACAAGTATTAGGAGCAGATAATGTCAATCGGATGTTTTCTCAGCCTCTGCGTTTTCAGAAAATTTCCAGACCTATTCAGTGCATGACGGAACGAACATACAATGAATGGCAGCAGGGGGCGAATATAGTAATATGCTGTCACATGGATGCCAAAGCTGTTCAGAAGGTTGATGACTTCCGCTCTGCGAAATACGTTATGGCTGTCTCATGGCTCAAAGATAAGTTGGATGACTGGGTTCTCAGATGGAACGCAGAATGCATCTATGGCGATAAGATTGATAAGGAAAATATCGAGGATGAATCTTTGTCACTTTTGAGGACAGCATTGAAAGAGATGGACGTAAGGATGTTCGGTTCCAAGGACTTTCATCATCCTGATGATGAGAACACATGTAAGACTTATATACGTACTATCAATAAGTATATGCCAGAAGTCTCATCTTCACAGATAACAAATATTCTTGTGACGGAACTGGGGTGGTCGAATGTCAGTGCGTCACAAGTTGGCGAACTACTGAATAGACTGAAAAATGGCCGTACATTCCGTGGAGGGGATAAAACCGGGCTTGCGCAGTACTTTAAGGGCTGGAAGAGCAAATTAAAAGAAGGACGGTAATGACTGATTTTGTAAGCTACGCCACAAGCAGGTACTGTCTTGATGAAGAACAGATAAAACTACTTGCAGAGTTCCACAAGCATGTGTGGAAGGATTGCAAGATAGAAACTGTTGGGCAACTGACCGAATATGAGAACCTATATCTGCAGTATTCTGAAAAGTTTGACTTTGTCTATGATACAGAGGTCGATGAGTTTGGATTTGTGGATATGAATGATGGTAAAGCGTGCTTACTCTCCAAAGGAAGGTTTGAACAGTTATCAAAGAATCTGAGTACAAGCGAATTTGCAACGAAAAGCTGAGAGTATGGGCTTTCGGACTTGGAAATTGTGGTCTTACTTAGTTTTCTTGCGGATATACTAACCTCGGCTACCAGAACCGTCGTTCTGACCATCTTGCCGCAATGTGGCAGATTGTCAACTGGGATGTTGTTGAACAACGGAATAATTAATAAATACATGGAACAGCAAGAGAAAATCTCAATGGAAGATATAGATAAAATAGAGAAGATATTTAATGTAGAATATTCTGATACTGTTAAGTATGCAGTACGTTATGGTTACAATTATCGAATAGAGGCAGAGCAGAAGCATAATTCCTATTCCCATGCTTGTTTACCAGATACATCTGCAATTCTTCTATGGCTTGGTCAAAAAGTAATTGACGGAGTTATATGGGATTTATTCAAAGTAGCTGCAAAAAAGCTTTATGAGAAGTTTGTCAAGTCCAATAGTTATCTTTCGGAAAAACTCAGTAAGTTCCTGTCAGATGAACAAGACCTCAAAAGATTCTATACTTACGTAAAAGAATTCAATGAGCAGAACATGACCGTAACAGAGGAACAGTTCAAATATATTCGAGAAGAAATAATTGCAGATTTCTTTGGAAAGGAATGTGGAAAGATATATGAGCAAGAACATCGCCTACCTACAATCCAAGAATATATGAGGATTAACCGTGAGGCTTTAGTTCATGCAGATAAACTTATGGTGCTTCAGAATTAGGGCGTTAAATTCTGCGGTAACCATCTATTTCTCCACATTGCCCACTAAAGAATAAGTAAGTGGATAAACTCAACGGCGAGTTACAGGCTCGCCGCCGCTAGATTTCTTTAGAGGTTTCTTTGACATGGTAGTGGCGGGAAGACAAGATTATCCTGACATGACGAAGGCTCTCTTATGTTAATCATAGGTAAAAATCGAAAAAGTTCAATTCTTGGAAATATGCTTTACCCAGTAAACACTGGAGGCAGAGCTATATTGCCATAGGGGTTGGATGCTTACTTTAAATATACAGAATGAATAATATCTCAGATTGGATTATTCCAATATCTTCATCATTGGTAACAATTATTGTTACAGTAATGACTTGTAAATGGCAATTACGAACCGAGTTAAGAAAAATATCGGAGAATTATGTCTCCGATAAGAAGTATAAAGCATACTATAATGCGGTGAATATGTTTTATTCAATTATGTCAGAAATTAAAAATAAGGGAGCAATAGTCGGTCCTTCTGATAGATTTCAAGAAATGTTGAAAGTAAAAGAAGACCTCTTTGTTTATGGTTCGGACAAAGCTTTTAGGGCTTTTACTGAGTTTCTTTGCAATAGTTCTCAAAATCAGCCTAATCAAGATTACATTGAGTATTTCTTGAATTTTATGTTGATTGTAAGAAAAGAAATCTCTGGAGGAAAAAGTAAATTAACAACTGATGATATTCTGCTGAATATTATGCAAAGTCATGAAGAACTTCGTAAATATCAAGTTTTTTGTGGCTTTAAATAAAATGTTATCTCATAAAAACAAATACGTTTTCCGAATGCTATTCTTGATTGTTGTATTGTAGCTTATGAGGCGATGTTTATAGCAAGGATGTTGAAATAATAGAGAATATTACGATGGAACGACAATATAACGAATTGCTGAAAGCCTATACCAAGGAAGCTTTGGCAAGCATGATAAAGGCTGATATACGCAGTAGGTTTCCCGAACCTTATGCAAGTATGTATTGTCAACAATTTAATAATTTCAAAAACGTTGCAGATTTCTTTGAATTTGCAGCAAAGTTAATGAGGAGACAATAATATATATAACTAGTCTTTTCTTTTTGCTGATTCATGTAAATAAGGCTTAAGGTTAGGTATAGAAAGCCCTGCATCAAGGCGGTCCCATCCCGCACAATATGGCGAAGACCTTTGATGGTCCGCCAACCTTAGAGCGTAGCGGTTCTGAGCACCGGAGGGCGGTTACATCCTTCCTTCTGAGGAGGAAGGCTTGGTTAGAGGTGGAGCTCTCCTTGCAGGAGAGACGGAGAGGTAGAAAAAGCCTTTTTTAATGGTAAAGAAGGACGGGTTGATTTTAGAAATAACACTATAATGATGAAAAATTTCAAAGATATAACAGTAGCAGTAGCCGGTACCGGCTACGTCGGTCTGAGTATAGCAACCCTGTTATCTCAGCACCATCATGCCCCATCAGTAGATGTAATCCCAGAGAAGGTGTAGAAACTCAACAATAAGATTTCTCCAATCTAGGACGATGACATCGAAAAGTATTTGGCTGAGAATCCATATCGTGGTGACACCATCCGATGCCCTGGTCATTAATACCTCAGAGTATCAGCGAGTGCTCAGCAAGGCATTGGGCTATACTTCCGATAAGAACGCCATCGTTACCATCGGTATCAAGCCAAGCCGCCCGGAAACAGGCTATGGCTATATCGCCGCTGCAGAGCCAACAACCGTAGATGAAATCTACAAGGTTGAGGCTTTCAAGGAAAAGCCAAACCTGGAGACTGCCGAGCAATACCTTGCCGCTGGCAATTACTATTGGAATGCCGGAATCTTCGTATGGAACATTGATACCATCAGCAAGGCAATCCGAACATTCCGGCCAAACCTTGCCAGTATCATGGATGAGATGGCACCTTCTTTCTATACCGAACAGGAGAAAGAGGTAGTCGGCAGACTCTTCCCAACCTGCGAGAAGATAAGCATTGACTATGCCGTGATGGAGAAGTCGAAGGAAATCTATACCTTGCCAGCCGAGTTTGGCTGGAGCGACTTAGGCAGCTGGGGCAGTCTCCGTACCTTGCTTCCACAGGATGAGGCTGGCAATGCCAAGGTAGGCAAGGACATCCGCTTGTATGAATGCAAGAACTGCGTGGTTCATGCAGCCGATGAAATCAAGGTGGTGGTTCAAGGTTTGGATGGCTATATCGTAGCCGAGAAAAATGGACAACTGCTTGTTTGCTCTTTGAAAGAGGAGCAGAGAATTAAAGAGTTTGGAAAATAATTAATATCATGTCATGAAAGGAATAGTATTAGCAGGTGGTAGCGGTACACGCTTGTATCCTATCACGAAGGGTATCAGCAAGCAGCTGATACCAATCTTCGATAAACCGATGATATACTACCCAATATCAGTATTGATGTTGGCAGGCATCCGTGAGATACTCATTATTTCAACACCATTTGATTTGCCAGGTTTCAAGCGCCTCTTAGGCGATGGAAGCCAGTTAGGTGTGAAGTTTGAGTATGCAGAGCAGCCATCACCAGATGGCTTAGCCCAGGCTTTCATTATCGGAGAGAAATTTATTGGCGATGAGGCTGCTTGCCTCGTATTAGGTGATAACATTTTCTATGGTGCAGGATTGAACCAGATGCTGCATCAGGCAGTAGTAGATGCAGAGCAGAATAACAAAGCTACAGTATTTGGTTATCGAGTAAGTGATCCAGAGCGATATGGAGTTGCTGAGTTTGATGAGCAAGGCAATTGCCTGAGTATCGAAGAGAAGCCTCAGCATCCAAAGAGCAACTATGCAGTGGTTGGCTTGTACTTCTATCCTAATAAGGTGGTGGAAGTTGCCAAGCATATTAAGCCATCTGCTCGTGGTGAGTTGGAAATCACAACAGTAAACCAGGAGTTCCTGAAGGATAAGCAGCTGAAGGTACAGACCATGGCAAGAGGATTCGCCTGGCTTGATACCGGAACCCATGATTCTCTTTCTGAAGCATCCACCTTTATAGAAGTCTTGGAGAAGCGCCAGGGCTTGAAGGTGGCTTGCTTGGAAGGTATCGCATACCGTCAAGGTTGGATTACCGCAGAACAGTTGAGAGAGAATGCTCAACCTATGTTGAAGAACGATTATGGAAGATATTTGCTTTCTATACTTAATGAAAGTAAGGACACTTTAAAGCAAAACTTAGAATTTTAAACAATTGTCTTTCTGTTTTCCAAATATAAGACAGAAGACATAAAAATCATATATCTAATGGATAAGAAATTGATAACAGTAACCTCTCCGTTACTGCCAAACTTGGATGATTTTCATGCTGAACTCCAGAAAATCTGGGACAGCAAGTGGATAACAAATAATGGTGATTACCATAAGAAACTGGAGGCTGCTCTTGCAGAGTACCTCAAAGTTCCATACGTGAGTCTCTTTACCAATGGTACCTTGCCATTGCTTACTGCATTGCAGGCACTTCGTGTAACAGGTGAGGTCATCACAACCCCATATAGCTTCGTAGCTACTACTCATAGTATTTGGTGGAATGGATGCAAGCCTGTTTTCGTTGACATAGACCCTGCAACAGGTGATCTTGATCCTAACAAGATTGAGGCTGCCATCACTCCTAAGACTACCGCCATTATGCCTGTACATGTGTATGGAAAACCTTGCGATACCAAGGCAATCCAGAATATTGCAGATAAGTATGGCTTGAAGGTTATTTATGATGCAGCTCACGCTTTTGGCGTAGAAGTAAATGGTGAGAGTATCTTGAATGCAGGTGATATGAGTACTTTGAGTTTCCATGCCACTAAGGTATATAACACCATCGAAGGTGGTGCTTTGATTATGCATGACGAGAAGACAAAGAAGCGTATTGATTACTTGAAGAACTTCGGCTTTGCAGGAGAAACCGAGGTTGTTGGTCCTGGTATCAATAGTAAGATGGATGAGATGCGTAGTGCTTATGGCTTACTGAACTTGAAGCAAGTTGATGCCGCTATTGAGGCTCGTCATCAGGTAGCTATCAAATATCGTGAGGCTTTGCGCAATGTTGAAGGCATCACCTTCTTCGATGATATGCCTGGTGTTCGTCATAACTATAGCTACTTCCCAATCTTCATTGATGCACAGAAGTATGGTATGACCCGCGATGAACTTTATGCAAAGATGAAGTCTCAGAATGTGTTGGGCCGTCGCTACTTCTATCCATTGATTAGTGAGTTCTCTACCTATCGTGGTTTGGAGAGTGCAGATCCGGCAAACTTGCCTAATGCTCATAAGATGGCAGATAGTGTAATCTGCTTGCCTATGCATCATGCATTAAGCGATGAGGATATTCAGAGAACTTTGGATTGCATCTTAAAATAACATTACATGAAACAGAAAAAGTTAATGTTGCTTGGTGGATTGCGCTATCTTCTTCCTGTTATAGAAGAAGCGCATAAGTTAGGCGTTTATGTAATTACAGCTGATTATCTTCCAGATAATATTGCTCATAAATATTCTGATGAGTATTGTAATGTAAGTATTATTGATAAGGAAGCAGTTTTAAAAGAAGCTCAAAGGTTACAGATTGATGGAATTTTATCTCATGCGGTTGACCCTGGTGTGACAACTGCTGCTTATGTTGCTGAAAAAATGGGATTACCATTCCAATGCTCTTATAAAGTAGCCTGCATACTTCAAGATAAATCTCTTTTCCGCCAATTCTTGTCTGAGAATGATTTCAATTGTCCTCATGCAAAAGGATATACAAACATAGAGGAAGCATTGAAAGATGTTGATTACTTTTCTTGGCCTGTAATAGTAAAACCTGTAGATTCGGCAGGTAGTAAGGGGGTAACTAAGGTAGAGAAGAAAGAATCTCTTAAAGCGGCTATTGAAATAGCTCTGCAATCTTCGATTTCTAAGCATTTTATTATAGAGGATTTCTTGGATAAGGTGGGAGCTCAATCAAGTGCTGATATTTTTTCAGTTGAGGGGAAGTTAGTTTATCCTGCTTATTCTGATCAATTGTTTGATAAAAATGCAGCAAATCCTTATACTCCTGCTATAGAGATCTGGCCTTCTTCTATGCCTCAAGAGTTTCAAGATGATTTAACAGAACAGTTACAAAGATTGATAACTCTTCTTGGAATGAAAACAGGTATTTATAATGTCGAGTCACGTGTTTGTTCTGATGGTAAAGCTTATATTATGGAGGTCTCTCCACGTGGTGGAGGCAATCGCATAGCAGAACTACAAGATAAGGCTACTGGACAAAAACTGATTAAGAATGAAATATTGAAGGCTCTCAATATGCCTTTGGATTATATTACTGCCCCAAAATATGATGGAGTTTGGTGTAATTATATTCTTCATTCGTCGAAACAGGGTATTTTAGATTCCGTTGTGATTGATAAAAATTTCCGAAAAAAATACATTAAAGATGAAGGATTGATAGTGGCAAAGGGTGATACCATTCATCCTTTTACTGGTGCAAATACATCTTTGGGAACTCTTTTTTTACGAGCAGAAAGTCGTAAGGAACTAGATTGCTTATTGGAAAATTTGGAACTGTACATAAAACTAAAAATTGTTTAATTTCTAATGAAAGATATTGGTAGTATTTTTCCATTGTATGATGAGGATATTGCTCTTGTAAATAGAACAGAACGAAATAATGTTGTGCAAGGTAGCAGAATTAATTTTTCTCTTTGTCGAGAAGCAATGTTTGCTGTCGCATCAAAATACGAAAGTTCAAGCAAAGTAGTATTAATTCCTTCATATACTTGCCAAACGGTTATAGACCCTTTTGTACAACTTGGTTGGACGTGCTATTTTTATAATATAAAAAAGAATCTTCGTATTGATACTGACGATATTCTACAAAAGTCAAGCAAATACAATCCTTCCTTGCTTGTTGTCCATCCATTTCACGGAATGGAATTGCTTAATGAAGAATTAGATGCACTTCGTATTATTAAGCGTAAAGGATGCATATTGCTAGAAGATGTGACGCAATGCATATATGAAGAAAAGCGTCCTGATGTTTTTGATTACTTTACTGGTAGTTATAGAAAGTGGTTTAAGGTTCCAGATGGTGGTTTTCTTGAAGCAAGAAACTTGGATGGCTTGCCAATTCCAAGTGAAGAAAATCATTCTTTTGTTCAAAAACAAACTGATGCGATGTTTTTGCGAGGTAATTATTTTAAAACTAGTGATGAAAATATTAAAGCCATTTCTATAAGATTGTACAAGGAAGCTGTTAAGGGAATAGGAGTACAAATCGAATGTCATAGAATGTCTGCTTTCTCCATCAATATCATGGAGAAAGAAAATCATGAGAATTCGATACAAACTCGTTTTGATAATTATAAATATCTTTATTATCATATCAAAGAATCATGTGAGCTTCAGTTTGTGTGTAAGAACCTTGATGAGGTTACAACTGCTCCTCTATATTTTCCTATTTACGTTTCTAATAGGTCAGCTTTTCAAAGAAAATTGGCTAACAAGCATATTTATGCACCTGTTTTATGGCCTGTTCAGACAAAAGATGTTTTGAAAAATGAAGAAGTGGAGTATATATACTCTCACATTTTAATGTTACCTATAGATCAACGTTATTCAATTGATGATATGATTAAAATAGTAGAATTAGCTAATGGAAAAGATTAAAATAGCAATTATTGGATCAGGACGAATGGCATGGATAATGAGTCGAAATGCCCATGAAATGGGACTTGTTACTCATTGTTTTTCTAATGTAGAGCCTGATTTTATACATGATGAAGTAGATGTTTTTCATAATATATCAATCTTCGAAAAAGATAAGATAGTTGAAATATGTAAATCAGAGGCAATAGCAGGCGTAATAGCAACTACTGAATTGACAGTTGCTGTAGCAGCCTATGTTGCGGAGAAAATTGGCACACCCGGAATAACATACCAAAATGCTTTATTTATAACAGACAAATTTAGAAATCGAATGGTATGTCGTGATATTTACGAGTTAAATCAACCTGCATTTTATAGAATTTATTCTGAATCTAACTTAAATGTTGTCAGTTGTGATTATCCTGTAATAGTAAAGCCTACAGGTAAAGGTGGTAAGAAAGGTATTACTGTTGTAAATAATCCGCAAGATTTAAATAGCGCTTATCAATATGCTAAAGATTATTCTGGAGAGGCTCCTGTCATCATCGAGCAGTTTATTGAAGGTGGAAAAGAATATTCTGTAGAAACTCTTTCATATAAAGGTAAGCATTATGTTATTCAAATAACTGAAAAAATAACTTCAGGACCTCCTCATTGTGTAGAACTCGGACATCATCAACCAGCAGATCTTTCTGAAAAAATGAAAGAAAAAGTAAAGACTGCTATTAGTAAAGGACTAACAGCGATAGGGGTTGATAATAGTACTTGCCATACGGAAATTAAAATTGTTGATGATAAAATATATCTCATAGAATTTAATGCTCGTCCAGGTGGTGATCATATAGCTTGGCCTTTAACAGAATTAAGTACTGGTTATAATATTATTAAAGGAGCTATATCTATAGCTTTAGGTAAATTTAAAGGTATTGATTTTTCTTCTTTTAATAAAAATTATGCCGGTGTTTATTTTGTGACAAAGCAAAGCTCATATTTGAAACCTATATTTGATGAATGTGAAAAGTATGACTGGCTTTATCATAAAAATTATGTATCTGAGGAATTGCAGGAATTAGAACATAATGATTGTTATGGAACTAATTCTATCATATATTTTTCAAAGAGCCATAGAATAAATTTATAATAGAATGTAGACTAATGGTTGTTTATATTATTAAATTTGTTACTATAACGCGTTTTCCTTAACAACTTTATGATAATAATATAATTTTATAATCAACTAAGAGTCCATAGACTAAATATATGCAACAAGAATCATTAAAGAATAAAACTGTTAAAGGAGTTTGATGGAGTGCTGCTGATGCCTTTCTTGGGCAGGGAGTAACTTTCATAGTCGGTTTGGTGTTGGCACGCTTTCTCTCTCCTGATGAATATGGATTGATTGGTATTTGCTTGATCTTTACAGCAGTCCTCAACGGCATTGTTGATAGCGGATTTAGTAATGCTTTGATACGTTAGAAAGAGATAACTGATTTAATAAATGTACAAATGGGAATTAGAGATTCAAAATTAGTCAAGTCTGCCTGGAAGAATAAGAATTATATTATTCAAACGGATGATTCAGTAAATACTAAAAAGTGTGCTATATATTTTAGTAGTAATGCTATCTATTATCCAGATACAGAAGATGCATTTTTTGAAAGAATCACAAAAAGGGATTCTTATGAATGGTACGGAAAGAGAGTAAGTGATGCAAGTAAGCATATATTTGTTCGAGATGTTTTCTTTGTCATAAACAAGATTAGTCTCTTTTTCGTATCACGTGCATAATCCTTTTATTTTTAGTTTAAGATTAGTTGGTATAAGAAAATGTATTCTAGGTTTGTATCATCAGTATAAATCTAAACGAATAACAAATTTAAAGTTTTGATGAAAAATAATTCTATAAAAACAGGAGCAGTTATATCATATATTTCTATTTTTTTGAATATTATCATATCGTTAATATATACACCATGGATGATTCGAGAAATAGGAATGTCTGATTATGGAATTTACTCATTAATAGTTTCTTTTTTATCTTATTTCTTATTAGATTTTGGTCTTAGTGAAGCTATTTCTCGCTTCATTTCAAAATTTAGGGCTAAAGGAGATAATAGAGGAATTGATAAGATGTTTAGTGTAACAACTATAGTATATGCATTTCTTTCATTATTAATAGGTTTGGTGCTATTTGTTATATATTTCTTTTTGAGTGATATATTTGTCAAGCTTACACCTGAGGAAATTGTTACGTTAAGAAAAGTATATATAATAGCAGGCTTTTTTAGCGTATGTAATTTTTGTTTAAAACCTTTTGATGGTGTTTTAGTAGCTTATGAAAAATTCATAACTCTAAAGATGCTTGATTTAGTTCAACGTGTAGGAACGGTACTTTTGATAACTGTAATATTATTATTGGGTGGAGATATTATAGGTTTAGTTTTAATAAATGGTTTGGTTGCCATGGTTGTTTCCTTAATGAAATTAGGATTTTTATTTAGAACCGAGCCAATAAAGATTAATATAAGATTATTTGAGAAATCAGTAGCAAAAGATTTATTTAATTTTTCATTTTGGGTGTTTTTTATAAACATTGCCCAACGTCTCAGACTAAATATCATTCCGACTATCCTTGGCGTCTTTTGTGGAACTAAAGAAATTGCTATATTTTCAGTTGCGATGAACCTTGAGGGATTTATCTATATCTTCTCAAATGCATTAAATGGATTATTTATGCCTAAAGTGTCGAGAATGATAAATTCTGAAAATGCTTCATCTGAACTGACTGATCTTATGATTAAGGTTGGGCGTATACAATTATATATTGTAGGCTTCATAATAGTAGGTTTGTTTGGATTAGGGCAGTCGTTTATACACCTGTGGATAGGCGATTCTTTTAGTAGGACCTATTATGTAATGGTGTTCCTTGTAGTTTTGTATTTCATTTCTATGACTCAACAGATAGGAACAACAGTGTCGTATGTTGTCAATGAAGTAAAATATAATAGTATATTCGCTATAACAACATCCGTTTTGAGTTTAATTATAGCATTATGTGTTGCTCCCAAATGGGGAGCTATAGGTTGTGGCTTTGCGGTTTTTGTAGCATTATTAGTAAATTATATATTGATGAATATTTTTTATTATAGAAAATTAAAGCTTGATATTCGTAAGTTCTTTTATAAATGTCATCTTAAAATATTACCATGTTTAATTCTTTTCTTGTTTGTTTTGCTTTTTGTAGAACATTCAGTTAAGGTTGACAGTTGGTATATGTTGTTTGCCTTGGGATTTGTTTATACCATTGTGTTTTTCTCGGTTTTATTCTTTTTCGTAATGAATGATTACGAGAAGAATTTAATTATTAATAGCATTTTAAGAAAACAAAAATGATGAATGAAAATTTAGCACCAGTTACAATACCTACATTATGTAGATATGAACATTTTAAGCGTTGCATAGAATCTTTGTCACGTTGTACTCTTGCAGGTAAAACAGAAGTTTATGTAGCTTTGGATTATCCTGCAAAAGAATCTCATTGGGACGGTTACAATAAAATAAAAGATTATTTGTTATCACATAAAGAAGACAATTTAGGCTTTAAAAAGCTAATTGTTATACAGCGTAGCAGAAACTATGGTTTAGGTGAAGAAGGTAATATCATGACATTAAGAAAAGAGATTTTTTCAAGATATGACAGAGTTATCACTTCTGAAGATGATAATGAATTTTCTCCTAATTTCTTAGTTTATATGAATAAAGGCTTGGAAAAGTTCAAGGATAATCCTGATATATTTGCAATCTGTGGTTTTTATCATGGAGAAGATTTGGGTGATTATCAACATAACTATTATGTTGATTATGGAACATGTGCATGGGGGATTGCTTATTGGAAGGATAAATATGAAAAATTCTTGGATTTTTGTAAAAAAAATCCTGCACGTGACATTCTTATGTCTAAGAAATTGTGGACCATCTTAAAAGTTCATAAGGCTTGGATATTGCCGTTGTTTTTAATGAATCGTAAGCGAGTACAATGGGGCGATTATTATATGGGTATGTTTTGCTGTTTTAACAAGATGGTTAATATTTATCCTATTGTTAGCAAAGTTAGAAATTGGGGACTTGATGGTTCTGGTGCAACATGTAACCAGACAGATAATAAATATGTGAATATGAAAATAGATCAAGCTGAAGACTTTATGTTCGATGATTATCATGAAGTAAAATGTCAGAAAAACCACATTTTTAATTGTTTGCACCCATATAGAAATCGTATGACACCTAAAGATGTATTTAAAATAATTGCTAATTTTGGAGTATTTCTATTTTTGTTAGTGGTAGATCTTTTTGATAAAAAACGTAAGTATCCTATTTGATATTAATATGTTTATGAAAAAAAATAATATATCAAAGTTTGAATACTGCTTTGGATGTGGTGTATGTGCTGTTGCTTGTCCGAAAAAGATTATTCAAATCAAAACTAATGACATTGGTTTTTATGTTCCATACATTGAAAACGAAAACTTATGTATTGACTGTGGTATATGTAAGGAAGTCTGTTCTTTCGCTCATAATGATATAGCTTTAAAGCAGGATTTTGTTAAGTCTTATGCAGGATGGAGTAAAAGCCCCGGTGTAAGAAGAGTTTGTTCTTCTGGTGGGATTGGATTTGAAATAGGAAGAAGTTTACTAACGAAAGGTTTTAAAGTATGTGCAGTTCATTATAATGTCGAATTAAATCGTGCAGAACATTATGTTGCAAATTCTCCAGAAGAATTATTAGATAGTATAGGTAGTAAGTATATTCAAAGCTATACTCTTTCAGGTTTTGCTGATATTAATAGAAAAGATAAATATCTCGTGGTAGGTACTCCTTGCCAAATAGACTCTTTTAGAAGATACATTAAAAAGTTCCGATGTGAAGATCGTTTTATACTGATGGATTTCTTTTGTCATGGTGTACCATCTAGCTTGATGTGGCAGAAATATTTGAAATCTGTAGAAAAAGTAACTGGGCAGGTTGATTATGTTTCATGGCGTAATAAGTTTACCGGCTGGCATGATTCCTGGTCTATGGCAGTTAATGGAGCAAAAACGCAATTGAATGAAGTTCCTTTGCATGATTCTTACAATTTATTAATAAGGGGAAAAAAAAGTTTATATAATTCTCGATATAGCCAGGGTGATGCCTTTTATAAATTATTTTTAGGTGATCTCTGTCTTGGTAAGCAGTGTTATAAAAATTGTAGATTTAAATTGGATATGAGTTCTGCAGATATTAGACTTGGGGACTGTTTGGGCAGTTATTACAATGATAACGATGAAGGCGTCAGCGGTGCTATTGCCTTTACGCAAGTTGGAGAAACTACATTACAGGATTCTAATTGCATATTAGAGAGTCATCAACTATCTGTAGTAACTGAAGGTCAGATGTCGCATAATCCTCGCAGACCCTTACTTGCATACGTGGTAATGTTTTGTTTGG
Organism: Lachnospiraceae bacterium; assembly: GCA_963594575.1. Taxonomy (GTDB): domain Bacteria; phylum Bacteroidota; class Bacteroidia; order Bacteroidales; family Bacteroidaceae; genus Prevotella. The sequence continues at coordinate 23,781 of CAVBFV010000001.1, read as the reverse complement.
AAAAGGATATAGCTACAATGAATACAATAAAGATTCTGGCTTCAATACAAATGATTAAAAATAAGTTCAAAAGAAGAATTCTGCATCCAAAAAGAACTATAAAGAAATTGTTTAAAATAAATTAAATTATGAAATCTCAGCAGAAAATAATAGATGGATTTGACTTATTGAAGTTCTTGATGGCTTTAATCATAGTTAATATCCATGCAAATTTAAAGGATGTAGTTAGTGGTACGGTCTTTTTAAATCTATGGGAATATGTAAATAGCCTTGCTGTTCCTGTATTTTTCGTTTTATCTTCCTATTTCTTGTTCAAAAAAATAAGAGAAGTAGAGAGACGTGCAGGATTTAAGCTGATATTTTAGTTTAGTTGCTTTTTTGCAGCATTTTATAGGTGAGCATGAAGTTATAATTACATTATTAGTTATTTCTATTTGCTTTATACTATCTTTGGTTATACAAAAGCTAGAAAAAAATAAATCTTATTTTTTTTGCGATACTCTATGTGAAAGTATTAAATAGTTTATTTTGGTATGAAAATAAAAACCATCACTTGCCATAATGTTTATAATTATGGTGCAATTTTACAGGCATATGCTTTACAACGATTCCTGGAAGATAATGGCCATGAAGTCGAGATAATCGATTATGCTCCGAGGTATCATAGTAATAGTTCTTGGAATATTCCAGAAAACTCTTCAGTATATAAACTTGCTTCAAAGTTTGTTGTAATTCATTTGCTATATGCCCTACATCGGTATATTAAGAAGAAACGTAATGTTAATACAATTCGGCTTAAAAAATTCGATGATTTTACAGCCGAATATCTTCATGTAACGCCACGTAAGTATAAGAATTATGAAGATATACAAAGAAATCCTCCTCTAGCGGATATGTATATAGCTGGTAGCGATCAAATTTGGAATCCTATCGGTAAAACAGGTTTAGATCCTGCATTTTATCTTAATTTTGGAGGCTCTGGTATAAAAAGAATATCTTATGCTGCTAGTTTTGGCGTTAGTCAGATAAGTGTTAATGATCAGAGTATCATAAAAAAATACATTAGTAAATTAGATTCTATATCTGTTCGCGAAAATACTGGTATAAAGATACTTAATGAATTAGGTGTGCATAATGCAATACGTGTGTTGGATCCTGTTTTTTTGCTTGATAAAAACACTTGGATTTCATTGGTTAGTCCCATTGAGAGACATGAAAATGCTAATTATATTCTTGTATATGATTTCTTTCAAGATGATGAATATATCAAGGATATGGCGTTTAAAATTAAAAAGAAGTTTGGGTACAAGATAGTATCTGTAAATGATAATGGAATGTTGCCATATGCAGATCGTAACATATCAGATGCATCGCCTTTAGAATTTTTATCTTTGATAAATAATGCAAAGGTCGTAGTTTCAAACTCTTTTCATGCGACTGCTTTTTCAATTATTCTAAACAAAGATTTTTATACATATCCGGTTTTGAGACACAATAATGAATCTAGAATGATAGATTTGTTAAATGAGTTTGGTCTTATTGAAAGGTATCGGTCAACCTTTATTTGTAAAACGATTGATTGGGAAAAGGTTTTTCCAAAATATAAGAAGCAACTAGATTATAGCGTAGAATTTCTATTAAAGTAGATTGTAACTAATTACATTATGTTAATTAAGCTTTTTTTATGAATATGATTTCAGTTCAATATATAGTTTTACATGTATTGTTAGTTTTGATTACTTATATGTCATGTAAAAAAATAAAGTTTCAGTCTTCTCACAAATATTGGCAATACGCAATGTGGGCTATTATTGCTTTTACTCTTGAAGAAGGCTTACGTTGGGGAAGGATGATTGATTGGTGTATGTACTATGGGGCTTATGCTTCCATACTTGAAGAAACTGGCTATACGATGGAACCAGTTTTTCGTATTGTTTGGTCATTATTTGCAATTCTTCATGTTCCCTACTGGGGAGTCATATCTTTTATGTCTTTTTTGTTTATTGTGTCTGCTTTTTATTTTTGCAAACCCTATAGGAATGTATTACCCTATGTAATGCCTTTGTTGGTTGTCACAGCTGGATATTTTGCAGAAAATTTAATAAGATGGTATATGTCATATTCTTTTTTGCTAATTGCATTGAGACATTATTTAGATGGTAAAAAGAAAAATGCATTGTTCTGGGTAATTATTTCGGTGTTATCTCACTATGCAATGATTTTATCCGTATTCTTGATGCTGTTAATAGGCAAATTTAAGAAAAAAATGCTTCATCCATTTGTTGCTATATCTTTAAGCGTAATATTCGTTTTCCTCATGTCGTATTATAAAGATTTAATGATGAACTTGCTCTTTGTTGTAAATCTATTTTCTAGTTCTGAAAGGTTCGGGCATTATAGTGAAGATGCAAGTGATTGGTTTGTTGTACAAGATGCTAATGCGTTTATGAGCATAGTAATGATGGTACCTTTGTATTTTGCGCTTTGGGTAGCCAATAAGAAAATGAATAATTCTTATTTAGCTTGTTTTGTTTATAATTGCTTTGTAGTTTCCTTATTGATTAAGTCATTAGGACAGAATCTTGAATTGGCTTTACGATATAGGGCTATTTTCGATCCTTTTGTTTGTATGTTGATGGGCTTTGTTTATTACTCTACAAAATCATTACATAGCAGATTTAACATCTATAAGCCAATTATGATTATTTATTTTTTGTTACAGACAACTCGTTTTTGTACTCCTTTACCCAACAATAAACTAAATATGTATGTATGGAATGAAACAAGACCTGCATACGAATTATTGGGTGTACATAAGGGCTGGTGGAAATAAGTTTTTTGAGGAATTTCTTATTTGTATGTTTAATACCAAATAATTACAATGAAAGTACTTCAAATAAATACTCGCTATTATAATGGTGGATCCACGGGGCGCATCACTTTCGATTTAAAGAAAGTGATGGAAGCCAATGGGATTGAAAGTTATGTGGCATTTGGTTTTGGCTATAATCCAAAGGATAATGAAAAGGATACTGTTTATCGAATTGAATCTGATAGAGAACTTTTTGTTAGTAAGCTTTGGACAAAGGCTACTGGTCATCATGGATTCAATAATAAAGGTGAGACTAGAAAGCTTCTGGCTTGGATTGATGAGATTAAGCCTGATATCATTCACATGCATAACATCCATAATCATTATGTGAATGTTAGAATGCTCTTGGAATATATTTCAACTAAGAACATTCCATGTGTATTGACTATGCATGATTGCTGGACATTCACAGGTCATTGTGCCTACTTCGATTTTTCAGGGTGCGATAAATGGAAGACAGGGTGTAATCATTGTCCTAGTTTAAGAGATTATCCAAAGACATTTGCACCAATAGATCCATCTCCTTGGAACTACAAAATGAAGAAGAAGATATTCGTTCCATTAAATATTACCTTTGTTTCTCCTTCACAATGGCTTTGCGACCTCCAGAAACAGTCTTTCTTGAAGGATAAATCATGTGTGGTGATTAACAATGGTGTTGATATGTCGGTATTCCATCCTATTAAGTCTAATGTGCGAGAGGAATATGGCATTGGCAACCAAAAAATGATATTAGCCGTAGCAGGCGGTCTTGCTACAAGAAAAGGTAAAGATTATCTTCTGAAGCTACCATCATTGCTAAATGATGACGAGGTCTTAGTACTTGTTGGATTGAAAAATGGACAAGAAACTTTGTTGCCTAAAACGAATAGAGTTATTGGTATACAGCGTACAAAAACACCTGATGAACTTGTTGGTTTATATTCAGAGGCAGATGTCTTTATCAATCCTACTCTTGAAGATAATTTTCCTACAACTAACCTTGAGGCTTTGGCATGTGGAACCCCAATCGTAACTTTTAATACTGGTGGTAGTGCTGAGGTCGTGACCCCTGAAACTGGATTAGTTGTTGATAAAGGTGACATGGAAGGACTCCTTTCTGCAATTAGAACACTTCTGAACAAAGGTAAAGAGCATTATGTTGATGCTTGCAGAAAGAAAGCGGAAAGAGATTATAATAAGGATATTCAGTATGGTAAGTATATTGAGTTGTATAAGAATATATTATCAAGATAATGGCAAAAGTACATTTTGATGAAATAGACATAGTGAAGGGTATTGCCATACTTTTTGTATTGTGGCATCATAGTTTTATCAAGTTTCCAATTTATATGTTGGACATTCCTTGGTGTGAATATGCGATGGCGATACATGGCACGTTCTACCTGAATGTATTCTTCTTGGTGTCTGGCTATTTGTTTGCTCACTCAAAACCGAGGACATTTGCAGAGAATTTCAAGAAGAAAGCAAGCAGATTGCTGATACCATATTTTTGCTATGAGGCTGTAAACCTTGGAGTAAAAACGGCACTTCCACAGTTGGTTAATCGGAAAGTGGGGGGGCAAGTTGAATATATAGAGGATATGCTTTTGAAGGGTGGTGAATTATGGTTCGTATATGTGCTTTTCTTTATCTTCTTGATATGGCCACCGATATTACATCGGTTGAGCAAGAAGGGCATTGCTGGCATCATCGTGATGCTCGCCATCGCCTGTCAGGTAATTCCTGGTGATTTCAATGACAGCATCTTTCTTTATCCGAGAATTTTGTCATATTCAGTGTTTTTCCTCGCAGGTTATGTGATGAAGAATGTCAATAGGGATATATTGAGCTGCAATAGAAATTTTGGCATAGTCTCGGTTTTGTTTGTCGTCTTCTGCTGTTTGTTGGTTCAGGCGATAAAGGTGCCTTATGTGTGGAATTACTTCCTGGCCTTCATTGGTTGTTGGTTTGTGTGGGCATTGTCGTTCCAGCTTTTGAAGGTAAAGCCTGCCAGCAGGTTCTTGGGCTTCTGTGGCAAGTATTCTCTATCGTTTTATTGGCTCAATGGCTTTGCGTTGGTGCCTGCGAGAATGTTGATCGTAAAAATTTTGCATGTTGAGAACACTCCTTTGATTGCCATCAGCATCTTCTTGATATGTGTGATGAGCGAGGTGATAGCGATAAAGTTAATTAAGAGAATCCCTGTAGTCAAGACGATGGTGGGGATGTAGAATAAATGTTATGAATATAGATGAATTATACAGGGAAATAACTTCTCCTGGTAGCCCTTTATGTTATCCATTTTGCTACGATGACAAGGATTTTGACTATCTTGATTATGTAGCAAGTTTGGTAGAACTCTATTTAGAGGAAGTTGCTAAATTGGATGAGGAAAGTCTAAACTCTCTTAATCATGTGTTTGATGATCTTCCACAAGATTTTAAGCCATCAAGAGATTTTGATTTTAAGAGAGACGTCAGGAACATTGCGAATTTGGTCCTTGATGTTTTGCAGACCAGTTTCACATGTAATCATGAAGAAGCTTATGAAAAGTTGAAGTCTTTTTTTATAGCTGATCGTTTTTTCTATTTAGGTATGCTTCCGCAACTAGAGGTAGATGACCGAAGTGGCTACTATTACAGAATCCGTCAGGATAAAATTGATTTATCAAAGGGTGATGGTGAGTTGTTTCATATACCTTTCGATAAACGCCATTTGATGAGTACGCAACGTTATAGCATACCTGGGTATCCTGCGCTATATCTTGGTGGTGATTTTTTTACATCATGGTGTGAGATGGATTGTCCAAAGTTAGAAGGTTTATCATATGCAAAGTTTAAATTTAAAAAAACGTTTAGATTTTTAGATTTAGGTCTTCCGTATAAGGAAGATTCAACGCTTTGGGAAAAGTATTCTCTTTGTGCTATGTATCCATTGTTGATGGCTTGTATGGTTCGCGTTAAGTTTGCTAATGCTGCATTTAAACCAGAGTATTTAATGCCGCAAATGATGATGAAACTTGTTAGAGATAATGGCGCACATCTTCAAGGTATAGCATATATGTCGAACAAAATGCCAACAAAAAGTGATTCCTACTCTAGGGCTTCAAGAAATCTGGTAGTTTGTGTGTATAATACTTTGTGTAAATCTGGTTATGACAAAGATTTGGCAAGCAAAATGCAAATGACAAAGATAAAGTCTGTTACTAAAGAGCAGGTAGATGAAGCTATCGTATATGATAGAAAAATATATACAATTAATTTTAGCTCATTGGTTCCTGCTGATGATGATTTTCATGACATTGACGTACCAATGGTATTGCAGTAGTGCTTGTAGTATAAACTTAATAGATTAATTATGTCTTTTAAAGCAGAACAAAGAGATATAGATTATTTGCTCAGCAATAAGCTATATGAGATACCTCGAAATCAGCGAAGGTATGTTTGGAATAAGGACAATTGGGAGGACCTATGGTCGGACCTTGAGTTTATTGTGAATAATCAACAATACGGAAAACGACATTTTTTGGGTAGTATTGTACTGAGAGAAGAAAATAGGGTAATTGGTATTCAGCGTTATACCATCATAGATGGACAGCAACGAATCATTACTATTATTCTATTTATGAGTGCTCTCGTTGCTGTGTTAAAAGAGAATGGATTGGAAGATGACTTTAAGGGAACTATTACGAAACTGATTATCAAGGATTTGAAAAATCAAGATAATTGTGTTTTACATTCAGATTTTCACACCTGCATAGGTGATATCGTTTTGAAGGTATGTGATAGTGAAGATAAAAGATCATTTAAGGAATTGCTGGAATCCTGTATAGTTAATAAAAAGGATGATAAGAATATTCGCCAATGTTGCCAATATTTCTATGAAAAGTTGAAAGACTTAGATATAGAGAAGATTTTGCTATTGCGTGATATGCTATTGGGCACTAGCTATGTAGATATAGTTGCAACGACGGATGAGGATTCTTATACCATCTTTGAAATATTGAATGCACGTGGGCAGGAACTTGAAGATCATGAGTTGGTAAAGAATTTTGTGATGCGTTATATTCAACCTCAAGAGCAAGCTAAGGTGGACAAGGTAAAGAGTGAATGGGAACTTTATATAGATAGACTGCTTGGTACATCGGTAAAGCGTTTCTTCAGTCATTATAGTGTTCATAAATATACTGAACGCGAGAAAAAGTCGGAAGTTTACAAAACTATTTTGAAAGGTACTAATCGTGAGAAAGTTAACGACTTTTTTGATGATTTAAAACTTAAGGCAGGATATTATTCTATAATAGAGAAGCCAGTTTGTGAGGGTGATGATAAAAACTGCAGTTTTGAAGAATATCGAATCTTTGATTTTTTGAAGCGTAAGAAAGCCGTTCAATTCAGACCAATTATAATGAGTCTAATGCACATGAATAAGCTTAAAAAGTTGAGTGATGAAGACTATTTTAGAGTTCTCAATTTCATTTACCATTTCTATGTTTGCTTCAATGTGATAGGAGAAGAAAAGTCAAATAAGATAGATGAACCTATCAATAAGTATGCATCTCTGATAGAAAAGGATATGACGCTATCTGTAGTTAATCAATTCATGAAGAGTATGATAGAGCGTTTACCTCCTAAAGAAGCCTTTATGCTAAAGTTTGAAGTTATAGGATTTTCCAAACATGTAAAATTCTATCAAGGTTCGAAAAATCATGATAGAGCTTATTTGGTCTTGGAGTTGATAGAGCAAAAGCTTTCTGGACGTACAGAAATAGATGATTTTACAATAGAGCATGTATGTGCTGATTCTCAGGGAGAAGAAAATGCTCAGATTGGTAATTTGATTCCTTTAGAGAATTTGTTAAATCAGAGAGGTGAGGATAAAACCATTGAAGAAAAGCTTGCCATCTATGAGGATTCAAATTTTGCAACAGCTAGGAAACTGGCACGACGTATTATGCAGGCGAATGGTTCTTTCAATCCAAAACTAAGAAGTAAATACTTGGGTGAGATGTTGTATAATGATATCGTCAATTTTTTGAATGAGGATAATATTGTTGTAGAAAATTAAAAATATGTATACACCAAAAATTAGTATTGTAACAATCGCATATAATTGCGAAAAAGAGATAGAAGAAACTATCCTGAGTGTAATCAATCAACAATATGATAATAAGGAGTATCTTATCATTGATGGTGCATCAAAGGATGGTACGATGGATATAGTTGATAAATATCGTGATAAAATTGATGTTATTATCTCTGAACCAGATAAAGGTAGAAGTGATGCCTTTAATAAAGGTATAGCCCATGCTACTGGTGATTACATCGTTATGATGAATGCTGGAGATTTATTAGCAGATGATGCCTTGAATAAGTTTGCTAGAAATTATGAACCTGGCTACGATGTAATCAAAGGTAATACGATTAGATGGAATGAAGAAACAGGATTCAAATCTATAGAGCATCCTGTTATAGAATATCCTGAGATACCTTTCAATTTCCTTGTTTGTCATCAATCAACCTATATATCGAAGTCTGCTTACGAGCGTTATGATGGATATGGTATTGATTACAGAGTAGCAATGGATTTTGATTTGATGCTTAGATTTACCCAAAAGGGTGCCAAATTTAGAAAAATCAATGAAAATTTAGCCATTTTCCGAATGGGAGGTATATCCCAAACTGCAGGACAAAGAAGATATGATGAGATGAAAAAGGCAATGTTATCTAATGGTCATTCTAAATTAAGTACAGCTATTTTTATGTTCTATATACATTTGAGAACTGGTGTTAGGAATATACTGAATAAAATTGATCCTGATTTGAAAAATAAATTAATAACAAAGAAGTGTTAGTCCTTTTTGCCAATGGATACAATTGATATTTCACAAAACATTCAAGACTTCAAGCAGGTGTTTGAAAATGAGAGCAGAATCATATTCTGCTGCACGGTTTGGAGATGGTAAATCTTACTTTCTGAAAAAGTTTATGGAAAGCTATCCGAAAGAGGCTAATGATTATTACTTCATCACTCTCCATCCTGTAAACTACGTGGTTGAGGAGAATCGGGATGTCATTGAGTATATCAAGCGTGATATTCTGTTTCAACTCATAAAGGATAATCGTATCTATGACTTTAAAGAGGGGTATGATAAGATATTTGATGCGGTATGCAACAAAGAGTCTTTGTTAAAGTTAGGCAACTTTGTTGCTTCTATCATACCAGTTGAAGGAATAAAAGATGTATATGAAGGTTTGAAAAGTCTTGCTTCTACCATTCATGAGAAATATAAAAGTCAAGATGTTCTTCATGTAGTAGATGACTACCTCAATGGATTCTATGGAAAGATGGGTAGTATCAGCGAATGTGATGCTTTTACTTATCTTATCCAGAAGTCTTTGGAGCAGATGATGGCTAAGTCTGTTTTGATTATTGAAGATTTGGACAGAATAGATCCTGCTCATCTGTTCCGCATCATGAATGTCTTATCCTCTCAGGTTGATAATCCCTATTATTCGGAGGTTCCTAATGGTAACAAGTTCGGTTTTGATAAGATAATCCTTGTAATGGATTACGAGATAGCCCGTCATCTCTTCCACCATTTCTATGGTAAAGAGGCGAATTATGAAGGCTATATGAATAAGTTTCTAAACACTTTGCCCTATTCGTATTCTATAAAAGAAGAGGCGCATAGGCAAGTTAGGCAAAAGATTCTTGATATTTGCAAAACGGAAGAAGTTTTAAGTTTAGACCAAAAACTTTCAAGTGATCCGAAAGATAGAATTTCATTCCAGCTTGCACTTAATAACTCTTCTGTTAGAAGATGTAAAGAGTTCCTTGGTTTAGACATCAATTCGCTGTTTCGTAAAAAATGGTTGAATGGTGAATATTCTATACCAACTGATAGTACTTGGGTAAGAATACTTGTTTGTTATCGTTTTTTTATGCCAGATAAGTCCATAAGATCTATCATGGAGGCTATGATCCATGGATTTACAGATTTGCAATTAGCAGAGCTTGCAATGCCTTTCTATTGTGCAGTTAATGAGGAAAGGTTCTTTTACTTGCGAATACAAGATGATATATATATGATAAAATATGATAACGTACATAACTTGGTGACAAAAGGTGCTGTATGGAATTATAGAAAAGTTGTACCAGAAAGTATAGCTAATATCAAAAAGGTGTTGTATAATGTTGAGAGCAGTATATGTAATCTTTTGATAGGATAAGTCTTGTAATACTTTCGTGATTAAGTTTTTTGTTTGTTTCTGAAGCATTCAAAAGAAAGTGAAGTTTTGGTGAACATATGAATAAAGAATATTTTTGATTTATTATGGAGAAAATAAAAATACACTTCGATAAAATATTTGATTTACTTTGGCAAGAAGGTTTCGTAAAAAGGTATGATGGTATCTATCTAATTACCTCTCTTCTTTATCTAAAAAGCCTTGAAGATATGGAGAGTGTCAATGTCGGAAATAGAATCGGAGAAGAATCTGTTTTTGTGGATTGTGAAAAGAATAAATGGTCTTCACTAATCGATATGGATATGTTTGATGCCTATCCATATTATGTTGATAAAATTTTTCCTTTTCTGTGTCTGCAACCATTAGGTATAGGTTTTGATTCTTTCTGTCATATAATGCCCATTCGTATATCAGAATATGGGTTCTTTCAAATATTGACAGAAGTTGGCAACATTTTTGCTGATATTCTAGAAGGTGCTGATATAGCCAAAGATAACATCAGTATATATGGAGATATTTTTGAATGCTTGTTGACTTATCTTGATGGAAATTTTGCTGAAAATCATATACTTTTAGCACCGAAGAATCTGAGACAACTACTATGTGAATTAGCACAGTTTCAAGGTGATGAAACAGTTTATGACCCAGCAATGGGAATTGGAAGCTTGTTGGTAGAAGCTAATAAGCAGATGCTTATTAAACGTTCTTCTGGAGATAAATTAATTGATAATCAAGATGGATTTCCTGAGTTTAAAAAGAATGAGATAACATCTGTTTCTGGATATTGGGATAATGAAAAGATTTTGGAAGGTGACGAAGGCGATATGGGATATTTGTTCTTGGCTCAAATGAACTTTTATTTTCATCATATTAACCTACAGCAGCCTCAGTTTAAAAGAGGGATGCTTGCTGGATTGATGCGGACTTTGCACTTTGACAGAGTTATAAGTGTAATGAAGCCACATAGACCATTGCCAAAAAACATAGATGATAGCATCATGAAGTTAGCTCAAGATGGTATTGCAGTCTTAGTTGTACCTTTACAATTCTTATATAATTCTAGTAAGCGCTATTCGAATGTTCGTATAAAATTACTTGAGCAGTTTTGTGTCGAAGCTATTATCTCATTACCGGACCATGAGTTTGCACCACAGTCCTCCATTAGAACAGCTATCATTGTAGTCTCAAAAAGACGAACTTCGGCTAATCATAAAATTTGGTTTTGCGACTTGAAGAATGATGGCTATAGCAATGATATGAAACGTATCAAGAATACAGATACGCCATTGCCCTATTTGGTACAATCATTTCTGAAAAAAGAAGAAATTCATAATGACTGGTTTGATAGCGAACTTGTTTCTTTAGAAGAAGTGTTGGAAAATGACGCATCTCTTCTTGTTGCCCAATACATTGATATTTGTGACGATATTATGGAAGAAATAGATTTGGATCTCATTATCAGTCATCTGGATGATTTGCAATATAAAATAAAAGGTGGTATAGATGAATTGAAACGCTATTTGTAATATGAATTATCTGGAAAAAACTATAACTGAACTTTTTGAGGTCAAACTGTTTAAAAGTCCTTCAACACAATCATGTCTAAATAAAGAGGGGATAATTGTTGGCTTTGATGGTGTTTTGTATGTTGATTATAGCTTAGATGAATATGTGTACACAAGTGCAATCCTGTTTTTAGAGAAAAAAGATCAGGAAGAGTTGCTTGTGAAGTATGCTTATTACTATCTGTTGGCTAATAAAGATTGGATATATAGAATTCTCAAAAGTATAAGAAGGTTGACACCATTAGTGTTTTCCCGATTAACCATCAAGTATCCAACTATTTCTGAGCAGAATGAAATTGTACAGAAACTTGATTTGATTCATAAGATCAAGGGCTGGCAATTTGGGGCTTATGGAAATTTGACAAACTTTCCTTATTCTTACTATCAAAGAATGGAAAAAGCTTCTGGATTCTTGTGGAAAAATGAGATGAAATTAAGTAAATTAGTGGATATTCGTCAAGGAAAAGGTAACAAAGAGAGTTTATTTTTGAATGTTAAGGTAAATTCTGAAACAATAGAATTCAGTGGTAAAAGTAAGGTTATATTGAAAATGAAGTCTGAAAAAAGCAATTCTTATTTTTTGGCTTGTGCTTTGCCTACTAGGAAACTTTTTAGAATGTTGAGGTCTTCTACTATTGCCAGCAAAATTCCTCTTTTGCAAATGAAAAATTTAACGATTAAGTTACCTTCTAAAAAGGAGCAGATGCACTTCGAAGAAATTTTCAGAAAAGTTGATGAGATAAAAAGCTATATGAAAGAATTTGTAGAGCGGATGAGTCTTATAGAAGATTTCTATCTTTATTCTTTTCTATATCGCAAAAATTTTGGCAGAACATTTTCTTCGAATACAAATTTTGATTCCGGTAAATACTCTTACGAGAATTCTTCCATAATAGATACTTTGCAAACCTTTAATGCCATCAGAACGGAGTTGTATAAAGAATTGAATAATGATGAAGTCATTCAATATTTTGACTCAGTTACTCAATCAGTCTGTTTGAAAAGAAAATGAAATTGTTACATTTAAAAATAGATTCAGAAAAAGGATTTAGAAGCCTTCGGAAAGGTTTTGAAATGCATTTCCATCATCCTGATAATTTAGATGAGATGAGGAAGTTTCATCCATTTTGCCTAGTTGGACTTAATGGGTGTGGCAAGTCGAATGTATTGGAGGCTTTATCACATATTTTCTATCATGTTGAGCTATGTGTTAGTAAACACTTGCCTGATTATGTTTTGGATGCATGTGTATTTTCACCTAAAAAATGCGTGATAGATGCATTTGTCTTAGATTATCTTATATTGGTTGACCAGAATAAGGATAAGATATTTCAAAAAGATTCAACTAGATTAATAAGGATTTCCAAGAAAGAAGGTGAAGCTCCCAAACTGACAGTCTTCTTTCCTGAATCATCCTCTCTAGGGGCCTTTGTTGTTGATTTAGATGGAGGAAGCAATGGTAAAAGTGATTTCCTTAAATCTTTTTTGCCAAAATATGTAGTTGCATATTCTTCTGGTGAAAACGAAATATTGAACATTCCTTTCATAAAGAGTCGTTTGCTTCATCTTGATGAGTTTAAACAGGCAACGGTTGGTGGTTATCTGGATTATGTTAATCCTGAGAACAACCTGATTTATATTGATACAAATATGAGCCAAGCCATATTATTATGTTGCTTGCTCTTTGAGGAAAAAGAAACTTTGGCTTCATTGGCTTCGTATGATAATACAGGTATATTGAAGGTCACCCGATTTAGAATGAGTATAAAGAAACGTTTCTTTAGAGTTCAAAAAAAGAACAAGGAATATTCTTTTCTTTATTTGTTGGAAAGAGATTTATTCCCTAAACTTCAAAAATGTTGTACAATGTCTTGGTATGATGATTCTAATGAGGTTTATTATTTCGATTTTTTTGTAAATGAGGCCACAAAACAGGCTTTCAAATTTCATTTTTCTTCGAGTATGGAATGTTTCCAGGTGTTTCGGTTACTTTACGAACTTAATTATCACTTTGTAGGAGATACTAAGGTTAAAGAAATCATACATTCAACAGGTATTTATACAGATGGGAAAATCGGATTGCCTGGTGCCGATGATGATATATTCCATTTTCTTGATTTTTATATAGATAAACAAATTGACAGAAATGGAAATCATGAAGAAATGCTACTGAGACAGTTGTCTGATGGTGAACATCAGTTTATTCATACTATGGCTATCTGCTTGTTATTAAAAAGAGAAGATTCTCTTTTGTTGTTGGATGAGCCTGAAACTCATTTTAATCCAAGCTGGCGTTCTCGTTTTGTTAGTATATTGAATGATACATTGAATGCTGCATGCGACAATGAACATGTAGATAAGGGAGTATGGAATTTTCATAAAGATATCTTGATTACGTCACATTCGCCTTTTATCATATCTGATTGTCAATCAGAAAATGTGATTATTTTGGATAGAAATGCAAATGATGAGCCTTTTGCAAAGCGAGCTTCAGAGTTGGGTATTAAAACTTATGGTACTTCTATCGGTTTGTTGATGTCTGAGATATTCAAAAGTAATGCTAGTATAGGAAAACTTTCTGATACTGGTATCCGAAAGGTGATAGAGCAGGGTGGAACAAAGGAGGAAATCAAGAGAAGACTGAATGAAAGTTTTGGGGATTCAGTTGAAAAATTATTGGCAATAGAATCTTTGGAGTAACTATGGTACAATTATCATATCGTCCAATCAAGACAGAACTGTATCGTGTCCAGAGTTTTGTAAACTATATTATGCTGGAGGTGATATTAAAGGCTCATAAAAGCAAAAGAAAGCTGTTTTCTGCGAATATGGTTATCCCTCGGTATAGAACTTTGATAGAAGGAGTAAATAGGGAATACTTACTCAATCCATTGAAAGTGATGTTTAAGGGTTGTAAAACTTTAAATCCTTACCAGTTGAAAGTATTGAGGAGGGCTGTTTATTCCAATAACAGAATAGAAGATTTGTGTGAAGGAAAAGTAAAACCTGTACATTACTCTGAACTAGAGGCTGTTCTTGGTGCAGATAACAAGGAAGTTGTTTCTGCGATAAAGACTTTCTGCTATGAATTGTATGATCATTGTTTGAAGAGGAAACCGTTTATAGACGAATATGAAAACATAAGAGACTATTATAAAAAGCTTGTTGCTCGAAACTCCAATTGTATTATGTGTGGTTTTCTAGATGTCATAGATACGGAACTGGATGATACGATGAGTGCTTTTGACCATTATTTGCCAAGGGCACTTTATCCATTTAACTCTGTGAATATGAGGAATCTTGTGCCTACATGTGACAATTGTAACGAGAAATATAAGAAAGCTAAGGATCCGTTGTTTGAAGAAGTACAGCAGTTGTATAAACGAAAAAATCAGCTGACCTGCTTTTATCCATTTTCGGGAGTATCATATTTGATAGTAGTTGGAGTTAAATTTTCTTCTCCTTATAAGGAAGAAATGCCAAAAGAGGATATTGAAATTACGCTTAGTTGTGATGGACAGCAGGAAAAAGTTGATAATTGGGAACGGCTTTATGGTATAAAGAAACGTTATCGAGCTTGGGCAGGTAATGATAATGCTTACAAATTTTATTTGTGCGTAAGACGAGAGGCTTTAGAACGTAATTTATCCTTAGACAGGATGATACAGCTGAGGGAGACGAATATAGAAGGAGATATGAATTTCCTTAAAGTTCCATTTCTGAAAGCAATATTAAATTCACAAAATAATAAGATATAATCAAATTACAATGAAGATATTACATATAGCAGAATGTGCAGGAGGTGTAGAGCGTTATCTCCAGATGCTCCTGCCACGATTGGAGAAAAAGGGAATAAAGCAGTATTTCATCTGTTCTCAAAATTATGATGAAAGTACATATAGCAAGATGGTGGATGGTGTTAAGCAAATGGATCTTATGCAATCATTCTCACCTTTGAAAGTGATTGCTAAAGTTAGAGCTATTCGCCAGGAAATCAAAAAGGTTAATCCTGACATCCTGTATTGCCATAGCAGTTTTGCTGGTGGCTTAGGCCGTTTGGCAGCCATAGGCTTGCATTGTAAGGTTGTTTACAATCCTCATGGTTGGGCTTTTAACATCAAGTAAATTTAAATCAGATGAAACTGAAAAGTATAATATATCTGTGTTTGGAGAAAATGTTATCTCCTTGCACAGACAAGATAGTTTGTATCTCTAAGGCAGAAAAGGCTTCGGCAGAGCGTGAACACATTGCTAAGGATGATAAGCTTGCTTTGATTCCGAATGGTATTGATGTGAGTGCTGTAAAGAATGCTGTTGCTAAGTCTAGAAGTGAACTTGGCATTGCGGAAGATGCTTTTGTGGTAGGTATGATTGGAAGACTTTCTCCACAGAAAGCGCCTAATGTGTTTATCCGCGCAGCCAAGTTGATACATGATGAAATTCCTAACTCTGCTTTCATCATAGTAGGAAGTGGTGAGGAAGAGGAAGAAGTCAAGGCCTTTGCCAAGGAGAATGGTTTGGAACTTGTTGTAACTGGTTGGACTGACGAGCCATATAGCTATTTGAAAGTTTTTGATGTAGCGATGCTCTTGTCTAGGTGGGAAGGATTCGGATTGGCTGTTGTTGAGTATATGGCAGCTGAGAAGAATGTGGTTGCCACAAAGATTGATGCCATCCCTACATTGGTAGATGATGGTGTTGATGGTCTGTTGGTGGAAATGGATAATCCGAAAGATGCCGCAGAAAAGGCACTCTGGTTATATCGCCATCCAAAAGAAGCTGAGGAAATGAAATCCAAGGCTTTGAAGAAAGTAATAGAGAACTATGACATTTCAAGAGTTGTTGATCAACATGTTGAAATGTTTGAGGAACTTACTGAAGGAAAGTAGGTTTTAGCTATTATGAGTGAGCTTTTTGATTTTCTGAAGTATTGCCTAGGGGCAAAAAGTGATGTGAATAAAGTGATTGCTGGCATAGACTGGCAGATGCTGTATTCCTTTGCGTTCAAGCAGGCTCTGCTGGGACTTTGTTTTGATGGTATTGAGAGACTGGGGAAGGAGTATCCTGAGGAGTTGAAGCGGAACCCGATAGGGAGGGAACTGCTGATGACTTGGATGGGTAAGGCGCAACAGATTCGCAGACAGAATATGAAAGTGAATACTGTAGCTAGCAAACTCTATTCCATGCTTAGAGAAGATGGATTGCGATGCTGCATCCTGAAAGGACAAGGGAATGCCTTGATGTATCCAAATCCATATTCCCGTACTCCGGGGGATATTGATGTTTGGGTGAATGCAAGCAGAGAAGAAATAACAGAATATGCTAAGACTCATTTTGAAATTGGTGATGATATTAGATTCCATCATTTGGAGACTTCGTTTGACGGGGTGCCGGTGGAACTACATTTCTTCCCGGGTATAATGAATAATCCTATCTATAATGCACGTTTGCAGAAGTGGTTCAAACGGAATGCGGATTTGCAATGCTCAAATGTTGTTAGCCTGCCAGATAGTATTGGAGAAATTGCTATACCAACGACAGCATTCAATGTTGTTTATCAGCTGACGCATCTATATCACCATTTCTTCGATGAGGGGATTGGAATGAGGCAAATCATTGATTACTACTATGTGGTTTGCGACTTTTATAAAGTCTATCAAAATTCTTCGAAAACCCACCCGTCCTCCCTTACCCTTAAGGGAGGCTCCACCTCTACCCCAAGCCCCTCCTCCTCAGAAGGAGGGGATGTAACCGCCCTCCAGTGCTCAGAACCGCTTCGCTCTAAGGATGGCGGACCATCAAAGGTCTCGCCAGGTTGTGCGGGCTGGGACCGCCTGGATGGTAGTGGGGATATGACTTCTGATGCTTCTGCCAGTTCTGCTTCCACTACTGATTCTTCAGCCTCAACTGCTTTAGATGTGGTGCAGAGAGAACTGAAGTATTTGGGGTTGTGGAAGTTTGCAGGGTCGGTGATGTATGTGCTGCATGAGATTTTGGGATTACCTGAGGAGAAGATGATAGCTCCAATGAATGAAAAGCGAGGAAAGTTGTTGCTGGCAGAGATTCTTGAGGGCGGCAACTTTGGACGTCACTTCACCAAGTATGGGCATTTCACAAAGCAAGGAATGGCAAAGAAATACTTCCTGAAGATATGGAGAAATATGCACTTCGTGCGATATTATCCTGCAGAAGCATTGAGTGAGCCAATCTTCAGAACTTGGCACTTCTTCTGGAGAATGAAGAATAAGAAATAACGATATATCGGGTGAATGGCTCCTTATCTCCTTTTTAATGGAGCTACTTTTTTGTGAAAGAATTTAGTAGCCGATTCTTAGAAAAAGAAACTTTAAAATAATATACGTATGACAGCATTAGTATCAGTAATGAATAAGCACGCTGTTGTGATAGCGGCAGATAGTGCAATAACAGTAACAAGTCCCTATGGACATAAGGTTATAAATAGTGCAAATAAAGTTTTTGCATTATCTAAGTATCACCCTGTAGGAATCATGTTTTGTGGTAATGCAAATTTTATGAGTACTCCTATAGAGGTTATTGTAAAATTGTATAGAAAGCAATTGAGAGATAGGTGTTTTGCAACGATTTCTGAATATTTAGATGATTTTCTTGGGTTTATTAAGAATAACCATTATTTTTGTTCTGCAGAAATGCAAAATGCAAATATGGAGAACGAGATAGAAAATTTCTATACGCTGATCTTAAAGATAGCAGCAAATACTGCAAATGAAAAGAAAAGTTTATTTCTAAACGAATTTATTCTGCAGCTAAATAGTATTGTTGTGAATTCTTGTGAGAATTGTACTTCATTTCAGAATTTTCCTGAAAGAGTCTTCGTTCAATCCATCAAGGGACATTGCGCAAAAGTAATAGCTAAACATGAAGATGTATTTGGAGATAATGCTCCTCTGAAAAGACTCTTTATTAAGGCTTTTGCTAAATTTGTAGCTCATGGAAATAGCAATTTTGCTAATGAAACACAAATTGTAGTTGTAGGGTATGGGGATAAAGAAATATTTCCTTCTCTTCGCTCTGTGTGTTTATATTGGGGATTTTATGAATATTTTCGTTATAACAGTTATATTTCAGCTGGTATTACAGAAGATAATTCTGCATCAATTTGTAGATTTGGGCAAACTGATATAATCAATACTTTCATAAATGGAATCAATGACAACCTGAAAAAAGCTTTATATGATATTTTTGGAAATTTTACTTCTCAATTGAAGAAACTGATGATAGATAATGTTGATACTCAATACTCTAAAGATATTATAAATTCGTCAATTGATGAAGGTAAACTGGTAGCTACATTGGGTGCAACATTGGATAATATCATTAGAGATACGTCAATAGCGCCTTTGATGAGTTCTTTAGGCATATTAGACAAAGAAGATATGGCCGAACTTGTTGAAAGTTTAATTTCTATTACTCACTTGAATCGGCGTATTACTATGTCTGAAGAGGGAGTCGGTGGTCCTATTGATGTTGCCATTATATCTAAAGGGGATGGTTTTGTATGGAAAAAACGTAAGCACTATTTCAAACCAGAGTTAAACCAGATGTTTTTTGATAATTATTTTAGGAATTAAAGGTATGGTTAATATTTTGAATCTTGCTGAAGTTCAAGAACAGAAGCAAATTGATGAAATAACAAAATGTATTGTTGATTCTTTAATCAATGAAGTGGAAAAAAGTCTTTCTAAAACAAAGATAGAAAGATGATCTGCTTAAAACTGTTTCATTAAATAAGTAATAACTATGTATATTGAAATTTGGGTATTTGCATTATCACTATTGGCAGCTTTGCTGGTAGGTGGATTGATAGGTTATTTGTTTCGTTCAAGATTCAATAAACACCTTGGTTCTGATGTGACTTGCTAAATTTGCTAACGATGCTTCATCAATGGTTCACTTGCGTTCATCTCCTTGACACATACCTTGCCAACCTTACGGAAGACTTTCAATTGTCGTTCACTACCCATCAGTTTCCATCAGAGCAGCACAAAGTGGTTTGCAATCAGCACCTGCATGCCGAATGCGGTGGGTCTGCCTCCATCTCTTTAGAAGTTAAGGCAATAGACGAATTGATAGAAGATACCGTATTGCATTCTCGCTTGGCGCAAGCTGGCTATGAGAGGGTAAAAAAACTCTTTGTGTTGCCGAAGGAAATTGAGGCTTGTAGGGAGTGTTATGGGAGATTATAGGTGGTAAGGATGGGATTTATGAAAAACATAAGCCTCGGTTGTTTCAACCGAGGCAAAGTTAGATGAGTCATTTTTTTGTTTTCTTTTCTCTTTGAGACAAAGCACTAGCTGCAATACTTTTAGTTCTTGAGCTAGAACGGCCATCTCTTAAGGCTGCTGATGCTTTTGAGGCAACAGCTTTTGAAGTTACTTTTTTAGCCATAATAATCTTTTTAACCAACAGGTTTCTGTTGATGTTGTTACTCTGTGAACACTTAGCCAGTTCACCTTGGCTTTTTGCTAAAGATTGCTTGGTACAGGAACCAAATCCCAACATACGTAAAATTCGTCTGTACGGGTGTTGCAAGATCTACATATTGGTGTAATGTAGTAATGCTTGTCTGTAGAATTGACTTTCATTACATGTCCTCCTACCAAATCAGAATCGGAACAGCCTCTAACTCCGCAGATAGAAACGGTTTTGCCAGTTTGTTTCTCCCAGTAGTCTAGCCAAGAATCATAACCAGAAGGGACAGAAAATCTACTTGTGCCATTGACATTCTTTACTTTTGTCATTTTCGTTGAATTTAAAATTAATAATTCTATTATTGGATAGTTCCACTTGTTTTCAAAAGTGTTTCTCGAATTAATGAAAACAAGAAAGTTTATTCGCATAGTGCATTTGCAAGTAATGTGCCATTTAGATTTAATGTTTGAAAAAACTGACAATGTGGCATATGTCGTGTTGTCTTTCTTTCTGCCAATATGTCTTGAGACATTCTAGGGAAGTGTTAGTATGGTGAAACAGGTATAGATGAATCTTAAGGGGATGATGAAGCATATGCTAAGGCGATAGATATCTTGTTGGGGGATAAGGAGCTTAGCAGGCGTTATGCCGAGAATGGCATGAAGCGAGTGAGAGACCTCTTCACTATCCCGAAGATGATAGGTGAAATGGAAAAATGCTATGAGGAGCAAGATGTTGAATGCCATCTATCTCCACGCTCGTGAATGGTAGACGATGCGCTATGCCTAGCGCATCAAGCATCTGGGCTGTCTTTATCTCGCACCCTTCCTTGATATATATGTTATATTCTTGCTGTTTCATGGGTGCAAAGGTAATGAGAATATTCTAAAACACTCCAATATCGTTGCATTTTTGCATTTTTTAGGTATAAAAAGGTGAAATTATTATGTTTTTTGATGAAATGGCAGTATCTTTGCAATCAAAAAAATGGTTATAGGCTTCTGGTCTATTATATTTAACAATCATGGATGAGGAATTTTACATAGCTGAGAGTCTAAAGGCAGACAAGGAAGGTATCCTTTTTCTTGCTGATTTATGGGAAAAGATCGAAAGCTTTTCGGGTGGTAAGGTCTTGCTCCATTTTGATGAAGTAAAGGATATTGATGCGAATTTGTCTGCTGCTTTAGGAGCTATATTAGATTCTGCAACTAAAAAGGGAACTTCTATGTTCTTAAATGCTCCGAGAGAAAAAACTGTGAAAAGAGCTTTAGCGCGCATAGGGTTTCTT
Source organism: Lachnospiraceae bacterium (assembly GCA_963594575.1). Lineage (GTDB taxonomy): Bacteria > Bacteroidota > Bacteroidia > Bacteroidales > Bacteroidaceae > Prevotella. Next base: position 2,373 of record CAVBFV010000001.1, on the reverse strand, counting down.
GGTGCTTTTTCTGTACAAACTAATGTGAAGGAAAGAGAGAACTTTATTATGTATAAATGTTTTTCGGTATTGGAATCTTCTGAATTTAAGGAATATATTCACACTGGATTGATTCAGAAACAACGTTTTCCACAGTGTACCCAAAAAGCAGAAGAAAAAATAATAGAGAGTATCTATGAGGTTTTTGCTAATGCGGTAAGCCATGGTGGGTGTGAAAATGTATATAGCTGTGGTGAATGTCATGAGTTGGATAAGCGTCCAATGTTGGATATGACCATTACTAATTTGGGAAGGTCTATACAGGAGAATGTAAATAATTTCCTTTGCAAAAGAGGAAAAAGTCCTTTGTCTGCTGAGGATACTCTGAAATGGGCCTTTAAAGAGGGTAATACAACCAAAGACGTTCCTGGCGGATTGGGTCTTGCTATATTGAAAGATTTTATGGATTTGAATGAAGGTGAGATACAGATGGCTTCTGGGAATGCTTTGTTGGAATATAAAAAAGGATGTTTTGATACTGCTTTTTTAGAAAAGCCATTTCCAGGTACAATTGTAAACCTTAAGTTTAATTGTGCTGATCAAAAGGCTTACTCTCTAAAAAATGAAATAACTAATTCACAAGATTTATTGTAAGATTATGAATACGATTCGAATTGTAGATCACGTTACTTTTAATCAAGGAGTAACTTCAGAAGAGGGACAACCTATATATGAGTTGATTGTAAACTCTTTTAAAAAAGGTGAGAGTGTAGAGTTGGACTTTGCTAATGTGAAGTTCATGACTACAGCTTTTTTGAATGTGGTTATTGGAGCATTATATCGAGATTATACTAGCGAACAGTTGAAGACGATATTGCATTTGAAAAATTTTACACCAGAAACAGCTTCTCGTATAAAAAAAGTTACAGATAATGCAAAGGCATATTATGCAAATATTGTGGATTTTGATAAAAATGTAGAAGAAGTTCTGTATGAAAGCAAGTAAGATAAAATATGGACAGGTCGGAGAACAGGATAAATACTTCTTTGATACTAATGTATGGATGTTCCTTTTCGCTCCTTTGGCTAGTTCGAAATTTTATAAGCAGAAGACTTATAGTTCTTTATTAAAGGAAATTATGTCTCGTAACGCTACTATTTGGATAAATTCACTTGTTGTTGCAGAATACGTCAATGCTGTATTGAAATTGGAATTTAAACAATGGATGAAAAGAAATAAATTAACAAATGCTGATTTCAAACATGATTTTAGACCTACTAATGAATATTTACTAGCTTTGAGTGAAGTCAAAAATCAAGTCAGCGATATTTTAAGCATTGCCACAAGGCGTCCAGATGATTTCCATGTGGTAGATGTTGATAAGTTGATTTCTTCGATGGGTACTTCTGTGGATTATGGAGATTCGGTAATAATTGATGCTTGTAAAAGAGCAAATATAAAATTGGTAACAGATGATAGGGATATCATAGAAATGGATTTGCCTTTTGCTGTGTTTACAGCATAAAATGATTGTCTAGCTTTTGCTGCAATTGATAGTGTGATGAGTTTTATCACCCTGAGGCTGATGGTGGCATCTCTATTCTTGATGATAGCCTGGGTATTGATTGGCGTATTCCTACAGAGCATGCTAATCTGAGCGAGAAGGATACGAAGCATCAGATGCTGAAGGACTTTGATAGTCCTTTCGAATACTAAAAAGAGCTCACACGGATTTCACAGAACTCACGGATGGAACGGACGTTCGTAGCCCGCTGGCTCTTCTGCCACCAACTTTATCTTCCCGAAGATGGTGGAGAGGATGGAAGAGTACTATTCCTGTTTGGGCTACTCTTAATCATAACTCCTTTGTCATATCAATATTCATCGTTTGTGCTTCAAGTTGTGAACTCTACTGGTACTTCTTATGGGAAGCTGAGTAAATGTGTGGAGTATTTGATAAATGTGACCAAGATAGTGTAATGATACCAAGTATTTATAAAAAGAAAGAGACCGTTCAAAATCGAACGACCTCGAAATGATTTATGTGTTCTGCTGTGTGACAGAACACAAATTCGCTAGCGAATAACGTGGGATGCCGAAGCTGCGATGAATTAAAGGGATTCTCAGCAAGCCGTTGAAGTTCCTCTTCCCCGTCTATTAGAGGGGCATCCTCTACGCTAAGACTCCATTCAAGATATAAATCAGATTGACCTCCCGCAGGAGGGCACTCTGAACATCGCTTATTTTAAGTCGCTACCCCCATAGTCCGAGAGGGCACCTTTTTCAGTGCCCTCCCTCAGGGGAGAGGGAGGAAACCGCCCTACTCGGTGCTGTATTGGCCCCACCTGTCCCTCCCCTGCGGGAGGGTCCTTAACCCACTCCCAAGCCCTCGC